>CAYSQZ010000103.1:0-16288 GCA_964433035.1 uncultured Pirellulaceae bacterium | reverse complement strand
AAAAGACACTAACCCTCCCTCTGGGGACTCTTCGCGGAATTTAGTGGGTGATTGAGAACAAATAATGCCACCCTCCCTCTGGGCCCTCTGGGAGGGTCGAGCTGTCACCGCTAGGTGACACGCTCGGGGAGGGTAAGTTTTCCTTCGATAGGCTAAGGCTTTAGGGCTCCAGAAATGGTTTTCGTTTATGTTTTTTAAGGTTAAAAATGAGACCGCTTTACCCTCCCCGGTCACTTGCGTTCCCGACCCTCCCAGAGGGAGGGTGACTTCTTTCAGTTGGATTGAGCCACAAAACTTGACGAAGAGCCCCCAGAGGGAGGGTAACTTAAAGCGGCTTGGACAAACTGGATTCTGCGCCGAAACACCTGATGAAAATCTCTAGCAGCAATCCCATTATCCGATTTGCGACGCTCTATTGGCCGGCAATACTCATTGGCGTCGCATGGCTTTGGCTCTTTGGGCCGATGATGACTGGAACGACTGTCTGCGGATTTCGGGACTCGGCTTATTTGTACTATCCGCTTTTTGAGTGGATCGACGCCCAATGGGCCAGCGGTGAAATCCCGTTGTGGAATCCCTACTGCAACTATGGAATGCCTGTGGTAGGCGATGGTTCGACCAGCGTATTCTACCCTGGCAAGCTGATTTTCTTTTGCCGATTTCTTTCCTACCCATCGCGCTACGGAATCTACCTTGCGATGCACATCCCGATTGCGGCCGCGGGAACCTATTTTCTGGCTAGAACACTTCGTGCTTCCAAGCCGGGGGCGACCTTGGCCGCAGTTGGATACGCTTTTGGAGGAGCGGTCCTGTTCCAGGTAACCAATGTAATTTTTTTGATCAGCGCGGCATGGCTACCCGTCGCGATCTGTTGTGTTTGGAAAATGGTCCGTGCCAGGAGTGTACGGTTCGCAGTCGGGGCAGGGGGGTGTTGTGCATTGATGATTCTTGGCGGCGACCCGCAAATGACCTATCACGTTGGACTGATTGCTACGGCCACGATTTTATGGGAAGCCTGGAGGATCCGGCGGCGCGGGAGCAGAACGCAATCGCGAGAAAAACGAGCTTGGGAATTTCTGGCTCGCGGCGCAACACTGCTGAGCGTATTGGTGCTGACAACAAGTCTGCTTGCCGCGATCCAGATCATTCCTACCTACCAGTGGTCGCAGCGAAGCGAACGGACCAATCCAAGCCAACCAGCGAATTTATTCCAAGCCGCGTTAAACCTTCCGGTGGACGGGCAGACAGCTTACGATTTGATCGGTGAGCCAGACGGAACGATTGACCATGCTTACCAATTCAGCAAAGAGCCGTGGTCGATGCTGGAGCTTTTGTGGCCAAACTTCTGCGGCCAGCCCTTTCCGGTTAACCAACGCTGGACCAATCGGTTTCCCGGGGCCGATCGGATTTGGATACCATCGGTCTACATGGGTGTGTTGGTGGCATTGTTTGGTCTGACTGGACTCAGGCTTGTGGGGCGTCGCCGTAAGAACGTCTGGTTGACCTGGTTGTTGCTGGTTTTCTTGATCGGCTCACTTGGATGGTATGGTCCGGTTTGGCTTTACTACGAACTCTTTTCCCAACCCCAGCCATCGATGGGCTCGACCCCAATGCCTACCGTTGGGCCGCAAGTCGGTGGGGTCTATTGGCTGATGCAAATGTTTTTGCCAAAGTACTTCGCATTTCGATATCCGGCAAAGCTGTTTGTGATTGCCAGTTTGGCGTTGTCGATTTTGGCAGGCATCAGTTTGCGAAGGCTTCACTTGCGCAAGTGTGCAATTTTGTTTTCTGTTTTTGCAGTCATCTCGCTGCTGCAGTTTGTTGTGGTTCGCCAAATGATTCCGGTCGATCCCCGTTCGCTGCCTCATTCCATTATCTCGCTCGATGACATATTTTTCGGCTCCTACGATTCGCAGGGAGCATTGAGCTCGGCGACGTTTTGGCTGATTCAATCAGTGTTGGTGAGCGGGTTGGCGTGTTTGAGTTTTCTGCTTGCGACTCGTTTTTATCGATCCGCATCAAAGCGGAAATCTATCGGCTTGGCTCATCTCGGATTGGTGCTGCTGACGCTGGTCGACGTATCGGTGGCCAATCGCTGGATGCTGGCCGAGGTTCCGGCTTCAGTTTTCCAAACGCCAACCAAAATTAGCGCTTCAATCGAAACTTTAAAATCCAGTCAAACCGACCAAGGGCCTCTTTGGCTATTTCGCAATCGCTATCAGCCGGAACCTCCGTTGAGTTGGGGGCAAAGTTCGTCCCAGGAGCGACTGGAAGAAGTCGTCACATGGCAGCGGGAAAGCCTGTATCCGAAACATCATCTCCAGCACGGATTGACACTGGTTGGAAGTTTCTGCTCGGTGTGGCCAAGCTACTACGAGCAAGAATTGAGCTTTTTCGAAAATGCCGTGGATCACGAGTTGTCCAACAATACGATTCGAAGTCCCGGCTCAATTGGAAAAGATCCTCAGAGTGTCTCAACAAGAAACTCTCAAGTTGCTCCAGTCATTTGGCTTCCTGATGAACCATCGGACGGGGAATCTGCGCAGACTCCAGTTGAGATTACTTCCTTTTCGAGTAATCGAGTTACGGTAAGATTTTGCGCTGAAGCGCCGGGGGCGCTAGCCTTTGGCCGGATTGCAGAACCGGGGTGGTCAGCGAAGATCAAAACGATCGACAAAGGAGCAACCGAAGCCTCAAGCTATCAGCGCGAACTGGTTGTAGATCGCCAGCAAGAAACGTTGTTTCTGGATTTCGAATCTGCCGGAGATTACGAGGTCGAATTTTATTATCTGCCCACCGGATTCGTGATCGGAGCAATTGTCAGTTTGATCAGTGCTACGAGTCTAATTTTCTGGTTGGTGGCCAGTGGTTGTTTCAGATTGAAACAGCGTCAAAGATCGTGAATGGTTTCTTCATCCTGTTGATCCTATTATCCCGTCAAACTCTTTTTTGCGTGACTAACTGCATGAGGATTTTCTTGGACAGGATCGCCAGATGGACAGGATGACCAGGCCGCTACGGAGCGACGATTTCGCAGCCCAGCTCTCCGAGATGATTGGAGATATCTGAGTATCCGTCCTGGCTAATTTTTGTGAAGGAGATGTTTAGGTACTTGAGCTTCCTAAGTCCCTTCAGCACGTTCTTTTCTCGATCAGTAATCTTTGTCTTACCGAGATGAAGCCAGGTTAACTGAGGCATTTTTTTTAACATCGCCACGCTATCGTCCGTAACATTGGTTTTGTCCAGATTCAGCCGAGTCAGTTTTTTGAGCCCAATCAGTTCCTTGACGCCTTCGTCAGAAAAGCGGGTCGCCCAGAGATTCAACGACTTGAGATTCTTCATCTTGGCAATCTCAGCAGCACAAGCGTCAGTAATTCCGGGCGTCGTGCATTCACTAAGATCGAGTTTAGTCAGTTTCTTCAAGCTCGAAATGTAGCCGACTGCTGTGTCAGTCAGTTTGGTGTCGCGTAGATTGAGCGACTTGAGGTTCTCCATGTTTGAAAGAACTTTGATTCCATCGTCGCCGACTTTGGTCCGAGTCATTTGGACTTCAGAAAGATTTAAGTCGGCAAGCTCCGCAATTCCCTCGTCGCCTACGCTGGTGTCGTTGATACCAAGCACTCGAAGCGATTTGATTTTTCCGACCTCAGTCATGCAATCATTGTCAATCGCGTCCCCTGATACTTTGAGAAACGTCAGCTTGGGGCACTTGGTCAACGACTTGATTCCGTCAACGGTGACGCCATCGCATTGGCTTAAATCAATCGCCTTTAGTGTTTTGAGGTTTTCGAGAAGCTTTAGCTCAGCATCGCCTACGTTTGTCTGGGCGCATCGAATCTGCTCAAGGGCCGGAAATTCGCTCAGCTCGTTGACTGCCTCTTTTGACAAAGTGGCTTTGGCAAGCTGAAGGAATTTCAGGCCCTTAAGTTGTTTCAATTCTGCCAGATCGCCTGGGGAGGGATTGGAGCCCGCGATCTCCAGGTGCTCTAAGCTTGAAACTCGTCCCAGTGACTCAAATGTTGAAGCGGTTGCTCTACTGCCGTCGAGGAAAATTTTTTTTAGATGCTTAAACCCGGCAAGCTTCGAGACCGACGATTCAAGCTGCCGGGAATTGGTCAGATCGGCCTGTACGACCAAACCCGAATCGTCTTTGATTAAAAAATTTTCCAGGCTTTCGCTTGCCATCGCCGAACGGGTGTCGGCGGCACCAGTCTCGTTGCTTGCTCCCGCATCTTCTTCTGAGCTGGCAGAAGAATCGGTCGATTCTTCGGTACCCTTGAGCTCAGAAACTTCTTTTTCAAGCGAATCAATTTTGGCTTCCAGTTCCTTCAGCTTCTTTTTCATGATCAACGGTTCGTAATCAGTTGTTTCGCAACCGATTGCAAACACGGTGAACCCCATCAAGAGGATTAGAAGCGTCTTCTCAAAAAATCGTGGCATGTTCTACTCGTTCATTCAATGTTCAAAAAACTCTCCGAAGGCTTTCGAAACCCGTGGACTTCGCCAGAAGTCCAATGCACTCCGAAATGCCCTTAGATAGTAAAACTCATCGCTTCACTAAATCAAAGCCCTTAGATCGGTGTTTTTGCAATGATTTCGCGGCAAAGTAACGATTTTTCCGCAGGTGCGTAAATTGGAGGCCAGAGGAAACACAAGATGCATTTCAGTGCAGAAAGATCGTCTCGACTTTTTTGGTAGCGGCCGAGGCTACGGGGCCTGCAGCCTGTCGGTCAAAGAACGACTTGTTACCACATCCACTACAGAAAAGCGCATGTTTCGATCCGAAAAAATCAGATATGGAAATCGCATCTGGTCCGATGCATACGGCTGTTTCAAAAAACGCCAGCTACTTTTTTGGTCAGGGCAATCACTTCGTCATGAACCAAGCCATTGGTTCCAATCGACTCTCCAGCGTCGATCCGACTGGTTCCAGCCCAGTCAGTGAACCGGCCACCGGCTTCTTGCACAATCGGTTGGACGGCGGCCGCATCCCAAATGTTTAAAATTGGGTCGATCATCACTTCTACTTTTCCAGTGGCGACGAGGTAGTAACCATAAGCGTCGCCCCAGGTTCGGCTGAAGTAGACGGCTTGCGCGAGTTGCTGATAAACCTCTGCTGCGGAGCGCTTTGCGAACGTTTCAACCTGAGACGTTACCATCACTGCATCGGCAAGCGAACTGGTCTTGGAAACACTGGCCGCAGTGGGCGGCGCATCGCCTTCAAAAGACCAAGCCCCCTGGCCTTGGCTGGCGTAAATCCCGACATCCAAACCCGGGAAATACACTGAACCAATGACGGATTCTCTCGCAGTATTTTCCGTGGTCGCTTTCTCAACCGCGACCATCGTGCCGTAAAGCGGCACACCACTGATAAACGATTTGGTGCCGTCGATTGGGTCAAGAATCCAGGTGTACTCTGATTGGTTGGAGTTTTGTCCTGCAGTCTCGCCAAACTCTTCACCAACAATCGTATCATCGGGATAAGCTTCGTGGATCGCCTGCCGAAGGAATTTTTCGGCTTCTTGATCCGCGATCGTAAGCGGTGAACCATCGCCTTTGCGAATCACGTCGAAGCGATCGGTTTGAAAATAGTTCAACGTCAACTGGCCAGCAGATTTCGCGATCACGTTTGCGAGATCAAGTCGTTTTTGCAAATTGGAATCCGGCATCTTGGGTCTTTCTAGTCATCTACGTGATCTTGGACGGTGGCAATCTTCTGTGCCTTTTCGGGCTCGGTATAGATCAAGGCGTGTAGAAATAACATGATCGCTCCGCAGACCAGCAAGACATCAGCGATGTTGAAGTTTGGCCAGGGATCAAACCAGGGCACTCCTTCCAAGCGGAACAAAATCCAGTCGCGCACGTTGTCTTTAATCTCTTCGGGATAAGTTGAAAGTGCACCCAGACCGACGCGGTCGTACAAATTACCGATGATCCCGCCGCAGATCATTCCTAATGAAAACGTTAGCCAGCGGTCGCGGATGGCACCAAATCCAAAGACCCAAATCAGGATCCCGGCTAAAGCAATAATCGAAAATACGGCAAACAACCAGGAGTATCCGCTTCCCATTCCAAACAATGCCCCCGGGTTGGTCGAGGTCTGGATTCCAAAAACCCCGTCGATCCACCAATGCGGAAATTGGGCGGCGTAAAGCGGAGAGTCTGGATCGGATCGTTGAGGGTCGAAATAGTTCGCAAATGTATACGATTTGGTAGCTAGGTCCGTAGCAACACCGATCAGCAGAGGCAAAAAAAACAGGGCGTAACGACCAAGAGAAAGTCGTTCACCCTGTTTTGTTTTGTGGTTGTCAGCTGAGTAAGGGTTAGCTCGATCAGCCTGTGCCGCTGCGTTGGTGGTCTGTTGCGTGCCTTCCGAATCAGTACTGGGACGTTTCGAGCTCACTGGCACATTTTACGCAATAGGGAGTGTATGGAATCGCTTTGAGACGCATTTTCGGTATTCTGTTTTCGCACTCAATGCAGGAACCATAAACGCCTTG
Organism: uncultured Pirellulaceae bacterium; assembly: GCA_964433035.1. GTDB lineage: Bacteria > Planctomycetota > Planctomycetia > Pirellulales > Pirellulaceae > Mariniblastus. The sequence continues at coordinate 9,788 of CAYSQZ010000103.1, read as the reverse complement.
CTCGATGCGTTCAAGGGCAGCTTCGATTTGGGTCAGCGATTCACCCTCGTTATTCATCAACAGAATAGTGTTGTTTTGTTCGTAAGTGTCACTGCCCATATCGGCCATGTGATTAGAGACTGCTGACGATCCACCTTTGCCGGCGCCGTTGTTAGATAAAGCCGCATCAGCCATCGATGAGACATTACCCCTCAAGCGAGCGCGAAGTTGAAGCAACATTTCCTTGAATGGCTTCACGTCGGCTTTCTTCATTTTATACATCGCATTCTCCAATAAAAATTCTCGGCAGATTCGACCCTCCCGCGAGAACCGAGGGCTTGTACCAACCTCCGAATTAAGCGGACTATTGTACGCCTGAGTACTTGACTCGTCAAACAGTTTCGGCTTATTTTGCAAAGCCAAATAAAAATCGGATCCAAATGTGAACGAATTTACCAGTCGCAATCTCTCATTACCCGTATATCTTCGCCACGCTATGGAGTTTAAAGTTATTGCCCAAGTGTCTAGCTACTTCGACTGGGGAACGTGCCTACTTCGACGCCGAAGCAGACGGATTTACTTTCGATTCAGTTTTAAGCTGTTCTGGGAAGCAAAAAATTGACTTCAAAAATCCAGAACAATTCAAAAAAAGTAACTACCGGTATGTAAAGCTTTGAAAAAGCCTATTGGGAATCGACAAAACGCTACGCATATTGGTACGCTTCTGAACGAGTTTTTGTTTTGTGTTTTGAATAAAAGCTGCTCTGAGTCAACTATCCGTTTAATTTGCGAGATCACAACATGCTTAACTTGGCAATCAGCGGCGCTGCAGGGCGAATGGGAGGTCGGCTTATCGATCTCGCGGCGTCCGATGAAGACTTCACTATCGTAGCGGCGGTTGAATCTGAAAAGCACCCGAAGATCGGAGTTGATGCTGGACTTGAATCGGGTATCGGCCAGATCGATGTGCCGTTCTCTGCTGAGTATCCCGACAACGTTGATGTGATCATTGATTTTTCGCATCCCGCTGGTGCCGAGGCAGCAGTCGAGTTCTGTATCAACAACCAAAAGCCGCTCGTAATGGCAACGACGGGTTTGGAAGCCGACACGGTTGAAAAGATCAAGTCTGCTGGTCACGAGATCCCCATCGTTTGGGCGCCAAGCATGAGCCTTGCTGTAAACCTGACGATGAAGCTTGTTGAAACAGCAGGCTTAGCACTGAAGGATCATTCCACTGGCGTTGATGTTGAGATTCTTGAACGGCACCATCGTTTTAAAGCCGACGCGCCCAGCGGCACAGCGCTCAAGTTTGGTGAGATTGTTGGGCAGGCGATGGGATTGACGAATCACCAACATGGCCGTGAAGGCATGATCGGCGAGCGGCCTCGAAATGAGATTGGGTATCACGCTATCCGCACCGGTGACAATCCTGGCCAGCACACGATCGTGTTTGGGATGCTGGGGGAAACGATCGAACTAAAAGTCGCCGCCAGCAACCGCGATTGTTATGCTGCCGGAGCATTGGCGGCGGCCAAGTTCGTCGCTGCGCAAAATCCTGGCCTTTACAATATGTACGATGTGCTTGGTCTGAACTAAACCGCGTTTCAAACTCCAGTAGCGATCATGGCCAAATGCGACGAGGGATATCTTTGCAGTGTATGCGGCGGGGACGTAGAGAACATCACCGAGAGTGATTTGTATTTGCGTTTCGTGATTGGGATGGTCGATCCGGAATTGCTTCACGCTCAGCCAGAAAAACATATCAGGTGCAATCCAACTCTAGCCCAGTTCATCGTTGCTGACGATTTCCAACCGGTCACGGTCGAAGACGATTTCGCCAAATCGAATCTCGATCCCGAATATGTTAAAGAGCGCGAGTCGCTTGTTTCTCGCGGCTGGGCAAGACTCAAAGAGATCCCGTCACTTGGCGAAGTTTCGATTCTTGAGTTCCCGCTGCCAGAAGTGATTGAGCAGATGAAATCGCGCGAGTCCTGAAACGTTGGTCGCTGCAAGCATTGAGCAACGGGCTCAGTCAGGAAAGATGTGTCGGCCGTCGTCGCCTAATTTGAGTTCGTCCACCGAGACAACGGAATCGAGTTTGAGGGAGTTGTAGAGGTGCGGAAACAATGCGCCTCCTCGAGACGGCTCCCATTTGAGATCCTCGCCCAGTGTCGAGGGATCGACACCCACGAGAAGCAGATCCGCCTGTCCAGCAAAGTGTTTTTCGACGGTTTCTTCGACTTGCTCAGGAGTCGAGAAATGAATGTAGCCGTCCGAAAGATCAATCGCAGCGCCGTGAAACTCGCCTTGGCCTTGAGCGGTTTTCCATTGGTCTGCCGAGACTACTTTGAAGATAATCGAATCAGGTCGCTTCATGTTCTTGCCGTTTCGAGCTTTGCTTAACTATTTGGAAGTTGACTTTGCCGCTTATTCCGGTCACGTTTTTACCACAGCATGACCCGGTTGCACAACGAAAAATGCTCCGTCGAACTGCAGACGCTTGCCTTCCTACATCTCTTGCGCCTCAGCGGCCTTTCAGGCTGGGCCGCGCGGCTATACCATCTCGAGACATCATCACTTCTTGCTGGCAAGTTTTTCGGCTGTTCGGGTTTTGACAAACAGGTCAAGTTTTGAGCGTATCCTCAGTATGCTCATATCTCTGAATCTGCCGCTTATTCCGGTCACGTTTTTACCACATGACCGCAATGCGCAACGTTCTTTCTCTAGCAACTTGTCCGGCAATTCGGGTCCTACTGAAGAGGTTGAGTTTTGTTTGAATTCTCGCTTTGCTCATATCCCTGAATCGACTAGTCGATTCAGTTCAATGACTTATGACAGTTCCAACAAGTGTTGCAAAATCTACGGAGGTAAAGGTTTTGATCGAGGTACGAGTCGCAATGGATAAAGCAAAAAAGCAGTTGGGGAGACGGTTGGGGAGACGGTTGGGGAGACGGTTGGCTTTGGGGGCTTGTCTCCAAATGTGCCTGCTGGCGGTGGCGGTTGAGGCCCAGGAACCGACTCTAGCTAGTGTTGGAGAGCAGCATCTGCCTAGCTTTGGAGAGCATCCACTGTGGAGCGATAGCGGCGCGACGGCCAGCGCCGGAGGAAGTTATATCGGTTTTGATCAAAGCCAGATGCGTCTGGGCATTCAAGTTGACTATATCAACTTTTCCCGCAGTGGTTTGGATGATCAAGACTTTGTTTTTGACCAGGATACCTTTGAGCCATTGTTGAATTTTAGGGATGTGAATCCCAGCGCGGAATCCACCGCAAGAATTAGGATCCTTTATCAATCCGATCTGGGTACTGGATTCGAGTTTGGTTTCTTTGATGCGGACAACTTTAACGGTTCGGCGACTGTCGAAAATGGCTTGCCGGAGTTGTTTGGCGGTATTCCTGCGGACCCTGCTGCGAGCTACGATATCTCAGATACATCGCAACTGGAAAGCTACGAACTCAATGCGTGGGGCCGCCGAAATGAAAGGGTCAGGTTGGGCATTGGTTTGCGAGCCCTTGATTTTCGTAACTCGTTCAATTCGATTGAGACTGGTTCAGCGACTGGCAACAGCACCGGCCGTGGTTTCTTTAGTGACTCCGATAACGACTTGTTCGGTGGTCAAGTTTCAGCTGAGCTTTACCGACCATTGGGGCCGGCGCTTCAGCTTGAGACGGGGGTTCGATTCGGATTGTACAACAATAGTGCTGACATTGAGTTCACGTCCGCCAATCGCGACTTCAGTTACGACGATGATACGCTTTCAACGGTGGTCGATCTTTCGATCGGTTTGAGTTGGACCATCACAAGCTACTTTCGTTTGCGAGCAGGTTACAACGCGATTTTCATCGGCGATCTAGCTACGGCTTCGGCCCAAAGCCCTGACTTTGATTTTTTCGCGACTTCGGCGCCAGTTGTCTTTTCGAATCTGAGTTTCCGAGGTGGTTACTTTGGTGGGGAAATGCGATTCTGAAGTAAGGCTTGGCTTGGCCAGCCAGCTTGAAAAGCCGCGCAGAGTCGCTGAGGCGCAAGAGGTGAAGGAAGGCAAGTTCCGGTATGCGGCAGTTTGACGGTGGAGCTTGGTATAGCCTCTATCAGAATAACTGCGTCTCCGCGCCTCTGCGCTCGGCGCGGGCCAAACGCAGGCCTTTGACGATCGATTAGTTACCTTTAGAGACGATTAGTCATCATGCTTCGCGGCAGCAGTCAGCGGAACAAGTTTTTCTTCTTCGTTGGCCAACTGGCGAATATCCTCAGAGATTTTCATACTGCAAAACGTCGGCCCGCACATGGAGCAGAAGTGGGCGGTCTTGGCACCTTCGGCTGGCAACGTTTCATCGTGGTATTCAATCGCCCGCGCTGGATCGAGGCCCAGCGCAAATTGATCACGCCAGCGAAATTCAAAACGTGCTTTGGAAAGCGCGTTGTCGCGAATCTGAGCCGCTGGATGTCCTTTGGCAAGGTCGGCGGCGTGAGCGGCTATCTTGTAAGTAATCACTCCTTCTCGCACATCGTCCCGATTGGGAAGTCCTAAGTGTTCTTTGGGGGTCACATAGCAAAGCATCGCACACCCGTACCAGCCAATTTGCGCCGCACCGATTCCTGAAGTGAAATGGTCGTAGCCCGGAGCAATGTCGGTCGTTAGAGGTCCAAGGGTGTAGAAGGGTGCTTCGTGGCACCATTCAATTTGCTTTTGCATGTTCTCTTGGATCAGGTGCATTGGAACGTGCCCTGGCCCTTCGTTCATCACTTGGCACCCTTTGGCCCATGCGCGTTTGGTGAGCTCGCCCTGTACCTCAAGTTCCGCCAATTGTGCGTAGTCATTGGCATCGGCAATCGATCCGGGGCGAAGTCCGTCCCCGATAGAGAAGCTTACATCGTAAGCCGCACAGATATCGCAAATCTCATCCCAGTGCTCGTAGAGAAAGTTCTCTTGCTCATGATGGATGCACCATTTGGCAAGAATCGAACCGCCCCGCGAAACGATGCCGGTCATCCGCTTGGCAGTGTGCGGAACAAACGCTCGCAGTACACCTGCGTGAATGGTGAAGTAATCCACTCCCTGTTCGGCTTGTTCGATCAGCGTATCGCGGAACAGTTCCCAAGTCAGTGCTTCGATGCTTCCCCCCGTTTTCTCCAGGGCTTGGTAAATCGGAACCGTTCCGATCGGGACAGGACTGTTGCGTATGATCCATTCACGGGTAGCATGAATGTTCTTTCCAGTGGAAAGATCCATTACCGTATCAGCGCCCCACTTGGTGGCCCAACGCATCTTTTCGACTTCTTCATCGATCGTCGAAGTAACCGCAGAGTTTCCGATGTTGGCATTGATCTTTACCAGAAAGTTTCGCCCGATGATCATCGGTTCGCATTCAGGGTGATTGATGTTCACCGGAATGATTGCTCGGCCTCTGGCAACTTCTGAGCGAACGTACTCCGCCGTGATAAAGGCAGGAGTCATGGCTCCCCAAGTTTGGCCGGGATGTTGGTGCTCCATTCGGTTTCGAGGCACCTGCTGGTCGGGGTCGATCTCCGAAGGTCGAGGCATTTCGTAGCCTTCTGGTGTGGTGCACAGTTGTCTGATGCGCTCTGACGCCTCGGGTGGTAGATCCCTGAGATTGGGGTACTTGTCGGCGATTGTTTCAAATGCTTCTTTGCGCCCAAGGTTTTCCCGGATCGCAATGTATTCCATTTCAGGAGTAATGATTCCCTGGTCGGCATACCATTTTTGCGTCACCGGATGCCAATCATTGTCGCTGGCCCCACTTGATTTGGCACGCAACGGCTTGCGTTTCAATCCCGGGTACTGCTTCAATCGGTTTTTAGCATTCTTGAGCGAGTTGTATTTGTCAGCGTGTGCTTCGGAGAGGTAGCCGTTGTCTTCAGGCTTTATGTCTCGGCCTGAGTACTCCTCTACATCGTTACGGTCCAAAATCCATTGGCGCCGTATCGCAGGCAGACCTTTAGTTACTTCTCCTTTAAACTCCGGATCGCCCCATGGCCCTGAGCAGTCATAAACTCTCACGGGATCGTTCTTCTCGATCGTTCCATTGGGATGCTCGGTGTCCGAGAGGCGGATCTCTCGCAGCGGAACTTTCACGTCAGGATGAATTTCACCTTGGACATAGATCCGGGTTGAGTTGGGGAATTGAGTGGGATCATTTTCGATCGCTCGAATCTCATCCGCGTTGTCGATGTCCTGGGTAAATTGACCGGTGTAGTCACCGCGTTGTTTGGTTTTGCCAAGATCGCCAGTTTCCGGAGTCGGTTGTTTGGGTGCGTTCATCGTTTTCCCTAAAGTTAGTAACGGGGAAAGACGGACGCCGAAAGAAGGAGTCGCTCACAAATCAAAACGTGGACCCCTCGCTCCCTTCGTCGGTATTATCCGTATCAGGTTCAAAGGGTTATTCTGGCTCAGTTGCCAGAATTCTCAGTCCAGATTGGGACACCCCTGCGAATGAAAATATTATGCTTATTCCCGGGTTTTGGTCAAGGTTTGATAGGCCCGGCGCCAATCGAGTGAAGATCTAAAGCGTTTGTGGTGGAATCTGGTCCAGCATATTGGAGTAGTGATTTTTGACTTGGCTTAGATCAACGCGATTGAGAAAACTTGAATAGGTCAGGTAGCAAAGCAAGAATCGAATGTCCTTGGCCCAGTCGGGAAGAAACACCGGTGGGCGACAGACTCCTTGCTCAGAAAAATGCCCCAGCACAGGCAAATCTTCCAGGTCAATCTTTCCGCAAAAAAGCAAACGCAGACAATCTGCCCGCCCCGCCGAAACCAGGGTTCGCAAAAAGTTGTGGACGCGAATTAAGCCGTCCAAGTAAACGATGTCTTTGGTGAATGGAGCGCCACCGGTTAAGACACCTCCGCGAAATACTCGCCTCGTGTTCTCGTAAGCTTGTTCTTGAGCGCCACCAGTTCGCTCCAAAAAATACTGGTAGACTTCGAGGAAGTCTGCGCCGTCAATTGCCATTTGGATGGCGATCACGCGGTCGACGAGTCTTTGGAACCGATCCAGGTCCATCGAGCCTGTGATAAATTCCGCGAACACTGCCAGGCCTTCCTGCGTCTTGGTCGTTCCGGGATGACTGGCCGCCAGGATTCGAAGATCATCCTGAGCGAGTCCATTGAGCGAAGTGGCAACGTGAATTTGCGCTTCGTGATTGACCAGTTGGCTGACGTCGTTGTTGGAGAACATGGCCCCGTTTCGAATTCGAATCCTTGATGGACCGGCTAGCGCGTTGGCTGACAATTGATCGTCCACGTAGACACGAGGTGCTGACTCGCCAAAAAAGTTTTGAACTTGGGTGCGCATTTGATCCGCCATCATGTCGGCGGTAATGTTCTTGGGGGCAGGCTCACCTAGATCAAGATCTTGAAAGTCGTCGAAGGCGTTGTCAAATTCCATTGCCAGATCCAGGGTCGTTGTTTCCTGGTCGGACAACACGCTTCTGGGTTGCCCGTACAGCTCGGAAGAATATTGAAAGAATTGTTGCGTGCCGCGGGCGGCCAGCATTTTGGAACTGGTTTCTATGTTGTACGCCGTAATGTTGAGCCACTCATTAATCATCGGGGAAAAGCTGAACGACGTTCTGGCCAGCACCAGACGCTCAAGTGACTCCGAAGGATCAAAGGCTGGGTACTCCACAACCGGCAGTTCTTTTGCTCCGTTGGCGAAGAACTTGTCACGAACGCTGTTGGGCCAGGAGACGTTGGTCAGTATTCGAACGGTGCGTGTTGCCAAATACAAAAGTCCACAAGCGTTTCGGATTTTGGCGATCTCGTTTTGGCTGGCCATCAATTCTACTATGCTTGTTTGAAACAATCGTTGTTAAAAAGTAAGGTGTAGAATGACAGAATGAGACTACTGCTTCAACGCGAGCTGGCGATCAATTATGCCTATCCAGGACAAACAACTCCTTTTTATTTACGGCACTCTTAAGCGGGGGCACTGCCGAGCCGGCAATTTGAAAGGCCAGCAGTTCTTGGGGGAGGCCAGGACGCTTGCGGACTATCGCTTGTTTGACTGTGGTTCTTATCCAGGCTTGGTGGAGCACGAGGAGGGTTTGGAAGTTATTGGGGAAGTCTGGTCGGTCGATCGGGTTTGCTTGCAACAGCTGGATCTTGTCGAAGCCGTCGCTGAAGGTCTTTATCGGCGAGGGCCAATTAAGCTGCAAGCTCCATTTGGCTCCCAAGTTGAGACTTATTTTTATTTGCTGTCCGTCGACACCCTGCCTGACTGCGGTAATTGTTGGACGGGGAAAGCCGAGAAAAACTAATAAACGGTAGCAGAACTGAAAATTGTGCGGAACTTGCCAATCCAGCTACCTTGTCTAAATTTGTCGTTGGGGTCGCAATTGCTCCGATTGGCTTGGTAAAATCAGAAGCCATGAAACAAGAAAATGTTGTCGTGCTTCCAATGCGCTGCAACAATAAGAGATGATCAAATAACCAATGGAGACTCAGGCCATGCAACTTTTCAACATCCTGCTGCGATTCGGATTGGCGGCTTTCCTGGCAATCACCGCGAGCTTTGCCTTCGCACAAGAATCCGATAAAGACGCTGATCAAGATAGCGACGACTCGAGTGCCGAGCCCAAGCTGGTGATCGGATCCAAGGCTCCTGAGCTCGATATTGAGTACTGGCTCAGCGACAATGATGGTTTGTTTCCTAAGGTCAAAGAGTTTGAAGCCGACAATATTTATGTGATTGATTTCTGGTCAATACGATCTCCAAGAAGCATCATGGCGATGTATCAAATGGGTAAGATCCAGAGCCAATACGAATCGAAGGACGTTCAAATCATCAGTGTCAGTGTTGATGATATCGATACCGTTGAGGATTTTCTCGAAAGGGAAGCTCCCAGCGGAGACGAAGATTCGACGCAGACCTTTGCTGATCTTACGCGATCCTATTGTTTAACTGCCGATCCAGACAAATCAGTTTGGGATGACTACCTCGTGGCGTCAGAGCGCCGGCAGTTTCCCAGCGCATTCATCGTGGGAAAAACGGGGCTGATCGAGTGGATTGGTGATTCGAGAGAAATGAAAAAACCGCTCGACAAGATAATTGCTGGCGACTGGAATCGTGACGAGTTCAAAAAGAAATATAAAGAGGATCAGGCAGCAGCAGTCGAGTTGCGAAAAAATGAACGTAAGATTGCGAGAAAATTGAGAAAGGTCATGCCCACCGTTGAAGAGAAGATTGAAGACGGTGACGAGGATGGAGCGATTGATTTATTGGCCGAGTTGATCGAAGACGAGGAACTCGAAACAGTCAAGCCAATGCTGTCAACGATGCGGCTCAGGTTGATGCTCACTGCGGAGCACGACGATGCGGCTTCGAGTCTACAAGAATTCGTTGAGGAAAATAAAGTCGATGGTGGGACCCTCAATTCTATCACTTGGGCTATCTACGAATTGTTTGAAGAACGGGGTGGTGATGTCGATTCGGAGGTTCTTAAAATTGCCCGAAAAGGCGCCGAGTATGCCGCTAAAGCCGAGCCCGAAAGTGGTGCGATCCTCGACACTCTGGCTCACTACATCTACATCGTCGATGAAGATCTTGATAAAGCGATTGAGGTACAGCGGAAAGCCGTTGAGTATGCGGGGCCTCAGCTGGAGGATATCAAGCCGTTCCTTGACCAGCTTTTAGAGGAAAAGGAAACTGGTAAGAAAAAGAAGAAAAAACAGAAGGTTGAGGATTCGGACTTTTGAGATATGAATCAACGGTATCCTGAATCAACGCGGACGCGAATAGGCCAGCACTTCCCCAAGTGCTGGCCTTTTCCGCACCACAGCCCAACTACG
>CAYSQZ010000102.1:0-16295 GCA_964433035.1 uncultured Pirellulaceae bacterium | reverse complement strand
CTTCTTTCCGCCAGATTTTTCCTGGGCCGACTGCTCGATTTTGTCAGCCAGTTCTCGTAGTTCATCCGCTGAAACGAGATCGTCTCCTGCCATGCCCATCAACAAGCTTGAAATCGATCCACGACAGAATTTATCTGCGATTCCGCGGACGGCTTTGGCTGCAAAACTATCGGCTTGAACTTTGGGCCGGTAAACAAATGCGCGACCTTCGACGGTATGCTCAAGCGCGCCTTTTTGTTCCAATCGCCGAAGCAAAGTCCTGACTGTCGAGTCTTTTAGATCGTGAGTCGACTCCAGTTCCAAGCGAATTTCTTCTGCTTTTAGGGCACCACGATCCCAAACAACTTGCATCACTTCGCTTTCAAGTGCGCTGAGACCACTTGCGGGCTTGGTGCCGCGTCGTTTTTTGGATTTGCGTTGCTTGGTCATACTTGCCCGTAAAACTAGCTACATTTGCCTGAGATGTTACGCGGTGTAACATCTGTATGTTACGAAGTGTAACAGTTCGGCCCAGCGTGTCAAGAAAAAAATGCGAACTATTTACGGGGTTTGAGCATTTCAGCAAATGCGTTCTTAGCAAATTCATCGCCACGGCATTCAGATGCTTTTCGTAGCACAGACGACTTCGTCAGAACCTCAGATTGACTTCAGCCGTCTGACATAGCCACCAAGCAATTCTGCGGCATGATTTTTTGAAATCAGTTTGCTGTCGTATTGCAGCGAAACCCGCATCGCTGGACCGTAGCGCGAAACGGAAAAGTTAACTGGTGTCCCTGCACGGATCGGCCCCACAAGATCAAATGCTGCTGGTTTAATGGACCCATCGGAATGCCGATTCGCGGTCCTTTCACTTTTTCTCAACGGCTCACCAAGATTGGTAAACACGGCCATGCCACGAGATTTCTTATTTCTTGCTGCTCGGCGTAACATCCAGTCGCTCAATGACATGGCTCGAATCGCCAGCAAAAAGATCTTGTCCAGCTGCCAGCCGCGAATGATGTTAATCTCTCGATTGAGTCCGTGATAAAACGCGCCCAAGTCACTTGCTTGGCTGCTTCGCCGATCAATTTGAACGAGCGTCGCCCGATTGGCTGTCGGGAGCCTACGATCCGAAACTCTGCGAATACTGATCGGCATTATAATTCGCATCCAACTGTTTGAATCGTGATGGCCTTGCTGCGTCCTCCATTCAGCCAGATTCAAATAGAGCTGCCCAAGCAAAATCGTGTTGTCGGTCACGCCGTGTTGACTGGCATGTTGGTTGATCTGAGCGACTTGGTCGGCGTCAATCCATTGACCGATGATCGATGGATAATGGCTGGTTTGCCTGGATGTCTGGTGATCCGGTGGAATCAATTCCGGCGTTTTTCGAAACGCGAACTTCGCTGCTCCAAAAAGCGCGATTGGCTGCTTCCAAAGATGCTTTAAATACCTCCAACTGAAAAAGTCGACGCTGTTGCGGGTTGCCAGCAGTTTTGGGTCCAGCCGATGAAGCCCGGCTTTGGGGTCGCGATTGGATTTTAAATTCGCATAAATGATCATCCAATCGTTGATGACCAGAATCGAACCGGCACCGTCGCCAACGGCGTGATGGACGTACAGCCAAACTTCTGTTTGGCCCTCTGGCGAGGCGGCTGACGGATTTTTACCAGGTGGTTGATCGGTGACACCAGCTGGCCATGTAAAAACGCCCAAGTAGCTGCCAGTGGATGACTCGATCAAATGATCTTTGAATTTCCAATTCTCTGGCGCCGACTCAAACGCCTGGAACTCAAACCGCGTTCCACGCCAGTTTGTGAAACTTCCGGCGTCGTTCTGTTCGCCTCGAGGGCCTTGGACCCAACACCAACGCCTGCCGACTTTTTTTGGCTCAACATCTGCAAACGGCTGTCGCTCCACTGCGATCTGCCAAGCCTCTCTGGCAAGCGATTCATCCAGCTTTCCAGCGATCTGCATCCGGCAGAAAACGACATTAGGGTATTCGTCACTGTCGTCGAACCAGTGAAATTTCTCGATGCTGGACATCGGCATCGGAAACAGGTCATCGAACGCTGGTTGATCGTTTTCCATAAAAAAGACGTTCGCTTGAATAGTCTAACGCTTAATGATTATCGCGTTTCCAGTATCCAGAGGAGCGAATGGAACGTCATGTTCTTTTGAAAATTCCTGAACAGCTTTCAAGCATCCGGGCCATTGGTTGCCTGGCCACGGCCCATAATCATCAATCACGATGATACCGCCGACAGTCATCCGAGGATAGAAGTAACCCAGCGAATCAAGCGTCGGCTGGTACAAGTCGACATCGACGTGAACAAAGCGATAATTCTGCTCGGCCAGAGTCGAGAGAACATCGGGAATCCAGCCCTTTACAATCTCCACGTTGGGAAATTGGTGCATCGTGGCTTTGACTCGTTCGACCGAGGTTGAGGTGAAGGCTTTCTTTTCCCAGCTTGATTTCGCATAGCCGCCATCGTCTCCGACGGGTTCACTAAGCCCTTCATAGGAGTCGATCATAAAATGATTCTTGCCAGTGTAAATCTCTCCGGCTTCTTCTTTTTCCATTCTCAAATAGTGACAGGTCAGAAATGAAGTCATCCCGCGAAAGCAACCAGTCTCTGCCGTTGCTCCAGATAAACCAGCGGTCAGCCCAAGGATTTGAGTGAGATGGAAAAACCGTGGGCGACGCCAGTGGTTGGGCTTCATTTGTGTCAATTCAATTCCCGCATCGTAGAGCTCGATGAACGTTGAGTGTAGCGGGTGAGTCCCGTATTGCTCAATCGACTCAATCGGTCCTTTAAGCTCGCTTGGAATCAAGGCCGCGCGACCGATCGGAGCAGTCAGCGGCGTAGTAGTACTAAAGTCTTGGGTCATCTTAAAAGCATCCTCATCGTATTTTTGCTGCCTATGGCAAACGGTAAAAACTCCATTGAGCCTTATTGGTAACCCGAAGCGCGAGCGAGGATCAGTCCCTCACCAACGTTTCGGGTTGCCATAATCGCAGTAACAACTTGCGGCGAATCATGAAATTCCTGGTGAACAAGAAAGTGGAATAGGTGGTTTCCTCGCTTACGCTTCGGGTTTCCAATTGTGGTTTAATCAATTTTTCCAAGCGCCTCGATATTGCTCTTTCGTTCCTGTTGCTCGATCCCTTCAGACTCATCAGGCATTTCAAACAAGTTGAACATCGACATCAGAATCGCAAGTAGGAATGAGATAATCACAAAGCCAGCAAACCAAACTCGTGGCCACGACTGAACCGGGCGTTCATCAGTTCCAACTCGAGTGCTGATTCCCACCGCCCAGAAAGTAATCGCAGTCCCCAACACGATGGCCACGATGTTGGTAAAGAACAGCAATGACGCTCCGCCAGCCAATGTTAGGCTGCCCATGGTCAACGCCAGTCCCGAGGTCGCAATCGGCGGAACCAACGCTGCGGCAATGGCAACGCCTGGAAGTGCCGAGACCAGGTTGGGACGCCCCATCGCGTAAGCACCGGCGACACCGCTGGCCAACGCGATCACAAGATCGAGAAAGTTCGGCTCACCGCGATAAAGCATTTGTTGGGTAATATCGAAGTGAAAGATTCGCAGGAACAAACCCAATACAGCCCCGATCGCTAGCGCCACTGCGAAACCAAAGACCACCGATTTGAACGCGTTTCGAATCAATTTGACGTTGCCTTGAACCAGGGCGAATCCCATGCCCACCAGTGGCGTCATCAAAGGTGCCACGAGCATCGCCCCGATTACAACGGCTCCTGAATCTCGAGCCAGACCAAGAGCGGCAATCAAAGTCGAAAGCGAAATCAGAGCAACAAAATCGAAATTGAATTTTGAGTTATCTTGCAGGCGATCGACAAGCGTCACCCGATGCTCCCGATCAAGCTGCGGCACGCGACTGCGGACGGAGTCTTTGAGCCGACTCCAAAAACGGTCGGTCAACGGAACCGCGACCCGGATAACAGATACTGGGACCTTGGGCCCGTCTTCAGTTTGCCCGACGTCGCGAAGCAACGCTCGAATCGTCTTGGGTTTTCGAGTCCCCACCAGAACAAGATCGTATTGCTCTAACGGTTGGGCGTTGATACCTTCAGCGAACGAATCGGCTAACGCGATTTGTTTTTCGAAGCAAACTGTTTTGTCGGAAACTCCTCGCTCCAATTGCTTAAGGTGCTTTTCTGCAACCTGCCTGGCAACGAAATCATCGTCAGGGCGAACATAAAGTATTGTCACCGATCCAGCTTGGCTGTCGTCTTCGCATTGAACGGCTGTGGCCAAACGACAAGCCTGAGAGATCGCAACTAAGTCATCAGAGCTGGTGGCATCCTGGCTGGCGACCAAAATCCGCAGTGGAGTTTCGCATTCTGGCGGCGCACCTCGGAGCATTAAAACCTGACACGGTGCATGAGTAAATAACTGTTGCGTCCAGGCTATCTCTTCGCCCTTGGCCACGCGGACTGGCTCATGAGCGGGCAACAATAAGGTGCTAACGTCAAGGTTGTGGATCTCTTCAACAAACGCTTTCTCTGGATCGGGCGCAATTAGCTCACGTGTTTCGATGGCCACTCGGTCAAGGTCCGAGGATTCGATGCCTGAAGCGATGTCTTGCTTCAACACAATTTTGCTTTGATCCTGTTGGCCCAGTACCTCAAAAACAGCGCGGTACAGCGGGCTGTCGTCCTTTTCAGATGTCTCCAGCGGATCCCAGCCGCGTTTGCCCTTCGACTTGCGCGGGCAAACGATCAATAGTTGCGTATGCTCGGCACAGGCAAACTGGACTCCCCAAGGGATTAGGCTTGCTGCGTCTGCTTCGCTGGATACAAAAATTGCGACGGTCATCTGGCTTTGGCTCAGGTTTGGTTAAACAAGGTTCTGTTTGATAAATGTGAACGGCAAGGCGCTCAGTTCGATATGAAATTGTCAGACAGTGCCTGGTGGTCCAACCCACTTCAGTTTTGACGGACCACTAGTTAAAAAAATCAGCGGTTGAAAAATCAACGGTTGTACCCAACGTCCAATGTAAAGCCACGTAAACCAAAATCGCTTTGCGGATCATTCGCCGTTCCGCCGCCCAACCAAGTCGAATATGTTGTCCCGAAGCGAGCGAAGACGGATCTGTTCTCGGCGAACCCTTTCTTGATCTGGACGCCGCTGAAGAATTCGACGCTCGTCAATAATTCGTCAGCGCCGGCTCGACTGAATCCTTGACCGATCGAGTTGTCGACGAATTCATCGCGTCGACCGAGGGCAACTGCGCCACTTGCGGTGGTCACGAACTCCAACTTGGTGTGACCAATTGGGCGGTAATATTCGAGCGTGAATTTGGGGCCAAAGCCACGAAAGTCAAACCGCGAATTGTAGAGTCCAATTTCACCTGTGGCGTCGGCAAGTGTCGCGTCGAGATTCTGTGCGATGCTCACGTACTGAAGACCAAATCGTCCATTGATGCGCGAGATCGGTAGTTTTACCTCTTTGAAAAACGAGACACCAAAGGTTTCAAAATTCAGGGTGTGTGTTGCGGACAATGTTTCACCGGCGTTGAAGGCGCCAAACGGGCTTAAGCCACGACCGGGATCTTGAGCAATCTGCCCGGTTACGGTCCCGGTGCTGGAAAATTGAGCTTGATTCGAAGTTTTGTTGAATCTGAAATAGTCGAACTCAATGCCGGGTCCGAACTTCGACTCAAAACCAAAGCGATAGTGCGGCGTTGTTTCAAAATCATGGTCCAGCGTGATCCCTTCGACGAAGCTGTCGGAGCTTGTCAAAATCCCGGTATTGTTTTGAAAGTGTGGACGGACAAAACGGACTCCAGCCGATCCGAAGTAACGTCCCGTCTTCAATATTTCGCTTAGCGGCGGATACTCTTTCTTTTTGTCTTCGAAAGCAAATTTCTCACCCGTATCAAAGGTACCGGGATGCCGGATAGTTGGCGTTGGGCTTCGGTGTCCCAAGTCCGGGCGAAAGTTTGGACCAGATTGCAATAGCTGATGCGGTTGTATCACCGGTTGCAGAGGCAACTGTTGCCCCCACAGATTTTGGACCTGTGATTGGTGCTGGAACGGCTGGTACTGGTACGGTTGAGCTACAGCCTGATAGGAGCCGATAGTTGGAACTGCTTGACTTGATTGCAACAGAGGATATCGGCCGTCAGTCGACTGGGTAACAACTGGGGTCGATGAAAACTGCTGATTGGAAATTACCGGCTGACTGGAAAACTGTTGCTCAGGCAGGGCTCCATATATCAGATTCGAGTTTGAGCTTTGCTGACCCGCCAGAATGTCTTTATAAGACGCTCCCGCGGGCTGCAAAACCTGCGACGGTGAAGCCTGAGGTGGCAAAGGTTGAGCTGGAACCGCCTGACTGGTTCCCGATCCATTTCCATAACTCGATTGCAATGAAGCCACATGAGTAGGAGCTTGATTTGATTCGACCTGCGGTTGAGTCGGTACGACTTGCGGTTGAGCCGGTACGACCTGCGGTCGACTGACTATCTCAAAGGCCGGTGTTTGCTTTTTAGTCAGTTGCGTTTTAGCCAACTTGAAAGGCGAGTCCGATTGGAGATTGGGCACCTTGGGAGTGTCGTCACCGGTCGGCGGGGCATTTTTAAAGTTTGAAAGTGCATCCTGTGATTCGTATTTCAGTAGTGCAGGCCGATTGGCAAGAAATGGATTAGGCTCAGCACTCCTCTCGAAATTTTGGGCAGCCGACTGAACTTCAGGGGATGCTTGGACAGACTCTACTGGAGGAATCGAGATGGTACTGACTTCCGGAGCGGAGTTGTTATCCAAAATTTTCGTAGGGGCAAGATTGACAAAGGGTGGTTGAGCGTCCTGACCACTTGGTGCGATTTCTCGAACCGGGGTTTGCACAATCACGACGTCCGGCTCAGTCGTGATTGGCGATGGTGCCGTTTGAAGCACCGTTTGTGTGGGGGGAAGTACAACTGGTGTTTGAGGCAGTACTACTTGAGTTTCCAGGACCGCCTCAGTTGGTGGTGCGCTCCAACTATCGGGAGACATTGAGCTATGGTCGGCAAAGCCAGGAACTTTGGTGTCGGGAAACGACGGGCTGTTAACTCCAAATTCCGTGCCGGCTCTGACGCCAACAGGGTTGGAATTGCCAAAACCAGTAACCCCTGTGCTTGGGTAATTAAAGCTTTGCTTGGCCCAAACCAACGAAGGTAGAATTGTCAGTGCCAACAGGCAACAACTGAACCAACCCAATGAGATGCGAAACAATGACATTACTGTTATCCTTAAGGAAGGGCTCTCATCGTGACGCGCAAACGCTTGTGCAACCGGATGAGGTTTCCCGTTAAGGAGAATCGGAACAATCGTTAGAGTTAGCAAGTAAATCCGGAACAACCGAATTCCATGGGCTCATCGGTCATGTTTCGTTAATCGTTAAGCTTTAACATTGGCCCGTTTTCTCGCATTTTAGCCTCGTTTTTTAGCATTTTTTCAAATAGAAATCTGATGAGTCAGTTCGACGCCTACCTGGCACCCTTTCCTGATTATCCTCTTTTGGCGGCGCGCGTTGCCAAAGTGCTATCGCAATTGCCCGAAGAGGTTCAGCGAGATTTCCTCTCCGATCCCTTTTTCAAGGTCTCGCTGGACGATTGCGAACCGGGGCAAGGCAGGACTGTTTTGATGCCTGAACTTGGTCCGCAAGGAACCAGTCGCTGCGTGGTGCTCAAACCCAGGCTCGAACGCTGTTCAAACGCATTTGCCTGTTACATCATTGCTCATGAGTTTGCTCACGCGTATCTGCACAATGGCGGTTGGGGCGAGATCACCGACGTCGAACTTGCTGCCGACGCGTTGGCCGAAAGCTGGGGTTGGCCCAAACAACCGTTTGAGTTGGCTTTTTTGTCCTGAACTGGGAAGCCAGACTCAGCGTCCATCGCCATTTTGATTTACAGCCTCAACCATTCTTTTGACTGACCGAATCGAGGGCTTGGCGAAGGTCAAGAAATCTCGGAGCATCCGAAGGTGAGACACGGTTTTCGCTAAGTCAACTTAGGCATGCAAAACGCGCTACTTTCGCTCAGTGGCTGTGATTTTTCCGGCCGTTTTGGCCCGAGCCAAGGATGATGGCGGTTCGTCTGTGGCTAGCGCAAAAACGGCTGGTGTTGTTGGGCCATGTTTCCAGAAAATCCAGCTCAAGAGCGAAGGCGACTTTTCGATTTACTTGTCGAATCTAAAACGACAAGTTTCAATTCAAACTTCGTCTTCCTGCTTCACGGTTCGAATCGCGGCCAGGAATTGCTTGGCCGACGCACTGCGTTTGTCGACATTGACTTCCATGCATTTGTGAATCGCTTTGGCGAGCGATTTGTTGAGCTTGGGGCGATGCTCCAAAATCGGGGTGGGATCGGAGGTGTCATGCGCCAAAGCCGCCGTACCTGTGGTGTCAGTGGTTCGCCACGGGTGATGAAAAGTCAGCAAGCGGTAAGCCGTAATTCCGAACGAAAACAGATCCAACCGATGATCGGTAGCACGACGTCGCACGATTTCGGGAGCCATGTACTGCGGCGTTCCAGTTCGGTTGCCAGGCATTTTGTAAGGCGGTTCGTCAGGCACTGTCAAACCAAAGTCAATCAGTTTTACCCAAGACAAATCTTTGTAGCAGATAAAGTTTCTGGGACAGACATCGCGATGAATAAAACCCGCGTCATGCACGGCCTGCAACGCCTGAGCCATTTGACGGATTAACTTCAAGCGATCGGGAAAGAGTTCGGTTTTTTGTTGCCGAATCGCAACGTCGAGTCCCGGCCCTTCGACATACTCCATCAAGATATATTCCTGCCCTGTGGTCGTCTTTCCATACTCGAAGGTTTCGACAACTCGCTCATGCTTGATCTTCATCGCGATCACAGCTTCGGGCGGTTTATTAAGTCCTTTGAATCGACTGTTAAAGTATTTTAGCTTCTCGTCGTCGAGTAACTTGAGACCATAGAGCTTGTTGGTGCCAATTTCCTGAGCAACATGGAATTTGGACATCGTGCCGGTGAATGCATGACGATCAAGCCGAAATCGAGCCGACACATCAAGTGCTTCGCCGCCTTTGCCACCAAAAATTTTATCTAGAAAGCCCATGAGTTTATCGCTTCGAATGGTCCGTCGAGGTCGGGGTTTAAATTAGCTGGGAGTCCAAGCGGCTAATTATACAACGTAAACAGGAAAGGCCATGCCTGAGCGACAAGACAAACTGTTGTGGTTGAATAAACGAATTCCAGTGCTTTATTTTCCGCAATAGTCGATGGTGCGAGCAATTTCAGATTTAAGCTTATCTCGAGAGACAATTCGATCGATGAAACCGTGCTTCAACAGAAACTCGCTGGTTTGAAATCCCTCGGGCAATTCAATTCGAATCGTTGCTTTGATTGTCCTTGGCCCTGCAAATCCGATCAGTGCCTTGGGCTCTGCAAACACAACATCACCCAAAGAAGCGAAGCTGGCCGCAACCCCGCCCATCGTTGGATTGGTTAACACAGAAATGAACAACCCACCCTTCCTGTCATAACGAGCCAGTGCGGCAGACACTTTGGCCATTTGCATCAGTGACAAGATGCCTTCGTGCATCCGAGCGCCTCCACCGGAGCCACTAATGATGATCAACGGAAGATCCTGCTCGGTCGCTTTTTCGACCAAGCGAGTTAGCCGTTCGCCAACTACTGAGCCCATGCTTCCCATGATGAACTGCGAATCGGTAATGCCGATCGCGACTCGCCGGGCGCGAATCATTCCGGTTCCAGTAATCGCAGCGTCGGACAAGCCAGTCTTTTTTCGCTCGGCGGCCAAGCGGTCGGAGTAGGCGCGTGAGTCGGTGAAGCCAAGCGGATCATTGGCAATCAGATTTCCATCCCACTCTTCAAAGGTGCCTTCGTCAAGAACTTGCTTGATTCGAAGCTGAGCCGAGACGTACATGTGATAGTCACAAGACGGACAAACTCGCTGTCGCTTTTCGGCTTCTTTGTTGAAGATCGGCGACTTACAGCCCGGGCACTGAATCCAGGTACCTTCGGGAATGTTTCGTTTCTTTCGACCAGTCGCCATTTTCCGTGTGTCTGACATTGGTTTGCCAGCCCGGGCTTGGCCAAGGCTGTATTTTGTATCGGTTGGTTAACGGCGGCAATTGAGTTGGCGGCTGGTTGGTTGGACCGTCAGCCTTTGAGCCTATCTCACAGCAGTCAGCGGCGAGGTTCAGCCACTGGTTCACTCGGTTTTGGAACACCTCCATTGTCGCATAAACCGCCCATTTTATTCAACAGCTTAAAACAGCCTGAATTCAATTTCGTGGCATTCAATCTTGCCCAGTCAACTCACGGCATTGGGCCAATGTCACTGTATTCAAGCCACGGAAGTTAAGTTATCGCAAGGTCCGACCGAAACCGTCATGTTTTTATCAAGCGGATAATCAACCAGCGCCTGATTGACTTGTTCAAGCGTCAACGACTCATAAATCTCCGCGATTTGCGAAACCGTCTGGAATGGCTGTTCACGCAACCACTGGCCACCGATGAAAAACATTCGGCTTCCAGTGCGCTCGCTCGCCAGGACAATCTGCGAAGCGATTTTTCGCTTGGCCAGATCAAGTTCTTTCTGCGTAATTCCTTCGGAGCAGATTCTTCGCTGCAAATTGGCCAGTCGCTCCAGGTTCCCCTGTGCCTGCTCTGGCGAACAGCAAAGGTAAGTCATGATCGCGCCGCTGCCCTGGTAATCGTAGCTGCCCATGCCAGCCGACTCGGCCAGACCGGAGTCAAGGAACTCCCAGTACAAACGGCTGCCCCCGTCGTCGCCGATGATTGCCGACATCACGGCTGTCGCATACCGATCCGCCTCTTCACTCGAAGGTCCCGGAGCCATCTGCAAAATGTACTGCTGGTGAGCACTAGGTTTGTTGACCGTAACAAACCCCTGCCGGTAGTCTGCTTTGGCTTTCATGCGCTGAGGTGAAAACTTTTCCCAGTGGCCGCAACAGCGCTCGACGTCTTCAACCAGCTTTTCAAAGTCCACATTGCCAGCTGCGGCAAAGCAAATATTGGAAGGACTGTAACGCTGCTTGAAGTACTCCATCATTCCTTCGGGCGTCAGCGCCGCGACCGAATCGACGGTTCCCAGCACGCTTTGCCCCAACGGATGGTCGCCGAAATACTCGGCCATCACACGCTCGTAACCTCCGTAGGGCGGCTGGTCATCATACATTCTGATTTCTTCGATGATGACCTGCTTCTCGGTTTCAAAGTCTTCCAGCCGCAGTGACGGACGCATGATGTCGCTGAGTAGCTCCGTCACATTGGTTTGAAACTCCGGCAAAATCGACGCATGATAGATTGTGCTCTCTTCGCTGGTTCGGGCGTTACTCGAAGAGCCAATTTCGTCGAGTTCAAGATTGACCTGCGCAGCAGTTCGGTTGGGCGTCCCTTTGAACACCATGTGCTCAAGAAAGTGACTCACTCCAGCGACCTCTTGAGTTTCATCGCGCGAACCAGTCCTGACAAAAAAGCCAAACGCTGATGTGTAGGCCTGCGGATTGCACTCGGCAAGAATCTTTAAACCGTTATCAAGCTGGTGCTGCCGATACTCCATCTTCCTTAAACTCCAATGGTTGTGGGCCTAGTGTGACGACATCAAAATCTCGCGGCGGGTTGGAAGCGAGGTATTGGTTGATCGACTCAACGGTCAGGCCATTTATTGCTTTGTTGATTTCGTCCAGGGTTTTGACTCGGCCCAAGTGCAGCCAATCTCCAGCAATCGAGCCGGCTCGTCCTCGGCAGGACTCCTGCTGCATGATCAAGCCACTGCGAATCTGGACCTTTAGTCGCCGCAGTTCGTCTTCGGTGATTCCCTGAGCGAGCTTTCTTAGCTCATCCAGAATCACGTCCAGCGTCTCCTGAGCCCGGTCGTTGGATGTTCCGCTGTAACACAGTACTGCCCCCTTGTCACGCAGCGTACTGCCCGTCGCAAAGACGGTATAGCAAAGCCCACGCTTCTCGCGGACTTCGGTAAACAACCGCGAACTCATTCCACCGCTGAGGACACCGATCGCTCCTTGGTTAAGATAATAGTCCTTGTGCGCGTAGTGCACGCCGGGATAGCCCACCGCGATGTGAGTTTGCTCCGATTCATGTTCAATATGATGAATGCCATGCTCGGCGGGCTGAACAATGATTTCCGGATCCGACTTGCTTTGCCAACCGTCGAAGAGTCCACCAACATGTGCCTTGAGAGACTCCCAGTCCAGCTTTCCCGCACACGCGATCACCAATCCGTTGGGCCGATAACATTTTTGATAGAACGCCTGCAAGTCATCAAGGGTAATCGACTGGACCGACTCGATCGTGCCTTCGCAATTTCGCCCATCAGTCGAACCGTAGTGTTTGAGACGCAGTTGTCGAAGCGTTCGCTGAGCAAGATCATCTTGAAGTGCGGCGATCTCCTGAAAACAAACCATTCGACCGTCTTCGAGTTGATCGTCGGAAAACGTGGGTCGCTGCAAGACGTCTGCGTAGATGGCCAGCGCGTCGTGAAGCTGAGCCCACTGCATCGCGCCGCCGAAATTTGTGGTGTACAGTGACGCCGAGGAGCTGTAGTCAACTCCCAGCGATTCAAGGGCTTCGATAAATTCTCGGCTGTTATATTTTCCACAGCCGCGTTGAACCATCTCGCACGTAAAATTCGCGATCCCAATTTTATTTTCGGGATCGAATCGGCAGCCTGCAGGAACAGCGATTGAAAATGCAGCCGATTCGAGCCAAGGCATGGACTGAGCGACAAGCGTGAGCCCGTTGCCGTAGGTGTGATTAAATATCTGTTGAGTTGTCATCGCTAAGTCACTTTTGATCTGCCACGATTGATTGCAAAAACACCAAGTGAAAAGCTAACAAGCACTATTGCAAAATATCGTTGATTAATCGAAACCTCAGGCCAATAACCGTTGTCCCTGGGCGAACAATAAATCGGCCGCCTCATGTCTGGTTTCGAGCCTGTCAATTCTAAGCCGATTTTCAGTTTCGCGAAGTGGGCATGCCCTCGATTTTGGATTTGCGAACCGGCCGCAATCTTGTTCCAATCGATTCTTTGTGGGGGCCGAACCGATAAACCAGCCGACTCTGTTCCCGAAATTTGACACCTGACACAGATTGAGAATGCCGCGTCACAATGAATCAGCCCGCTGAAGAAATTACTTTTTACGAAGAGCATCCTTCGATGTTTCGCAATCGACCGGTCGAGTTTGTAGTGAATTGCCTGCTCTGTTTGGTCGTGGTCGGATTTTTCTTTTTTTTCGTGTGGTGGCTTAAATGCAAAGGGACCACCCTGACGGTTACCAACGACCGAACTCGGCTTCGAAAAGGCATTTTGTCGAAGTCAATCACCGAAGTCTGGCATCGCGACGTTCGAAATGTGCAGTTGCACCAGACTTTCTTTCAACGAATTACCGGCGTTGGCACGATTGGCGTTTCCAGTGCAGGACAAAACGAAATAGAAATCAAAGTCAGAGGGATTCCAGATCCCGATCAGGTCAAGACGCTAATCGATAGATATCGCCCTCGCTAATGAGTAGATTTGGTTTTTAACCAGTGGTCCAACCGAGCAGAGAACGGGGGTAGCGATATCCGGGTAGGATGAGAGTGACCATCAAAGCGATCTGTTTGCAGACGAGAGCAGGAAGATGTTCGTGGCGCCAGCTCATTTCTCCGGGGCGGACGTCGCCGGCGTGTTGCGCCGTATTTTGCTCTCTGCCTATTTTGGCGACGCGCCCGAAATTAACGGCGTGGCGGAATGAGAGTCGCGATTGCAAATCGTTGCCCAGGGAGACGATACCATCAAGGTAATGGGAGTGTCGTTGTCTTGGATGTTTTGACGCATCCTACGACGTCCCCGCCCGAAGGTACTTCTGGGGTTTTTTGATCTGGAAATCTGAAACCCCAATGGGGTTTAATCAACAGCCCAGGGTTCTTGAACCCTGGGAAAAGATGATTATCAATCCCTAAACCCCAACCGGGTTTGATCAAACATTCGGGGCTTCCTTCGACTACTTGTTGTCTTTGGTAGGAAGGAAACTAAGAACCGGGCTTTACAAGAACATCGGCTGCAGATTCATCGCCGGTGGCTTGCGGAGAATAGATCTCATCGGGCCGGGCGGCAGCAGGTACTCTGACGGGCTCGGGTGGCTCCTGTTGCGAAGTCTCAATCAACGTTTTGTTCTGGACTTCGATTTCTGGTTCCGATGGATCGCCATACGGATCGTCAACAAAACGTCGGCGACCGAGTTCGCTGTTTCCAAATGGATCTTCGCTACGCCACTGGCTCGCCCTGGGAATTCTGGTGGTGATCTGCGAGCGACTAACGATTTCATCAACCGAATCAGACCGCTCCGCAAATGTTGAACGAGAACTCGTTTCAGTTTTCAATTTGTCCAATCGCTTGAGTGATGTTCCGGGCGATTTTGCTGAAGGCGTTGTGTCCGGAAACTCGATTGCTTTGGCCGACGTTTCGTCAAGCAATTTTGCTCGTTCGTTTAGTGAGCCACGATAGCCGCGGCGCTGGATCGAATTATCTGGAATGTCAGTCTTGGGTTTTTCAATGACACTCCTGCCGTACGAATCAACTGACGATTCAGCCCCAGACGAATCCCAACCTGTATCTTTAGAGCGGCGGTCCAGCGTAGAACCAAAGCCGATTGAAAGTTGTGGAGCTGTATCGGCCACGACTTTCTCGGGCAACTTAACCGGATCGACTGGCATCGCCAGGCCTACCGGATTTCCACAGATGTCGACGGGTACTTTCATCATGACGACTTTGGCAACGTCCTGCATGACTTCGTATTCGACCTTGCGTGAGACTGTTTTCGGCACTTCAACCTCTTCGGTTCGGGACACCCAACGCGGCACCTCGACTTCGTAAGGTTCGGTCATTTCAATTTTCTTGACTGTCGTCCGAACATGCGGAACCTTTCTCGTGATCACTTCTTCTTTGTAAGTCGTGCGCTTGTAAGGAATTTTTTCGGTGGTGACGGTCGTTTTGGGGACCTTGACTTCGTAAGGCACTCGTCTGGTTTTGGTTCGTTCAACCATCTTCTCGATTTCAACCGGAACGTCGCGAGTCATTTCCTCTTCGACATACCGCGTAACTTCGATCGGTGTTCGCTCCTCCGTTGTTTCGGGTTCGTACGAAACTTCCATTTTCTCTTGCGGAATCAAAGCAGGCACGACGCCCACTGACGCTGCGCCGATGTGGGGCTGAACCCAATGCAAGCCACGTTTTCGAAAAACGGATTGCCCGGTGGCTGGATCGGTGTAGTAACCGCGCTCAAGCCACTGGGCTCGGGGCCGCGCATTGGGATCCGGCGTTGAGCCAAGTTGGATCACAGGAACCTGCGTCGGGACCATTGTCGTTTTTGATTTGACAACCGGCTTGTAAGTCGTCTTCTTGGTGACTTCGATCATTTTCTCGGTCACCGGCTTTCGAACCGTATACTTTTCGGTCCGCATTTCGGTTTCGATGACTGGTTCGCGGACCGTATATTCTTCATCGCGATACTTCGTCACGGTCTCGTAAGTGGTTTCTTCGGTTGTTTTGTCGCGATACAAAGTCTCAACGACTGGCTTGCGCAAGATGATTTTTTCTTCGCGCTCAACCGTTTCCTGAACAGGCTTGTATAGGATTCGCTTACGCTCTCGCTTCTCGGTTTGCCAAATTGGTTTATACGACGTGACTTGCTTTTTCTCGACAACCGTTTCATCTACCCAGCGAGTTTTCTTGACCGGCTTCTTTTCGTAAACCGTTTTGGGATAAGTCGCCCAGTTGGTTTGAGCAAATGAACTTGCCGGCCCGGAAAGCAATGCAATCGCAGCAATCACCAAAATGAATTTTCTGACCGGATATTTTTTGCCTGACATGAGTAAAGCCTTGTACATTTTGAGCGAACTTGAGAACGACGAATAGCACCGAAAAAACGGCTCTTTAGCGCGCTTGGGACCAACTTCTATCATAGGCCGGATATGGACCAGTCGCGAATTTTGACAGTCAAAAATGCGGTTGGTCTTCAGACCCAGAAGCAACTGTTGAGGTTGAACTGCGGCTTATAACAAGTTTGACGAATCCGCAGGCAACCTGCAAACGGGCGGGGTAGATTTTGTAGCTGGATTCACCCAATCCCTTCGGGGCTATCACAACTGCTGTCAAACCTTGCGGATTGCAAAGGCTTTAGGGTTGGTTCTTTAGGTCGAGTTCCTGATGAAGTCGCCTTTGGCGGAGAGGCTGACAATCTACTGGCAACCCGACGCGTAAG
>CAYSQZ010000101.1:6737-16410 GCA_964433035.1 uncultured Pirellulaceae bacterium | reverse complement strand
GAGGAAGTCGTACGACGTGCGACATCTCGGCTAGGCGAACGCAGCTACGACTTGTGGAGCAACAATTGTGAGCACTTCGCAAATTGGAGTCGAAGCGGAGATCACTCGAGCCCCCAGATCGATGTGACTGAAACGATCGCCCGACAGACTGCGGCAATCGCAGCCAAGCCGATACTCAAGAAAATGGCCACTAGTGCGGCTACGCGCGGTGGACTGGTAGGCTCAATTGCCAAGGGACCGACGATTGTTGCGGGAGTTGCGGACGCGGTTCAGGCGACTGCAGAAATTGTCGCCACGAAACAGGGTAAGACGAAGGAACAAACTCGCCAGATTGGACGCCAGGCCGGTGCGGCTTCTTCGATCGCCATTGGCTGGATGGTCGGTGGGCCTGTCACTGCTGCGGCTGGCGTCGGAATTTGGTTTGTCGGTCAGATGATGGCGGATCAGGTTGTCGATGTCGGCAAAGAAGTGGTTGACTCGTTTGTCAAGCAATCCGACAGCTCCAGCTCTAGTAGTTCGTCAAAGTTGAATTGACCGATTTCAATACGCTTTGGCCCTGGAAAACAAAGTTTGAATTGAACTCCAAGCTGGTCAATTCAGGTCGGCTAAACCACTTGGGCGAGAGTGAAAATATCTCTGCCCCCCGATCTTCTAAAACTGTGGCGATGCAGACTTTCGCTAGCGAACTCCTCTCGCTCACAGAAAAATTGCCTTTCCCGTGCCACGCTGGCGGCATGCTTGCAAGCAGACTGAAAATTGCTGATGCGTCAGCAACGTCAGTCCGATACTCTCCCCCGGTTCCAGTTCGATTATTCGATTGGATCAGCGCTAGTTTCCATGATTTCACAAGGTGATAAATAATGTCTGTTCGTCCAAGCTTGTTAGTTGCTGCCACGGTCTTGTTAACTTTGGTCTCGGCTCCGATTGTTACAGCACAAACCAACTCACAACGCGACGCCGTGATTGGAGGAGTTGCTGGCGCGATTATCGGAGGGATCGCCGGAAATCAAAACGATGAAACGCCTGAAGGCATTGCAATCGGTGGAGTCGCCGGAGCGATCGCGGGCCACGTAATCGGTAAAACCAAAGATCGCAATCTGCAAGAGCAATACCAATACCAACAGCAGGCGGTTCAAGCCGCTCAGCAGCAGCAATACCAAGAAGCCTTGCAACTCCAAAAAGCGATTTCAATTCAAGATGCGATTTCATTGTCCAACAGTGGCGTCAGTCAGCAATTGATCATCAATCAAATTCAGAATTTTGGAGTTCAGCAGGAAATCGGCGTTTCTGAAATTCTTGCGCTGCATCAGAACGGCGTCAGTGAACTTGTGATCAACGAGATGCAACGAGCATCAATCGGTGCTCCGCCTTCGACAACTGTCATCACTCCACAGCCTGCAGTTGTCGTTAACCCGACTCCAGTCGTTGTCGCAGGCCCTCCAGTCAGAAAAAGTTCAACGGTTGTCATTCAGACGGGCAAACCTAATAAGGGGAGCTACTATGGCAGAAGTCACTATCGACCACCAAGTCGCTCTGCTTACGGCTATGGACGTGGTTACAAATATAAAGGCGGCTACTACCGATAGTCGTCACCTAAGCGATGCTTTACTTCGGTGGCACCGCGACCGTAATGGCAAAAGAAAGTAACGGTCGCGACAGAAACCGGGATACAAATGTTGGCATTGCCGCTGGAGTAGCAAAGAAAAACAGCCGTTTAGCGCTAACGATAGGTTAGTCCCAAACGGCTGTAATTTTGCGCTTCGGTTTTCTAGCTTTTTTTATCCCAGCCAGTCGCCTTGAAATAAATGGGCAGATATTCATCGCGCCATTCTGGATATGGTCGCCATGAATGATTGTGAAAAATTTTGACCTCATGCGTGAGTCGATCTACATGAAGAGGCAACCAGCGGTTTTTTTGCAGTCCATGTTTTTCGATAGTTTCCTGCGCTCGCTTTTGGTCGGCAGCGATACTGAACATTGGACGTGCGGAAATACGGATGCTGGTGAGAATGCTGTTTTGGTCCTTCGGAAGTGTTGGCTTGTTTCGCCAAGCGAATTCCTGAAGCTCTGCGTATAACTGCTGAGTTGGCATTTTGCGCGAACCGAACGCATGTTCGTCGAGCGTGGGCCAGCCATCGAGAATTTGAGTTCTTGCTTGGTCAAATGACAGCGGAGACTTTTTCGTAATTGTTCTTTTGATCGGTTCGCCGTAAGAACGTTGAACTGAACAATAGACACCAGCAAAACAAATAATGCTAAGTGCCAACGGTAGTGCCAGGTAACGATTCATTTTCTTTGCCTCTTTTCTGATAGGAGAAAGGTACTGAAAACCAACTTGGTGTTCGATGTTTTAATTCAGTGGAAGACCGGTTCTTGAATTGACGACAGATGCAGGTCTCAGAGATCCACAAACTGACGAACAAGCTCAACCAAACTGAAAGTGTGTAGTTTGTGTTTGCGTCAAAGGGCCCGTAGGCCAAAGCTTGCTGAATAATGCGAAATGCGACGGCACTAAGAGCAATCGCATAGGACCGCACCATCCAGCAAATGTGTGCCGTCAGGTCGAAACTGTGTCGACTTCGGATAGCGCGGTAACCCAACCAGGTTGCGTACCACCACATCAGTCCAGTAATAAAAAAACCTGCGGCAGAAATGGGGCCACCTTTTGCTACAGGGCTAATGATCAAACCGGTCGGAGCTGCGATCCACAAAACTGCGTTCAAATAGGTATATCCAAGCACTGCATGGAGACGGCGAAAACCGATCAACTTTGGAATCATCAACAATGGACCGGTCGCCAGGCAGACACACGATGCAATGACATGAAAGAAGAACGCGGTGCGCCACAACGGAGAGAATCGCAGATCGCCCTTTTCCAACAGAAATGTGGGAGTCGGTACATTGCGGAAATAGATCGTGGCGTTCGAAAGGATGAGCGCTGTTATCACGACAGTTGTCGCGACCCAAACCCACTTCAATCGGCTTTTGAAAAATATAAACACAGCGTGGTTCTCCTTACCTTGGATATTACGCTGAAATGGGGCTCACCAATGTAAATTGTTTGTAACGTGAGTTAACGTGAAAGTAATTCTGGATTTTCCTTTGAAGTCCTTCCAGCGGATGTTAGTCCGGCTTGCTACGTCTTTTTCGATCGAAATCCTTGCATGGACTGGTCAATTGAGTTTTGGTCGACCACTAGCCTTTCGCAACCAAAATCACAGCGCATAATGATGTCTTAAAGCGTTGTGTCCGGACGAAATTCTTCCGGCCTTGTGCTTCTCCACGCGCCAATCCGAGCTAACACGCAGTGATTAACGATCTGACAAATTTGAGCCTCCCTGAATTGCTGGCGGTGATCCTCGTCCCGCTGGAAGGGCCGAAACTTCTGGACAAATGGACGATCGTCCTGGTTTTGATCGTACTGGTATCACTAACGGTATTGCTTTTGGTTGGACAGGTACTCAAACGTCAACCTGAGTCTCACGTTGATCCCGCGATTATTCGCAACTTCAATAAACGTGTGAGTTCGTGGCTGACGATTTGCGCGCTCCTGGTCGTGGCGCTGCTGCTTCACAAGACCGTTACGGTCGTGCTCTTTGGAATGGTTTCATTTTGGGCTCTGCGTGAGTTTATCACGATGACGCCGACCCGCCGCGGGGACCATCGTACACTGTTTTGGGTGCTCTTTGGTTTCACACCGCTGCAATATGTTCTGGTCGGCTACGATCTGTACTCGGTCTTCTCGATCATGATCCCTGTTTACGCATCCCTGTTTATCCCTGCCAGAATCGCGTTTACCGGCGACTACAAACGATTCCTGGAGCGAACGGCCAAGATTCAGTTTGGCTTATTGATTTGCGTTTACGCGTTGAGCCACGCCCCGGCTTTGCTTAACCTGAAACTCCTATCGCTCAATTCGTCAACGAACCAACTTGAGCCATGGTCCGGTTCGACGGCTGGATTGCTGTTCTTTTTTATCGTGATGGTCCAGATCAGCGACATGCTACATTTCGTTTGGGATCGGTTGTTTGGTAACCACGTGATCGCCACAGCAGTTAACGCGACTAAGACATGGGAGGGGCTGATTGGTGCGGCTTGCTGCACCTCAGTGATCGCGATGCTGGTTCAAAGCATTCTGCCTGTGACACCATTTACATGGTACGGCGCCGGGTTCATGGCGTTATTGATCAGCGTGATGGCCTCTTCGGGAAGCATGACAATGTCGGCGATTAAACGCGATCGCCGAGTAAAAGACCATGGGACATTGGTATTAGGCCACGCCGGGGTGCTGGATCGGATCGATTCTTTGTGTTTCGCGGCCCCAATTTTTTTCCATGTGACCCGTTTCTTTCTCGACGAGGAGAATCGGTTCGGAAAGTCGGTTGTCGAAACCGTTGCCCAACTGCTAGGCTCTGTATAGCTGTATTGAACACGGCGTTTTGAATAACCATTGAAGAACAAGAAAGCGAACATTGGCGAGCCTTAAAAAAACGATTGAAATGTTTGAGCTGGAGGTTCCCCAAGCCTCTTACCCTCAGCTTAAGCATTATTGCCAGGCGCTTTGGGAGATTAACCAGGATCTCAACCTGACACGTCATACGACTTACGAGAAATTTGTAACACGGGATTTGCTCGACACGGTTGAGCTTTCAAAACTGATTCCTGAGGGGAAGGAAGTTCTGGATATTGGTTCCGGCGGAGGAGTGCCCGGAATGGTTTTGGCCATCATTCGTCCCGATTTGAAAATCGCTTTGACTGACTCGGTTGGAAAAAAAGCGGTCGCTCTGGGTGAGCTTGCCGAAGCCGTCAACGTCAACGTGGAAGTCTACAAATGCCGGGCAGAAGAACTGCTGGAAGACTTCAACTACGATTTTACGACAGCCAGAGCTGTTGGTCCCCTGAAGAAAATGGGCACTTGGTTTGCTGACGTGTGGCCATCGCTGGGGCGATTGTTGGCTGTTAAGGGACCCAAGTGGGTCGACGAAAAAGCAGAAGCCGATGAACTGGGGCTACTCGACAAAGTCGACTTGCGGGTCGTGTCAGAATACGAGGTTCCGGGGCTTGAATGGAAAAGCGTCGTGCTGCAGATCAAAGCTTCGAAGTAATTTTGCGGGATTCAGTTTGCGCCTCTTTGGGTTTTGTTTTCCGTTTTTCGTCTTCTCCTGAATCGCTATCCTGCAGCCGCAGATACGCCGACGATCGCCAGAACGGCGATCGACAGTAACGCGATCTCACCGTATAGCGATTTTTTATCAACCGGTTTTACAGGCCGAATGGCGCAAAGACAAAAATTATCACAATGAAAACTAAATAGAGCAAGAAAAATAACAGCGGCAACACGGTTCCAATGATCCCCAAAATCATTCCAGCGTAGGTCATCCCGCGACCTTCAGGGTCCATTCGGCCAGCATCCATTTCTTTGATATCGGCGTGACCAAAGATCCACGCGAGGATTCCCGGAACCAACATGAGGTTGCAAACCAGGGACAGGATTCCAAGCGTCAAAACCGTCGATCCTCGATGGGCCTTGTTGAATGCTCCTGCGGCTGCGACGTTACTGGCGGCGTAGGGATTTGACATGGCTTTGGTTGGGGCGGCCAAACCTTCTTGATGGAAAGGTGGCGCTTTTTCAGCGGCTTCAGAATTGGTAAAGCCCGGTTGAATTCCATCTGAACTCCTGGAATCGAGTTGACTCGATTGAGGGATCTGATTGACGGATTGGCACTGCGGACACTTCGCACGTTTGCCAGCATGTTCGTCTGGGACCCGAAGCATCGTACTGCAATGCTCACATTGAAATTCTATAGCCACCAGCCACCGCTCCCATCTAATTCAAATCTTGGTCTGCCACGATCTTATATTTCGGTTTTAAAGTCAATTTATTACCGGAATCGTTGCTTATTTTTTCTTTTTTGAGGTAATCGCCAAATGATCCTACCTTGCTCAGACCAATCAATCCTCAATGGCATCCAACCCGATTTCCAGCGCACAAAAAAGGCAGTCCCAAAAGCCGGATGGTTTCATAATTCACTCTATTTAGCGTAGTCACTCACCGCGGTTTTTGGTGTAGAATTGGGAGCTTTGAAGCCGACAAACCCTTGTACCAAGTTCGACTTCGTAAAACTTCCGCTTTTACCGACCTTTGATGATTTTTATGAGCTTTAGACCTTACCATGCAAATTAAACCTGCTGACGCATGTCGTTTTGATATCCTTTCCTTGGGCGAAGTAATGCTCCGCCTGGACCCTGCTGATGGGCGAGTCCGAACTGCCCGAACCTTTGACGTTTTTGAAGGTGGTGGCGAGTACAACGTGGCCCGTGGCCTTCGTCGTTGTTTTGAATTGCGAGCCGGATTGGTTTCCGCGTTTGCCAAGAACGAAGTCGGACGACTGCTTGAGAATTTGATTCTCACCGGCGGCGTGGACATGGAATTCGTGAAGTGGATGGATTTCGACGGCTGCGGCCGATCGACCCGCAACGGATTAAACTTTACCGAGCGTGGATTTGGTGTCCGCGCGGCTTTGGGTACATCGGACCGCGGATACACAGCGGCTTCGCAATTGAAGCCTGGTGATATTGACTGGGAGCACATTTTTGGCGAATTGGGCGTCCGCTGGTTCCACACTGGCGGAATTTATGCCGCACTATCGGACACGACTCCGGAAGTTATCAAAGAAGCTCTCCAGTGCGCCAAGAAACACGGCACGATCACATCCTATGATTTGAATTTCCGGGCATCGCTTTGGGCGTCGTTCGGTGGCAAAGAGAATTGTCAAAAAGTCAATCGAGGACTGGCTCCTTATGTTGATGTAATGATCGGAAACGAAGAAGACTTTACCGCTTGTCTTGGGCTTCACGTTGAGGGCCTCGATGATCAAATGAAAGCGTTGCCGATCGAAGGGTACAAGAAGATGATCGCACAAGCGATCTCGGAGTTCCCTAACTTCCAGGCGATCGCCACAACGTTGCGAACGGTAAAGACGGCTTCTGTTAATGACTGGGGCGCGTTGTGTTGGAAGGACGGCGAATTGCATCAAGCTATCCATCGTGAAAATCTGGAGATCTTCGACCGTGTGGGTGGCGGTGACAGTTTCGCGTCAGGTTTGATTTACGGATTCCTGACAACAGGCGATCCAGCCAAAGCGGTAAACTATGGTGCGGCTCACGGCGCGCTTGCCATGACAACCCAAGGTGATACAACTCAGGCATCGCTTGAGGAAGTGGAAGCCTTGGTTGCCGGTGATAGCGCTCGCGTCAAGCGGTAGTCGTACGGTATCAGGATCTGAAGTAACCAATGAAAAGGCTAAAGCAAGCCTTTGATAGAATCTGCCAAGATTTCTGAAATTAAAACGAAGGTCTGAAATTGAAACGATACAGTGCTCTTTGGCGTGATTCCTGGTGGGCATGGCTCACCATCGTAGCCTTCGGTTTGATTGGCGGGTTGGCAGTGTCGAGAATATTCTTTTCGGCACTACCAATCGCTGTGTTCGCGTTTTTCTATTTTGGAATGATGCGTTACGACAATGAGGGCAACGGCAAAGAAATGTAACTGGGATCAATAGCTTTCTTCTTTTTCGATTGAGCGGGAATTTGCCAAGGCCGTCACCAAAGTTCTTTTTAAAAAATCAGGAAGGTAGTCCGTGTCCGATACAACGATGAAAAAGCAGCCACATGAATTGCCCGGCTGGAAAAAACTGAGCCAGCACAAAGAAGCAATTCAAAAGACCGATCTCAGGGAAATGTTTGCTCAGGACCCGAAGCGCTTCGAGAGTTTTACTCGAACACTCGATGGCATTTTGGTTGATTTCTCAAAGAACTTAGTCACAGAAGAAACCCTGAGTTTGCTTTGTGAGCTTGCTACCCAATGTGATTTGGTCGACGCGATTGGGGAAATGTTCTCGGGCGAAAAAATCAATATCACCGAGAACCGTGCTGTGCTCCACATCGCGCTTCGCAATCGCTCAAATCGGCCGATTTTGGTTGACGGTGAAGATGTCATGCCATTGGTCAATGAGTCTTTGGCCAAGGTCAGAAATTTCTCTGAATCCATTCGCTCAGGAGGAAAGACAGGGTTCACGGGAAAAGCGTTCACTGATGTCGTCAACATTGGAATCGGTGGTTCCGACTTGGGACCGGTAATGGTGACCGAGGCGCTCAAGCCCTATTGGAAAGAGGGCTTGCGACCCCACTTCGTGTCCAACATCGACGGGACTCATCTGGCCGAGACGCTCAAAGGACTCGACCCTGAAACGACGCTTTTTTGTGTGGCTTCCAAGACGTTCACGACTCAGGAAACCATTACCAATGCGACCACGGCCCGGACCTGGTTGTTGGATCGGCTCAAAGACGAAAAAGCGGTTGCCGCGCACTTTGTGGCACTTTCAACCAATGCTGCGGGGGTCTCAGAATTTGGTATCGACACCCAAAACATGTTCGAGTTTTGGGACTGGGTAGGAGGTCGCTATTCACTTTGGTCTGCGATTGGGCTGTCGATTGCGATTGTCATTGGCCCCGATGCTTTCGAAGAATTGCTTGCCGGCGCTCATGATGCCGATGAGCATTTCCGAACAACCACGGATCTCTCGCAGAACATTCCTGTTCTCATGGGGCTGTTGGGGGTTTGGTATCACAACTTCTTCGATGCCGAAAGTCACGCGATACTTCCGTACGACCAATATCTTCACCGTTTCGCCGCCTATTTCCAACAAGGTGACATGGAGAGCAACGGCAAAGGTGTCGACCGGCAGGGACGACGCATTGAAGACTACACAACCGGGCCTGTCATCTGGGGTGAGCCGGGAACCAACGGTCAGCATGCGTTTTACCAACTCATTCATCAAGGAACTCGCTTTATCCCCTGCGACTTTATCGCCCCGGTGCACAGCCACAATCCGTTGGGCGATCATCACGACATTCTGTTGTCCAACTTCTTTGCCCAAACAGAGGCCCTGATGGTTGGTCGGACAGGGGACGAGGTGAGAAAAGAATTGGTTGCCTCTGGGCAAGCGTTTAGTGAAGAACTGGTCACTCACAAAACGTTCACTGGCAATCGTCCTACCACGTCCATTTTGTTAGACCGCCTCACGCCACGCAGTCTGGGTCAGTTGGTCGCTTTGTATGAACACAAAATTTTCGTTCAGGGAATCATCTGGAACGTCAACAGTTATGACCAGTGGGGCGTGGAGCTGGGAAAGAAACTGGCCAAAACCATCTTTGCCGAACTTCAAGCCGATGGGGAAATTGGCTCTCACGATTCTTCCACCAATGGATTGATCAATCACTACAAGGCTAAGCGAGCAACGCGAAACGCGAAAGCCTAGCAACAGTTTCAAAAACCGAAGCAGTTGGCGAATGGGCTCAGCGCAGATTTTGGACAGATGCAGGATTGACGGGATGTTATCTTTTGGCTGTCCGTTACATCCTGTTCATCTGTGATCCCGTCTTTGTCATGCCGCACAGATTTGCGACAAGATCACAGGATTGAGCTAACTCGGTATTGGCAGGCCAACCAACAATTCCCGAATTACTTCTTTTCGTTTAGTGAAAGCTCAAAATCATAGGGGGCGTTACCAGCCCCGATTTCAACGGTCAACTCTGACTCGTCGTTGTATTTTGGGGGTAAAAAACGTTCTTGGCGCTGAGACAATGCTTCACCGGTCACCATGTCCACCGA
>CAYSQZ010000101.1:2264-6637 GCA_964433035.1 uncultured Pirellulaceae bacterium | reverse complement strand
TCCTCACCCTCGCTCAAATACGTTCCCCGAAAAAAGATCCACGTGAAATTCTTGATTCAAGTGGATCTTATGGATGGTTTATTGGTTGCTCAAGATTGTGATAAACGGCGAGATATCCAGAAAATCTACTTTATCGCTCTGATCAATATCCGCTTCGGTTTGAAACCCTCCCGAGGACAGAATCGAAATGAAGGGTGAGATATCAAAAAAGTCGACGACGCCGTCTAAGTTGACATCTCCAAGCAAAGGCGGTGCGGGTAAAACTGAAACCCTTTGCAATAGTACATCAATCGCATTGCCCGCAGCGAACGGCGATTGAAGGCTGACTTCGACAATCTCGGTATTCGGAATACCGTCTGTAACATCTCCGTTAAAAAAGAAATCGTCTACACCGACAATCGCTTGACCATCATCGGCAAGATCAACCGCAGGTACGAGAATACTGAAGAACTCGCCACTGGCCTCGCGAACTCCCAGAACGAGATCCGTATCGTTACTAGCGCCGATCGTCGCTTCCACCAAAAACTCTGTCTCAACGGTCAGAGGGAAATTCCGCGTGATCAAATTGTTATTAACACCAACAAAACCGAAGTTGTTGTCCGAAGCGTCAATCGAAACGGCGAACCCTTCCTCAGTTGGTTGTCCGTTTTGAAAAGGACCAAACTCAAAATCTGGAACCTGAAATCCCGTGAGGTCGAAAAGAGGTGCCGCACCACTAGTATCAACCACTACTGGGGGTGGTGAATCTGCTGGATCAAACTGCGTGATAACGAGTGAATCAATTTCGAAGATAAAAACTTCGTTTTCCAAAGGATTATCGGTAGGTTGAAGTTCTGCGTTGAAGGCTGACGCAAAAGGAGCAGAC
The DNA here is from genome assembly GCA_964433035.1 of uncultured Pirellulaceae bacterium. Lineage (GTDB taxonomy): Bacteria > Planctomycetota > Planctomycetia > Pirellulales > Pirellulaceae > Mariniblastus. The sequence goes on along the minus strand of CAYSQZ010000101.1, from coordinate 5,772 downwards.
GGAGTATTGATATTGAGTCGAAATTCTTGTGGATCCACGGCCAAATCTACTGTCTCTTCTCGAATCAGTTCGTTATTGACAAAGAACCGTGTCGTTTCCAATGTTGATTCAATTCGGTAATTATTGAACTCCGTAAGATCAAGTCCTGGAATTGTTTGAACGTTGAACCTGCCTGCGACATCGAATGGGTCATCATTAAAAATATTGGTAGTGATGATGTTTTGAGGGAGATTGCTCAACAATTCAAAATCTACTTCGTCACGAACAAAATTGGTCGGCGAAAAATCGGGGTCGAGCCCAAACAGAAATGCACCACCAACAATTCCCGGCGAAAGTGGATTGGTCGCATCGTCGACAAACCTTGCTCGTGTTTCGAAGCTGAACCCTGCTGTCGATGTTGGTGCGAAAGTCTGGATCGTTCGAATTTCGTCCGCGAGAAAAAAGACTCCCGACGAAGGACCGTTAACAGGTGTTTCGAATGGACTGTACGTTTCCACCCTCAAGCGGAGAGTACCGCCTTGGACGGGAGGCCCATCGAAAGGTAATCCCGCCTGTCCGGGAAGATTAGGTGATCTCAACAACGTACGACCAAAGGTGCCCGGTTCGAATGCGTTGGCAAACTGGAAAATTGAAGTATCGACTTCGTTTCCGTCAAACTGTTCGTCAATTATGACTTGGCCGCTTATTTGAGCGTTAACATTGCTAATACCAAAAAACGCCGTGAAAGAAATCAGAAAAAGGGACAGAAGCGCACGATAAGAAAACAGCATAGAAGGTACCTCGGGTATCGGGCCAGTATTACTATCTAAGATTTTACTTGATATTGCTTCTTCTACGATCAAATTCTTCATCTGAAATCGCTGAGGATTGTGGCGGCGCCTTTTTAGATTGTAAAACAGATTCGAAAGTTTGAAAGTCAATCTGAACTACGACTTGGATCTAGATACTAGGAGCCTAATTGGCAAAGTGGGTGGTGTGGCCAACGACAATGTCTTCCTGAAGGTGTTCCGAGGCTGGCTGAGATTGGGAGACCGTAACCTTGTCTGTCTTGCAGTGTGGGCAGCGAGTCGGGGCTGGAACATCGACTCAGATATCGTATTGAGTCGGTGTCTTTCGGTACCAGCAACATGCCCAGTCGGTGCACCACGTTTGCCTGGAGAAATTACTGGAGTCTGTTGCTGAAAACATTGAAATTTCGAGTTATTTGCTCAAATGATGGCCGATCTCATTTTTTCTACAACTTTACAGTACTGGCAATAGCTCCGGTCATCCTGGTCTTCATCCATCGTATAGAGTGCCTCAAACGGTCCGTGCTGTATCGAGTCCGATTGCAGCTTTTGCTCTTTCGCTACATGTCACCGGCAAATCGAAAATACCGAATTCGCCCATAATGGACCCACCCGATCACTTATAGCTAAGTTGAGCTAGACACCGCCTGAAGCGCTGCCTCTACGGGGAGCCACCAGCCAAGACGGTGATAAACGGTTGGATATCAAAAAAGTCAACAGTGCCGCTGCAATCAATATCCGCTTCTGGCTGATTTGTTCCATCTGCCAGAGCGTCGATAAACGGTTGGATATCAAAAAAGTCAATAACGCCGTTTAGGTCGACGTCTCCTTTAAGCGTCATGACCTCAGAAGTGGATACTTGAATCGATGAGATCCTGACGGACGCATCAGGGACATCAGGGGACGCCAAGGAAATGGTGATGTCTGAACCGGCAGAAACAAATTCAGTTCCAACAGGAAACGAGAAAGTATCAGTTGGGTTATTGATGTCGTCTACAACAAAATCAAATGAACCGCCACCTTCAACCGCAATGGTGACGGTGCCGTCATCGAGCGAGGCGAAGTCGATTTCTGTGATAACAACATCTTGATCAAATTCTATAACCAAGCCTTCTTGATCATTAATGTCTCTGGTTTCAATCCCCGCTCCCATGAAGAAGTCGTCATCGGTTACCGAAGGATTGTTAACCCCCAGTGAATTACTACCAACATCAGAGGTAACCGCGTCCCCCGCAGAGGCCCTCAGGATGTTTGTTGTTGGAGCACCGTTGACAAACTCGGGAGCGAATAGATCGACAAGCGTAAGCATAATTGTATTGTTCCCGTCCAGGGATGACGCAGTCATCGCGGTACCGATACCTTGGTCGTCATCGAAAGCGGATTGGTTACTAAAGACAAACGAGACGTCTTCGAGCGATGTGGCTACCGTAAACTCTGCGATTCTCGCCGTACCGCCAGGGACCGTGGGTGACGACATCGAAAATGTAACGTCCGCGCCGGCGGGGATCAGGACAATGCCAAATGGATTGGGAAAGGTATCGCTTTGCCCGTCGTCCACAAAGTCAAACGAGCCGACACTCTCAATCGTGACCGTTACCATACCATCGTCGAGCGACTGGAAATCAAGTTCAGTAAAAACCACATCAACGTCGAACTCGATAACCAGGCCTTCGCCATCATTGAGATCTCGAAATTCAACTCCAGCACCCATAAAAAAGTCATCGTCTTCGATGGACGGGTTGTCGACGCCAAGCGAGTTGCTGGTGCCGATGTCCGCAAGTACCGCGTCTCCTGCGGAGGCCCTGAGGATGTTGGTAGTTTGTGTAAACGTTCCCATGCCGTCACTAGTGAACTCTGGCGCGAATACATCAACGATTGACGCAGTAACGCCACCCACGGTCATGGGCGTGCCGATTCCTTGCCCACCGTCAAATGCGGTGTCGTTGGCAAAATCGAATCTCTGAGCGTTGGCGTTGCCGGCCAGAGACGCGAACACGATACAGGCTGTGGAAAAAACTAGAGCCAGAGTGCTTTTGGGGACTACCATGGGAACCTCTTTTTTTAGGGAGCAAATTCAAGGATAAAACACGTTACAGCAGTGGCGATTCTACCCTCCGGTAAAGGCTACAAGCAAGCTTTGAAAGCATATTCTGTGAGAACGATCACTTTGGCGTAATCTGCGTTAAACCCTCGCTTGCGAAAGAATAGTTTCGTGACGCAACAGCTCAATTCTTGAATCGAGGCTCGTGCGCCTACCGACGCTCCTGTGAGTTGACTTTGACTTGCTTTTGAAAGCCGCCGAAGAGGCTTCGGGGCAAACGGACTTCTACCGAGTCGGCTATCAGTCGAACAACTTACAGGAAAGACTGTGCCTGAACTCGTTTGGGGCGGCGCGGATCAAGGCGAAACGTGGCGTGAAGGGTAACGACCTAACACCTGAAGTGTGGGAGATTTTCGTTCGTCAGATGCTCAGCGAAGTCATGGCAGCCGAAGTTGAAGAACTTTGCGGCCCCAAACATCTCAGCTGTCTCCAAAGGATCGGTACGGGCCTTCGTTTTTACATGTGGAACGAACGGTACATGCTGTCGTCCCAGTTGGCACCTTTCCAAACGTATCTCAGCACTGCCCAACTAGCTCCCAAACGCAGCTTTCTTTGCCAGCAAAAAAATACCCGCTTCGCAACAATAATCTTGTTTGAACCAACTAAACTAAGTATATCT
>CAYSQZ010000101.1:0-2164 GCA_964433035.1 uncultured Pirellulaceae bacterium | reverse complement strand
ACTAAACTAAGTATATCTGAAACTAAGCATGCTTAAACATCGGCACAAGATTAAATCACCTCTGGACTCAACGATGGAACTACCCCAGCGAAGATCGCCACTTACTCTATTCTCTTGCCTGAGTGCCTATATAGCTGTTGGCTTGTTGATTTCTCCGGCAATGGCGCAAGTCAACGGTCCTGGCCCGTCGCCATCAGCATCTTTTGATACCGTCCTCAACTTACCCGGAGATGAAGCCATCATCACCGGCGGGATTCTCGAAAGCATCGGAGGGATTCCCGGAGAGACCACTCAACTAAATGTTGGCAATGGCGGGGCTGTTGGTGTTTTATTTGATGCCCTCTCCGGCAGCGAGGTGAACGTCAATAGCGGCGGCAACTTGGGCAATGATTTCAATGCCCTCCCTGGCAGTGAGGTAAACATTATATCAGGCAGCGTGGGAAATAGTTTTGATGCTTTCCCAGAGAGCGTTGTGAACATCAGCGGCGGGGCCGTGGGCAGTTCATTTAACGCCTTCTCCGGCAGCGTCGTGAACATTAGCGGCTCGGCAGTGGGCGATGGTTTCAATGCTCTCTCCGGTAGTGAGGTAAACATTAGTGGCGGTTTAGTCGGTGATAATTTCGAAGCCTTCTCTGGCAGCGTCGTGGACATCAGCGCCGGGACTGTGGGCAATAATTTCAATGCTCTAACTGGCAGTGAAGTGAACATCAGCGGCGGCAATGTTGGTGATGATTTTGATGCCCTCTCCGGCAGTGAAGTGAATATTAGCGCCGGCACGGTGGGCGATAATTTCGAAGCCTTCTCCGGCAGCGTTGTGACAATCTTTAATGAGACCCCCATGGGCGTAGGCGGAACCATAGGCGATTTTTTTGATGCCTTACCGGGCAGCGAGGTGAACATCGTCCGCGGGACTGTGGGCAATTCATTTGAAGCCTTTTCTGGCAGTACTGTGAACATTATCGACCGTGGAGTCGTGGGCGACGATTTTGATGCCCTCTCTGGCAGTGTGGTAAACATCAGCGGTGGCTTAACGGGTAATAATTTTGAAGCCTTCTCTGGCAGTGTGGTAAACATCAGCGGCGGGGCTGTGGGAGATGATTTCAATGCCCTCTCGGGCAGCGAGGTGAACATTAGCGGCTCGGGCTTGGGCGAACGTTTCACCGCCTCATCGGGCAGTGTTGTAAATATCAGCGGCGGGGTCCTGGGCAATGATTTTGATGCCCTCGCCGGCAGTGAGGTAAACATTACTGGCGGTTTAGTCGGTGATAATTTCGAAGCCTTCTCTGGCAGCGTTGTGAACATCAGCCAAGGGACCTTGGGCGATAACTTCGATGCCTTACCGGGCAGCGAAGTAAACATTAGTGCCGGCAGGTTGGGTGATAATTTTCAAGCCTTCTCTGACAGCGTTGTAAACATCAGCGGCGGGATGGTGGGCAGTTTCTTTGAAGCCTCCGACGGCAGCGTTGTTAACATCAGCGGCGGGGCGGTGGGCGAAAGCTTCAACGCTCTCTTCGGTAGTGAGATCAACATCAGCGGCGGGACCTTGGACAGTTTCTTTGAAGCCTCCGACGGCAGCGTTGTTAACATCAGCGGCGGGTTCGTGGGCGATGATTTTAATGCCCTCGCCGGCAGTCAGATCAACATCCTTGGAAGCGGTTTTCTACTCGGTGGTGTGGAACTGGATACTTTGTTGCCGGGCCAGGCTTTCACTATCTTCGATCGAGATGTAAATCTTACGGGAGTGCTTGCTGGTGGAGGGGCATTCAGCTTAGACCTCAACTCGACTTTCCCAGAAGGATCAGATTTTTTCGACTCTGAGGCGACGGTCACCGTAACGATTCCTGTTCCTGAGCCATCTTCATTAACGCTTGTTTCGATGGTACTTGCGATGGGATTGGCGCGTCGAAGACGTTAAAAAGCGCTCACCTGTTTTTAAAAGCAAGCCAAGCCGGCTAGTAGACAAACGGAATGATTCGTTTAGTTTTGGCGCAATACGATTCGTAGTCTGGGAATCGCGATCGAAGTATCTGCTCTTCGTAGTAGATCTTGCAAGCCATCAACAGCGCCAGCCAGAGAAAAACTGAGTAAGTGGAAATCTCTCGATCAAGTGGCTCTTCGCGGAATTTAGTGGGTGATTGAGAACAAATAAAGCCACCCTCCCTCT
>CAYSQZ010000100.1:5683-16693 GCA_964433035.1 uncultured Pirellulaceae bacterium | reverse complement strand
TCGTCAGTGCCACTTTAACGAAGAACATTGTGAAAGCCAAAACTAAAGCTTGGCCGTTTCCTTTGTGGCCTTGGTTGGTGACGGTAGCGCTGTTGCTCTTGATGCTTGATGTCGCCTTGCGCCGTATTGATTTTTCGTTGCACTTGTTTTGGATGAAGGCAAGAACGACGTAAAAAAAATGGCTCGGGAAACACGCTGGTTTCCCCGAGTGCTATGACCAGCCAGAGGACCTAAATTGGCTGGAATTTAACTATAACCTTGAAAAGGTAAAAATACTTCAGTCCAAGATGGCTTTGAATGTGGGATAATGTTGGCACCAATTTTTTTGAGGTGCGTGGATTTCCTAAGGCATTCAAAATGATTCCATCTGACCGAAGACTAATCGTTCAATATCTTAACCGCGGTGAACAGTTCGCATTTGAACAACTGGTTTGTCGCCATTCTGAAATGGTGATGAAGGTGTGTCGGAACATGTTGACCCAGCGCGCTGACATGGACGACGCATTTCAAGCATCCTTTCTTGTGCTGGCAAAAAAGGTGCATACGCTCCGAGATCGTGCATCAATTGCCGGCTGGCTTTTCGAAGTCGCTTACCGAAACTGTTTGCAGATTCGCCAGCGAAGAACTCGAACTCGCGAAATACAACTAGAGATCAACGGAGCAGATTCTCTATCTGGCCCACAGCAGGCACTCAAAGGTTTGCAGGAGCCCTGGCAAATTTTGTCCAACACTCAAGAGGCGAAAGCAGTGTTGGCGGAGATTAATTCCTTGCCCGCCAAGTATCGCGAAGTCATCGTGCTTTGCTGCATCGACGAGCACTCCCGACGCGACACAGCCAACATGCTTAACCGCACCGAAGCAACCGTTAAGGGTTTGTTATCCCGCGCACGAAACCTGCTTAAGAATCGACTTATTAAAAGAGGCATCGCACCGGTAGTTGCGATTGCAACCTCGCAAGCAGAAACTTGTCTCGGCGCGTCAGTCGCCGTCAATCATCGATTGTTGACGTCAACGCTTCAATTATGCACCAGTCCAATTCGGTCGGATTTGGTAAGAGGTGCCGCGACAGCTCCTGCATCAAAATTTGTTTATGCAATTGCGACCGAGAGCCTTCGCCAAATGGCGACCGCTTCAGCTCAAAGATTGGCTTCTCTGGCGGCAGCTCTATTGATATTGGTCGCCATTCCCATCGGATTACTAGCTCAGAATTCGACAACCGCTAACACAACCGCCAGTGAGACTGTCGGTCAAGACGAAATTGTTGCTGACAACATGCCATCAGCCCCGGAGGTTGCACTGGAAGAGACAAACATCGGAAAAATCCAAGAACCAGAAATTGAATCCGGAAAACTGAATGCAGCGCAGGCTAACTTGGCTGAGGAATCTGTTGACCAAAATGGAATGGAATTGATTGAGACCCTACAGATCGATGGTTCGGACAAAGATTTGAGCGCCTTGTCGCGACTGCGGGAGATTCCCGCAGGAACCATGGGTATCAAGAACACAGTTAAGATGAACCTAGATCCTGAGACAGGGATTCTAAAGCTGATCGGTGCGCCAGAGGATGTCGCTATCATCCAGAACGACCTCATCAAAGGGTCCAAAGATCTAAAAGAACTTAAAGAAGCACGGCAAATTCTGGTCGAGAAGCTTGGGAAGGAACACATCGGAGTCCAATTGATAGACCAAAAGATCATCGATATTGGTGGTGATAAATTCACATTGCGAATCTCCGAGCCAAAAGAACCGCTTCGACTTCAGGCGCCCGCAGATAGCCAAGCGGGTGAACAAGCCTCAACCATTGTCGAAGTTAATTCGTCTGAGTCATACGGGGATAGTGTCAAAGCGACTGCGATGCTCACCAAAACCGCCACCATAACGCCCCGTTTCTCTATGGCTGAGGTTGAGGCGATTCCGATAGATGTTTTGAAACGGTCTTCTTTTCAAAACATATCTGAAGGCGGTGGAAGAGGCTTTCGAATTATGAATTCTCAGAACCAAACCCTTCGAAAGTTCCTTGACACCAATGGCGACATAAAACTGGACCAATGGATTTATTACCAGGACGGCAAAGAAACTTATCGAGACGTTGATCAAGACTTTGATGGGAAGGTAGACCATTTTTATATGTCCCGCGACGATCAAACACTCGCAAAAGTTGATTTTCCGGTGCCTGATATTTCTGAACTGCCTAAGTCGGTCCAGGTTTTAAAAGAACAAATGGACGAGGCCAAGATGAAAATGGAACCGGCAAAAAAGGTGTTTGATACAAAGAATGATTTGATTCGTAAAGGGTTTTTGAGCCCAAAGCAAATTGGCAAAGACAAAGAGAAGCTCAAAGAAGCCACCCTAGAATATGAAGATGCAAAAGAGGCATTCACAGAACGCCTGCTGCTATCGATCTCACACAAGATTGTCCCAAAAGTTCCGTTTTTGGGCGTAGTTGCTTCGCAGCGCTCCACCAACGCTTGTAAAATCGCCCAATAGTCACCGGCGAAACCACCCAGACACAACGTGTAAGCAACGCCGCTGAGGACAATCGCGACGCCAGTAGCGTAAAACAGTAAATTGGTTGCCCTCCTGCGATAGACCAAGTGCATCAGCGACCAATGCGTCAGACAATAGCAGGAAATCAAAAGTATGATGCCAAGCCGAAATCGTCCAAATTCACCATCCCATCCACCGGAAGAAATCGATTTGAAGATGCCGGTATCTCCTGCCGGAATAAAGTTGTCGACGATGAACCAAGCAGTCGTGGCGGCTATCGTGACCAGTCCGATAATGGGAAAAGGTTTTGGTTTTGACTTGGCAATCGGCAAGTAGTTCAAGAGGAATCCAACCGCGCCAATCGACAGCCAAAACGGAACATGCGAAAGTGAGTCAAGAAACTCAGTTTGTGAGTAGCCCGCCAAAACTGTCAGAATCCCCCAAGCAGCAGCGAAGATGGCTGAACAGACCAGTCCGATCAAAACGAGTCGATTGGGGCCAGAATTGGATTTAGTTTTCTTGGGCGCTGACATTGAGTTCACCTTGATTAGGAAGCGGATTCTGTTGGACAGGACAACGAACTAATCTAAATGCAACGACTGTGCCAAAATAAGAAAGATCTTTTTAGCCGCAAAAAACCGACTAACTCAAGCTCTGCTTCACTTTTCGTACAATTAGCGTCCCATGTCATGTACAGCGATTGTCCACTCACTGCGAGCCAATCCACATCACCAAATCTCAACGCCTCAATTCCACATCGTGCCAAAGATTAACCCAACAACCAAACCATATACCAACCCATCTAAAACGTGCGTCCAGTGTCTGGCCTTGAACCAAATCCGATTCAAAAATCCGCTCGAAGCATACGTCAACACGCCAATCGTTCCGGCGATTCGAAAGACCTTGATAAACTCTGTGCCCGCAGGGCAGGCCACGCTAGTGATGTACGCAATCGTAAAAACAGTGACCAGAAAATAGAGAATCGTCTGAATCATGTTGACCGCCATGTTGGGAACCCGATACACATTGAGAACTCCGCGCGGCCCCTCGACGTAGCGCTGAACAAACTCTTTGTCTCCTTGCACTTTGCTCGAACCAGCATAAGGAAACATATAGTTACCCGGTGCTATATCGGAACGTTTAAGAAGGTCCATAAACTCGTCTTCGTTAGCAACTTTTTGATGGTCGCCAAAATGGTGAGGCAACAACGCCCAGCAAACAAAGCTGAGAAACCAAAGCACTACCGTTGCAACAAGAATCGGTACCCAAAGATCAGCAACGAATTCCATCATTATCTCCCTGTCAGATTGGCTTGGACGATAAAGCAAAGCAAGCCACTACCACTCGATTTCGCAGACACCCCATTGCCCGCGATTCTCATCCACTGCAACGATCAACTGCGAAATCTGATCTCCGAATTTTGACTTGGTTCGAGACTTCAACTCACCCGCAATATAACGCGCCAACAACTCGGCAGTTGTATTTGCAACTGGCAAAATCACGCAATCCTCGCTGGGGAAGACCCAACGCTTGGACTCAAACGTGGTCAGCACTTCCTTGCCATCGTCGTTAATTTTAATCATCGGATGTTCGGCTGGTAGCAATACACGATGATCAAGCGTGCCAATAATATCGGTAAGGGCATCCCGCAACGCGATGAAATCAACAACGTAACCATTCTCATCCAACGGCCCGACAACTTCGCACTTAACTCGGTAGTTGTGCCCATGAAGCGACTCGCATACGTCTCCGTTGAAAGTAATAAAGTGAGCAGCACTAAAAACGAGTGTGTCTTTTTCAAGTTGGACACGAAATGTTTCTTTGGACATCGTTTGCCTTGTCGATTTTTTAAATGTTAGCCGTTGAGCGCTGGCCGCGGATTTTGAAGCGGCAACCTGCGCAGGTCCGTGGCTAGCGCCCAAACGGCTAGTAAAATCACAGCCTCTGAGCCAAAGGGGCACGAGGCGTTCGCTACTTTCGTGGAGAGGAGGACATTTTATTGGTAAACCGACGCGTCAGCGAGGAATAACAGGGAGCATCGAGGCTCCTCGCTGACGCATCGGGTTACCATTTACACTTATTGTTCCAAGGGTCAGCCTCTCGGCCAAAGGCGACTGTAAACAAAACCAGTCTCACATCCCAAGTTTACACCAACGGTTCCGACCGACTTTCGTGTCGACGCAAAAACTCTTGAACTTTCTGCTCTACTTCCTCAGCGGCATCTTCGATCACGTAGTGTCCGGCATCAGCGATTTTGTGAACTTCTGCATTTGGCCAGTGTTGGCTAAGACGCTCCAAACATTCCGGCCGAAAACACCAATCCTTCATCCCCCAAGCCATCATGATTGGCCAATCGGCGACACTGGCCAAACCTGATTCGATTCGCTCAAGCACCGCCCAGGTTGGATGTGACCTGGAAAGCGGAATGTCTTTGACGAAGTTGTAAATCGCAACTCGATTGTTCCAATTGTCGTAGGGAGCCAGCATCCCAGCGGCAATCTGTTTGGGAAGTCCCCCCCTTTGCTCGGTCGCCATAAACGTTGCCGCTTTGGCGAACATATTGAGACCCTGGACTCCCAATTTGCCAATCAACGGCCAGCGACAAACCCGAATTCGAAACGGAATATAAGGTGGAGGAAAAGCAGCGGTATTGAACAGAACGATCTTTTTGAATCGCTCCTTCCGAGCCAGCAACGTCCCCAAGCCAATCGCTCCACCCCAATCGTGGGCCATCAACGTAACGTTCTTTAAATCCAATTGATCAACAAGAACACAAAGGTTGTCGATGTGGTTTTGAAGACAATACTCGTGGCCAACTGGCTTGTCACTTAAACCGCATCCAAGATGATCCACTGCCACGACGCGTCGTTGAGGGCTGAGACTGCCAATCATTCGCCGCCAATAAAAAGACCACGTCGGATTGCCGTGTACCATCAAAACCGGATCACTATCTGCTGCCGCTGCTGATTCGTCTACGTAATTGATTCGGTTCGCCCCAACCTGAATCGTGTTGGACGCAAACGGATACTCAGATCGCCAAACTTCATTGGCTCGATCAGCAGTCTGTAAAGTAGAAGCCGTTGACAATGCGGCTGATGAAGTGGATGACATGAATTGATAGTTCGAAGCAAAAATTGCGTCTTTTGTGAAAATTTGCGTCTGTTATGTTGCGATTGAGCTTTGATAAAATTTCGGCATTTCAGTCGTTTGTGCGCTAGCACCGGACCTTGAACCGTTTCCAACTCCGTCCGTGGCTAGCGCCAAAACGGCTGGAAGATGAACAAGCAGACAATCTTACCAGTTTTACGACTCAAACAGGAGGAGCCAATCGGCTCAAAAACTCGACTTTTGAAATAGCGCTGCTCCGGTACGAACGCCAAACGCTCGGCACGCCAAAGGTAGTGGAGAGGTCACCAGTCCCTGATCCACCAGTAGTGCTGCAGGACTCGTTACCTCGTCGACCAAAAGAAATGAGGCAAATCAGAAACCACTTAGCTCTGAAACCACTTCTAAGCCGCGGCGACTTGCGATGCCATTGATTCATTTTTTCCAGATTCGCCCCAACCAGAACTGGTCACCAAGGGCTTTTCGCATTCGATGAAGATAGAATCAGGCTTGCGAACCAAATCACCAACAGTATCAAGTTCGAAACTGGCATAGTCAGCGATCTGACTTTCGGTGGCGTCGCAAATGTTGAAGTTGATAAATCCAGTCGACTCGGTTAGTTCGCGAAGCGAAAACCGATCGTACATCCAACGGTGAATCTCGCCCTCTGAACGGAACAGCCCTTCATCAAGCGCAGTAGTTGCGTCACTTCCCAGCACCAAACCAACGACAGCCCGGCAAAGACGACGACGAAACCCCAGCGAGATTCGCCCCAAACGTTTGAGCAGTGGCAACGACGCCAAGGCCTCAGTGCTCCCGTGCGATTGGCAAATTGAGAATTCGTCACCAAGCCGCGACTTAACGAACTGCGAGTTCTTGATTTCCCGGCTGGCCATGTATCTTCCCATCTTCCCACCGGAACTGCGCCGCACCAACTGATCAAGCAATTCCAGCTTCATCCAGTTGTAATTAATCTGGGATGTCTCGTCGCCCAACCAGGCTTCCTGATGCATTTCCAAATAGAGCCGCGCAATACACTCCAGATCCGGCACAGCAATTCTCAAAACCCCACCGGGTTTTAGAACTCGATAACATTCCGCGATCAGTTCTCGCCCCTCGCTTGGCTCAAGATGCTCAAGAATATGAGAATGATAAACGGCGGAAAATCTTCCTTCCTCAAAAGGAAGCCCACGGTTTACGTCATGGCGAATTACATTTGGATCGTTGGTCTCCAGGTCAAGATTGAGCCAGTCCTTATGATAGCGCCGTCCGCAACCGATGTTGAGCAGCGGACTTTCAGATAATGGTCGATTGGAGTTAGATTTTAACATGGCTGGGAGGGAGGATCTCTTTGGCTAATTTGGAAGGGAATTGCGAGCTAGTTGGACCATATATTGAGTTGATAAATTTGACTGAAGGTAGAATGCCACTAGGTTCCTATTGCATCAAACAACTGCTTCCTAACGAGGACAATAAATACCGATTCTTCCCGTATAGTCGATTCGATTAAGCAACATGGCGATATTGTTTTCTTCGAAGTACTCATCGACGGCCCTGCGACAACCTTCCCAGTGCCCATAGTCGTCGACGATCAGAACGCCGCCGGGCACAAGCTTGGGAAACAGATACTCCAACTCGCAGCGAGTCGACTCGTACCAATCAGTATCAAGCCGCAGGAGACTAATACGATCAGGAATCTGGACCGGCAGTGTTTCTTCAACTTTTCCTTCAACGAAACGAACCTTCTGCATTGGATAGCCGGTATTGGCCATTGCCGTTTTGACTTGCTCCAGCGGCGAGTAACACCAAACACTCTTGGCGTCATTACGATCCTGTTGTTCCAACAATGCTTCGGCCGACTGCCCCATAAAGTCGACATCTTGCTCGGTCGGCTCAGACATCCCATCGAAAGTGTCATAAAGCCACAGTGTTCGGTTTGTATCGTCATTGGCCAGCAACGTTTTTGCAGCAGCGGCCGTACTGCCGCCACGCCAAACGCCACACTCGACAAAATCTCCCTGGATCTGATTTCGACTCAAGTAGTCGACGGCATTGCACAACTCCAAAATTCGCTCAGGCGAAGTCATTGTGAGCGAACGGACCGACTCAATGACCGCCAATTGTTCCAACGTTGCGTCAGGCAACTGTCGCTGGAGTTTTTCACGACGGCTCTGCGCCAGTTTAGCGTCCAGGACTTCTCGCGAGACCCGAGGACGCTTGGAGTGAATTCGACGCATCAGAGATTTCAAAATCGACTCTCCAAATTAGAACGAAAAGATCAAACGAAGTGATTTCCAAAAAACGTGATACGCGGCCAAACGATAAAGGTTCACCAGCGGTAGTTCCTGGAGAGAAAGATGTATCAAATTGAAAATCCGGGGTAAATACAGTCTTCTTCAACCCCAGCAGTCCAACGTGTGCTGCCTCTGAGCTCTGGACGCCTCACTTCGCCACTTCGCCTAACTGCTGTAGGCCCAGATCAATCTTGGTTAGCCAAACAACGTAGGTTAGGCTGTCATCTACTCGTTACCGCTGGTAGTGCTGCCGGTGCTGTCAGCAGGCACAATCGCCCAAGTCAAAAACCATTTCCCTTTTCCAATACTAAGACTCAACAAAATCGCCGCTGCTAGCTGCGTTCAGGATCATGTCGCTTGAGACTCCAATCGCATTGTGCATCTTCAATCGCCCTGAGCTAACAGCTCGGGTCTTTGAAGCGATTCGCTGCGCCGGTCCGAAACAATTGCTTGTGATCGCCGACGGTCCACGCGAGAACCAGCCCGGCGACGCAGAGGTCGTCGAGCAAACCCGCAAGATTCTTGATCGCATCGATTGGCCGTGCGAAGTCAAAACGAACTTCAGCCCAACCAACCTCGGCTGCAGAGTCAGAATGGCAACCGGATTGACTTGGGCGTTTGAGCAAGCCGAGGAGTTGATCATTCTTGAAGACGATTGCCTTCCCGATCCAACTTTCTTTTCCTTTGCCCAGTCGCTGCTAAATCGTTATCGCGATGTTCCGCAAATCATGATGATCAGCGGTGACAACTTCCAACCCGGCCCAACTTCCAACAACAGTTATTACTTTTCCCGTTGGGCGCATATTTGGGGCTGGGCAAGTTGGCGACGGGCGTGGAACCATTTCGATTTAGAAATTCAATCATGGCCCGAAACCAAAATCAGCGGATCGCTTGCCGAACAGGTCGATTCGCCAGCCGAGTATCAATACTGGGCGAATGTTTTTGACCAGGTTCACCAAGGCCAGATCGACACGTGGGATTTCTCGTGGGCATACGCACTGTGGAAACAAAATGGTTTGGCGATCCTGCCGGAACTCAACCTCGTAACCAACCTTGGCTTTAGCGACTCAGCCACTCATACGATCGACCCTGAATCCAAGCTCGCCAACCTTCCGTCGCATCGCATCGATCGGCTTGTTCATCCAACTGACATCCAAAGAAACGTTGCAGCTGACATTTTCACATGGGAAAACATTATGGCCCCGCCCCATCTGGATTCTGCCGAGCAGTCGACTCAGGCCGTTCACAAAAATCCAAGTTGGCACCGGCGCTTGTTACGTTCGTTTGTAAAGTAAATATAAAATTGCCATGAAAGTCTTTCAGCGAATCGAACCAGAGACTTCCGAGCCATAAATGAACGTCGCTATCTTCTCCCCATACGCCACCGTTGTTCCTCACTTCGAGACGGAACTCGACATCGCGCAGCAACATCTTGACGCGGGTGATCAAGTTCAATTCATCAATTGTACCGGTGAACTTGCCAATTGCGACTTCAACCCCAACCATGAACCTGAGCGTTGCCAACAATGCCTGGGGCGGCGAAACATGGGGCTTGAGTTGCTGACGACCTCCACAGTGCCTCAACCAGAACACTCGCAATTCAATGCACTTCAAAAGATCCCCGCTGAACACCTGGAAACGCTCAGAACCAAATTCGAATCAGTCCAACAGTTGATCGACTACCGCATCGAGCAATTCGACATCGGCTATGCCGTACTTTCTTCTGTCGTTTCGATCTGCCGGGACCCCGAACCAGATTTGGACCAGCATCAGGATCTGGTCAAACGATTCGCCACCAGTGCCTGGCAAGCCTATTGGCAAACGCTCGACTTTCTTGCCCAACAACACGCTCAGGATCAATCTATCGATCGGGTCTACGTTTGCAACGGACGATTTTCGGCGATGCGTGGTGTTTTAAGGGCCTGTCAGAAAATGCAAGTCGATTGTTATCTGCATGAGCGTGGATGCGACGGCAAGCATTATGAACTACACAAAAATCATCTACCTCACGATCTGGTAATGATTGAAAAAGCAATTCGAGACAGCTGGAAAGAAGCGGCTTCAAATCCTGAGCGTGAGCAGATCGCCTGCAACTGGTTTCACGACCGAGTCAACCGAATCGAAAAGACTTGGCATAGCTTTGTAAAAGATCAACAGCAGGGAAAATTGCCAAGCGAGTTTGATTCAGACCGGAAGAATATTTCGATCTTCACTTCTTCGGATGACGAGTTTGTCGCGATCGGCAAAGCGTGGCAGAACGATCTGTACCCAAATCAAGTCATCGCGATCGCTTCGATTGCCCACGATCTTTATCAGCGCCAGCCAGAAACGCAGCTCTACCTGCGGGTCCACCCCAACCTCAAAGACGTTAAGAATAAGCGACTAAGCGACATGTTGTCTCTCGACTATCCTAACCTAACCGTGATCCATCCGGGCGCGGCGATTGACAGTTATTCGCTGATGCGCGCCAGCGATACGGTTGTCAGTTTTGGCTCCAGTATCGGTTGCGAAGCGGTTTTTTGGGGCATGCCATCGGTCCTGCTGGGACCGTCTTTTTACCAAAATCTGGGCGGTGTTTACCGCTCGCACTCGCACGAGCAAACCATCGATCTGCTCTGCCAGACGCTTGAACCGCAAGACAAAACAGGAGCTCTGATGTACGCCCATTGGCTTCAGACGCGCGGTTTGAAGCACAAATACTTTCAATCTACGGGACTGTTTGAAGGAACTTTTAAACAGCAAACCCTTTACGCACGACCGAAACCCCCGGGCAAATTGAAGCGGCTGCGTCGAAAAGCACGCAAGTTCATGGCGGCGGTGTGGAAACACTAGGCATGTTTGTTAGATGTGAGCGGCAAGCTGTTGCTGCGCTGATGGTACCTCAACGCGTTAGCGAGGCGAAGTGAGTTGCCGCTTCTTCCTCGCTGACGCTCTTACGCTTCGGGTTACCAAATAGCATGAATTTCCTAGCAAGCGAAGAGGCTCCGTGATCCCCACTATTTCATCGCTTACGCGTCGAGGCTGTGATTTTATCAAACGCTTGGAACAATAAATGGTAACCCGACGCGTTAGCGAGGCGAAGTGAGTTGCCGCTTCTTCCTCGCTTACGCCCCTTCGGGTTTCC
>CAYSQZ010000100.1:0-5583 GCA_964433035.1 uncultured Pirellulaceae bacterium | reverse complement strand
TAGCGAGGCGAAGTGAGTTGCCGCTTCTTCCTCGCTTACGCCCCTTCGGGTTTCCAAATAACATGAATTTCCTAGCAAGCGAAGAGGCTCGGTGATCCAAAACTGATAGCAAAAACCATCAGGTTGCATCAAAAACTCGGCTTCTTGGGGCTTCCGATCTGACGGGTCAGTTGCAGTCAAAGCCAATCCTATATTCGTATTGTTGGTTCGCCAGATCTGGGATAGCTTGATTGTTCGTCCGTCAAACGCTCAGTAAGAGCGCATCAGTACGGAAAGATTCAAAGTCGTGAGGAACAAGGATGTTCTGGCTTCAAAATCTCCTCGTCAACGAGTCCGGTTGGAATCCGCCGCGCGCCTTTGAGCCGCGCAAAATTGCTGTATCCCGCAGGATGTCAGACAGCAGAACTCTCAGACAACTCTCGTCGCTTCAACATTCAATGTGCCTCTAATGCATAAGGACCCTATGATGCTGCCCTATGGAAAGCAAACAATCGACAAGGATGACATCGAAGCCGTCCTTGAAGTACTCCAATCAGATTGGTTAACGACTGGCCCCAAGGTTGAAGAGTTCGAGGCGGCTTTTGCTGCTGCCACTGGCTCTGACTGTGCCGTCGCGGTTAGCAGTGGAACTGCGGCGCTTCATACCGCCATGTTCGGCGCTGGCGTTGGTTGTCATGTTGGCGACGAGGTCATCGTGCCTGGGATCACTTTCGTCGCTTCGGCCAACGCAGCGATTTACCTGGGCGCTAAACCGGTCTTTGCCGATGTCGATCCCGATACACTTTTAATTGACCCCAATGACGTACGAAACAAGATAACGCCAAGAACCAAAGCCATCGTTTCGATGGACTACGGCGGCCAACCGTGTGATTACGCCGCTCTTCGCGCGATTGCTGATGAGCACAATCTCGTCCTCATTGCCGATGCTTGCCATTCCCTGGGGGCGAGCGTTGGACAAGGAGAAGATAGCCAACCCGTTGGCAGCCTCGCAGATTTTAATTGTTTTAGCCTACATCCGATCAAGCAAATCACTTCCGGCGAAGGCGGAATGATTACGACCAATCGCGCCGATGCAGCCGCCAAGATGCAAAATTTTCGCAACCACGGCATTTCAACTGACTTTGTCCAGCGTCAAGAACTAAGCCAACATCAATACGCGATGGAGTCGCTTGGCTTCAACTATCGCTTGACCGACATCCAATGTGCTCTGGGGCTTTCACAACTCGACAAGCTTCAACGTTTCACACGTCGACGCAATGACATCGCTCGCTTTTACCGGGCTTTGCTGAGCGATGTTGCCCATGTTGAGCCGCTGGAAGTTAAACAAGGTGTCACTAATTCATACCATCTATTTGTTATTAGATGGAATTCAACCGCGTCTGGCATTTCACGCGATCAAGCATTCAAACTGATGAGAGAACGAGAGATCGGCGTGAACGTTCATTATCAACCAGTTTATCAACACCCATTTTACGTTCAGGTTTACGGCGATCAGTCCGGCTGTTGTCCCAACGCCGAGCGAGCGTATGACGAGATCCTCTCATTGCCAATTTTTCCGGGGATGGTCGAAGCCGACGTCAGGCGAACAGTAGAGGAATTGCAAAACATCGCTTCTACCGCCGACAGCAATCTCGAACCGGTTGCGCTCAAGGTAGCGTAAACGCACACACCCCAAGGCCACAAATTACCCGTGTTTCCATGAAACGAACCAACAAATCTCAAACGCTAAACCTGCCGCAAGACACTCGTGGCGATAGCATTGACTTGGTTGCGCCGATTGAAAACAAAAAGACCGTCGCGATCATCCAAGCTCGGCTCGGCAGTTCTCGGCTTCCTGGAAAAATCCTGCTTGATATTGCCGGCCAATCGATGCTTGAGCGCGTGGTTGCCCGAGTAGGGCAAGCAAAACTAGCCGACCAAGTCGTCATCGCCACGACCACCGAGTCAACCGATGACCCACTGATCGAATACTGTGAAGCCAGAAACTGGAGCTACTATCGAGGAAGCGAGCACGACGTACTGGATCGCTATCTGGAAACCGCACGACGTTTCTCCGCGACCCGTGTTGTTCGGATCACCTCAGACTGCCCCTTGATCGACCCGGAAGTGATCGATCAACTGGTTCAGCTCTCGACAGCCTCAACGGCGCAAGCTGAGTTCGAATACTGCTGCAACTTCTATCCTGAGCGTCATTTTCCTCGTGGGCTGGACTGCGAATGCATCTCCACCCAAGCCCTTGAACGCATTGCTCGCTTAGCCACGTCGCCAGAGTACCGCGAGCACGTGACGCTTTACGCTTACCGTAACCCCGAGCAATTTTCGATTGGCTCGTTGAAATCTTTGGAAGATTGTTCTGGGTTTCGCTGGACAGTCGATACGCCCGAAGATCTCGAATTGATACGAACGATCTATCAACATTTCGAGTCGCTTGGCATTTACCATTTCAACTGGCAACAAACGATAGCCGCGTGCCTGGCCAATCCCCATTGGCAAGATATCAATCAGTTGGTGGTTCAAAAGGTAGCGTAATGAATTCGATCAATGAACCAACGCGAAACCAACTAAAAATGAAACTCCTGGTTCGCGCCCACGCTGGCCCCAGCGTGGGGACCGGTCATGTGATGCGCTCCTTGGCGCTGGGCCAAGCCTGGAAACGGCTTGGCGGGAGCGTCGCGTTTGCCGGGGGCGAGCTACCCATTGGATTAATCGCAAAAATCCAAGCCGAAAGTTTTGACTATTATCGTCTCGACAACACTTTGTGCGACCGCTTGGATGCCGCGGAGACCGCTGAGATTGCAAGGGAACTGGAAGCCGACTGGATCGTACTGGATGGATATCAGTTTGACGATGACTATCAAGCTGAACTTTCGACCGCAGGTAGTCGACTGATCGTCATCGACGATTACCAGCACGCCAGTCATAAAAACGCTGATATCATTGTCAACCAAAACGCTTACGCGACAGCCGAAAATTATCAACAATCGGGCACAGCGAAAATTCTTGCCGGGCCTTCGTTCGCGTTGCTGCGCAGCGAATTCAACACGATCGCGGATCCATCCAAACACATCGTCAAGCAGGCCAGACGAATCCTGGTGACCTTCGGTGGTGAAGACGCAGATAACTGGACACTCAAAACCCTCCAGGTTCTCTCGGACTTGAATCGAAAACAATTGATCGTCGACTGCGTCATTGGTGCTTGCTATGGCCATCTTGACGAACTGGAAGTCTTCAAGAAAACCGCCAACATGAGCTTGAGAATTCATCGCAACGTCGATCGCATGTCGGCTCTAATGCACCGAGTCGATATGGCAATTTCAGCCGGCGGATCGACATGCTACGAACTGGCTCGCTGTGGCGTTCCAGCGGTTGTGGCTTCGATCGCCGACAATCAGATTCCCGTTGCGATGGCGCTTAATCGACTTGGCGTCATGATTTCCATCGATGAAATTGCGGCTAGTGGGAACCCCACAATCACTGACCCGACAAAACGACTTTCCAAAACAATTCGAAGACTGCTCAACGATTATGAAACCAGAAAAACGATGTCCGAATTGGGAATGGCCCTTATCGATGGCAAGGGTGGTAGCCGGATAGCCAGCCAGATGGCTTCAATGCTTTGCTCGTTCCGCGACGCTCAATACGACGACGCTGAACTACTGTGGCAGTGGCGAAACGATCCCGAAGTCCGCTCGGTTTCTTTTTCACAAGATGTTATCCCGCTAGAATCGCACCGAAACTGGTTGGCAAAACAACTTGATGATGCTGATACAAAAATTTGGATCGCTCAGGACCAGAACTTTCGACCCCTCGGGCAAATCCGCTTTGACCGCCACGATGATGGCCAAACGGGAGTCATCAGTATCATCCTCGATCAATCATTGCGGGGCAGGGGACTAGGCCAGCATCTGATCACAGAAGCCTGCCAAGCGTTCTTCGAGACAACACCGTGCCGGGAAATCATCGCCCGAATCAAGCCCGGCAATGCCGCTTCCGAACGCGCGTTTCGTCGCGCCGGCTTTGTTGCCATCGAACCGATCATCATCGCTGGAAAAATTGCGAATCAATTCCTGTTGGCGCGATACGAAGATACGAACGAGTTGGTCAGTGAAACAGAACTCAGACGTTCGGCTTAGCCAAGCGAGATTTGATTCTCTTGCCTCACTCGCAAGGGCACAAACACAAAGGAAAGGATATCGTGAGGCGCTACTTCGTGACGGGCTACTTGTAACCAATTCAAAAGCAGCTTAAGCGGTATTTCAAAATGACAAATCAGGAAAACAATCAAACCAAAAAGCCGGACCTCAAATCTCATCTCGAGATCAACGGGCGTACGATTGGCCCCGGAAATCCGGCTTATATCATTGCGGAAATCTCAGCCAACCATAACCAAGACTTCGATCGAGCCATCGAATTGGTCCAATTGGCCCATCGGTCTGGCGCTGATGCGGTCAAACTTCAGACTTACACCGCCGACACGCTGACCCTCGATTCCGATCAACCACATTTTCGGATCAACCAAGGCACCGTTTGGGATGGCTCCAGACTATATGACCTCTACAAGAAAGCTTACACACCCTGGGATTGGCAACCCAAACTCATGAAACTCGCCAATCGACTTGGAATGGATCTTTTCTCTTCTCCTTTCGATGCAACGGCAGTTGATTTTCTGGAGTCGATGAATGTTCCGGCGTACAAAATCGCTTCTTTCGAGATCATTGATGTACCGCTGTTGAGAAAGGTCGCTGCGACAGGTAAGCCAGTCATCGTCTCAACGGGAATGGCGACGCTAGAGGAAATCGAACAAGCCGTTGAGATCCTTCAGGTCAATGGCTGTGATCAAATCGCGTTGCTCAAATGCACCAGTGCCTATCCGGCTCCCGTGGATGCGATGAACCTTAAAACCATTGCGGATCTAAAAACTCGATTTCAAGTTCCCGTTGGCCTTTCGGACCATACCCTGGCTTCTCTGGCTCCAGTTGTTTCAGTTTGCCTTGGCGGGACGATTATTGAAAAGCACCTGACGTATTCACGATTCGACAAGGGTCCTGACAGCAGCTTTTCGCTGGAGCCTGCTGAATTCGCGGAGATGGTTAACTCGGTGCGTGAAGCCGAAAAAGCCAGTGGCTCTGTTCGCTACGGTACCACCCCAAGCGACGAAAACAATCTTTCTTTTCGCCGTTCGCTGTTTGCTGTTCAGGATATTGAGCAAGGTGAGCAATTCACGGCTCAAAACGTTCGCTCAATTCGCCCGGGCCAGGGGCTGGAGCCGACTCATATCGATCGAATATTAACAAGCCATGCAGCGGTTTCGATTGCTCGTGGCACGCCGCTTAATTGGCGTCACGTGGCGTGACACAGTTGGTTCTATCCGAGGATTCGTGTCGCGATAGCACGCTGGTTTACCCAGCTACCCACGAACCTGGCTCCAAGCAATCTGACCTTGGAGAATCGCCTTGTTAGCGGCTAAAACATAGGCCTAAGTCGCCCCAATTTGCAGGGAAGCAAGAGCGCGAACAAGAACTGGAAATTATGAAAAATCTAGGTCGGGCGTTAAGGATGACGCTCAGGTACAAATGGTCTTTG
>CAYSQZ010000099.1:7750-16696 GCA_964433035.1 uncultured Pirellulaceae bacterium | reverse complement strand
GCAAGATCCCACCTCATTCTTGGTGCGAACTTTGTCAACATCTTTGCTTCGCTGTGGTGATCAATTAAAAGCTGGCTCATCATTTCAGCATCTCTTCTACCTCGACTCCCGTGCCACCACCAACTCAAAATTTCTTCAGCTTCGGCTGCCGTTGCTTCGGCGACAAGCTTTGACAACAGTGGATGATAAATCTCAACAGTCGGTCTGGTTTTGGACACTTCCGCTTTATCTTTACCGGCTGCTGCTCGGTATCGTTTGGTGAAAGCCACCATTTCAAGTCTGAAATGCTGTCGGAACTCTTCGAAACTCTGCAATTCATCGACACTCAATTCGCTAACATCTCGCTTCGAAGACTCATCTTTATTGGGAGCCTCATCTTGAGCGGTAGCGTTGGCCACCAATAGGTACACAAACAGTAGTGCCTGTAAGCATGGCAATAGTCGTTTCATAAGATCAATCTTTTCTTGATTCAAAGCGTTACAAAGTTACAAATATAGGCAATTCTAAAATCTATCGCTGGCAACGTTGCCTAACGTTCCTCGTTCTTATTCAAGGCAATACTGAGCTTTTGAAAACTCGGTTATTGCCGTGCGGAGTCAACCACGGTGGGCACGGCCTGCGAAAGATCAGGTCTTCAGTTGAGACTGTCTATTCTACCATGCGATAACCCCATCGCAAAACAAAGCTAGTGTTCCAACCGACCTGAATTGACTAGAAGCTAATTCGGTTTACTAGGTCATTTTCTGATCGAAATCTTGCAATAGACTGGTCAGATCAGTTTTGACGGCCCCACTAAGTCGTGAGGTGTGGGATGGCCAACCATTGACGCGCCATTAGCGTTGCGCTTCGTGATCAATCGGCAGGATTCCGAGTAGGACAAAATGGATAAATGTGAGCGGCTAGCGTCTTGCCTCTCAGTCCAATAAGAAATTGTCAGACTACCCTCTTGGTTCAACCGACCTGAATTGACCAGCTCGGAGTTCAATTCAAACTTTGTTTCAAGAGCCAAAGCGTAATTGCAATCTGTCAATTCAATTTGACGAACCACTAATCAGATTGATCGTAAATCTTCATGTAGCCGTCAATCATATTGGATTTTTCAAATTTCGAAACGACATGGTTGCTACCTTGCAGCCCAAGTTGCTGAGTCGATTCGGTTTGCTCGATGAAGTACTTGGTCCACCGAGCGAATTCATCTCGCGCCCCAAAGTTGACAGCCATCCCTGTTTCTTGATGTTTGACGATAGGCTCAGTACCAGGGCCAAATACGGAAATCGCGGGGATCTCTCGCGCCATTGCGGCGAGCAAATTGCCGGACAAAGGATCGTTCAAATGAGAATGCCAATAGAAGTCCAAACCGGCGATCAGGGACTCGGGCGAATCTGGCTGACCCAGAAAATGAACGTGATTCCGAGATTCAGTGAGCGACGCAAATCGTTGGAGTTGCTTCAACTGCGTCCCGGATCCAATGATGATAAAATGAAAATCCTCACGAATACACGTCAGTAAATCGGTCGCCCAGATTAAATCCTTTAAACGAGATCGGTGATGTAACCGAGCTACCGTCCCGGCGACTTTGGAAGATTCGGACAAACCAAGCCGTCGACGCAACTCCTGTTTTGATTTGAAACGATCAGACGTAGTAGCAGCAACAGCATTGGCAACGATTGAAATTCTCGATTCGCGGTAACCGTTGTCCACCAGGTGTTGCTTGACCGACTCATGTGGGACGATCATCCGCTCCACGCGATCAGCCATTCGGTTTTCGACAAACTGACGGACGAAGCGCTTTTCCGGTTGCCGATAAAGTTCGGTGCTGATCAGTCGAAATTGCTTCAACGGTTTGGCAAACGGAATATTCTTCGACGCAATCAATGTCAACAATTCCGCAGCACCGCACCACGTGTGCACGATGGTAGGTGAGAGGCTGGCGATCAGCTGTCGTAATTCCTTGACCACATGAAAACCATCTCGCATCGTGTGCAGGGGTGTTTTGTCATCTCCGTTGAGAAACGAGACTTCGATACCCAATTCCGTCCATTGCGACGGTTCGAACGACCGTTGTCCCAGCACCGCAACATGAATCTTGTGCTTTTGAGCGACCAGGCCCTCAGTCAACACCTTGAGCTGCTGGGCAGCGCCAAGCGAGAAGAGATTCTCGATCACGAAAAGAATGTGCTGGTTCACTGGCGACTCAACAAATGCAGGTAGTTTGAAAATCCAATCCTACGACAGGATCCTTTTCGGGATCAATCGAGCGTAGTCAAAAAAGAGCTCAGCAATTCCTCTGCCAGTCGAGAATCGGAACTGGATTCCAGACAATGGCTGGCATTTTCTCTGACCGAATTTCGAACCTCGCCGTTCTCCAGAGACTCTATGATAGCCTCGGACATAGCAGGATGATCTTGGGGCGCAACAACGATACCGCCGACCAGATGTTCTACCAACGATGTAGTCGTTGGATGCTCCGTGACGATCGGGCACAATCCTTTGGCAATCGCAAGTTTAAGAAAATTACAACTTTGATTTGACCTCAGAGGATGTACATAAAGATCGGCTGCCTTGAAGACGTCGTCGAGTTCGTCAAAACTTCCGGGCATGATAACCGAATGCACCAGATGCTTTTTCATAATCAAGTCCCAAACGCGCCGACTGTTACTGCCCTCGCCGATAATCCAAAGCCGAGCATCGGGAAATCGACGAAGCACTTGGGGCCAGGCCGCAACCAAATCCAGCATCCCCATGTCGTCCTCCATCGGCGACACCGTTACCACCAGAGGCTGGTCGGCCTGGATCATCAAAATCGGATGGGCGTCCGATATCGCGATTCGAGCCGAAGCCGACGTGGCCACTGAAACTGTGCTGAGTTGTTGTCTGGATTTGTCTGTGTCAACTGAAACAGGATCTGCGATGATGGAAATTTTCTGGTCATCAATTCCCGGGTGCATCGACAGCCGCTCTGCTGTCCACTGCGAGTCAACGACCAAGCGCTCTGCTGCGTTCAATGCAGTCAACTGTCGATTTGAAAAGTCAGGCTTCGATTCTTTTGCACCTAAAACCAGACTGTCGATGCGAATGGTAAAAGGAACTTTACCGGCAAAGGTCTTGGCCACTGCCCACGCTTCATCCCCGACGCCAAACACGATAATCGCTTGCGGTTCTTGTTCTATCATGGCTCGATTTAAATTCCGCACGTAGCGAAATCCGCCCCAAGGACCTGACACCGGACGGTTGATTCGGTGGACATTCAAGTTTTGAAACTTAAAAAAATGGGGCCAGCTCTTCTCCCAGCGGATCGTAAAGACATCAACCCGATGCCCGGCTGCGTCCAGCTCAGTGGCGACTTCGCAGGCGGCGAGCTCGGTAGAACTACAGATGGGCCAGAACCGACGGCTCACGATCGCAATTCTTCGGGAGTCAAAATCGGTGCCTGAGTTCATTACGTTTTCCAAATTTGGCTACGCATGACGACTTTACCAGCCAACAATCAACGCGGTCAAATCGTTGCCTAAGTCTCGCTGGCACTCCCTTGAATGTCAGCTGGCTCGAGAATCGCCAAGTGAGGCAGATTGCGATACTCATCATTGTAGTCCAAACCGTATCCAACCACGAACTCATCGGGAATGTCAAACGCGATAAACTCGGGCTTCCAATCGACTTCTTGGCGTCCGGTTTTCAACAGCAGCACTGCAGATTTCAAACTCGTCGGTCCCAGCTCCTGCATCAACTGGGTAACTTCTTCGAGTGTATTGCCAGTGTCGAAGATATCGTCAATCAAAAGTACATCTCGCCCAGAGATATCAAGCATCATTTCCGAATTGATCGTTAGTGCACCTCGCTGCGTCCCTTCGTAACTGCTGGTTTGAACTACGCCAACGCGAAGCGGCATCTCAAGTTTGCGTATCAAGTCAGCCATCAAGATCACGCTGCCGGTCAAAACACCAACAATCGTCAGCGGTTTGCCTTGGTAAGTCTCGTTGATTTGAACGGCCAGTTTTTCTACGCCTTCGTTTAATTCCTTCTCGCTTAGCAATATCTTCACAGTAATCTCAGTCTGGTTAAATGTAACCGACCGCACTGGGCAGGACGGTAGGTATTTCGGGATGAGCAAGAGCAAGTTCGGGTCAACAAGTGCCCTATTTTTTTCTGAATGATCCAGAAAAGCTAGTGGAAAGAAACGCAAGAGAACCGGCAATCAAAACGATTGCCTACTTGCTACCGTTTTCCATCGCCGTCAAATTGCCTTCGCGAAAAGCGGTGGCCATCGCCTGAGGAACTTCGGCTTCGGCCAACACCAACTGAGCACGTTGCAGCGCAACATCGGCTTTCATCTGCTGTTCTCTGGCGATCGCGTCAGCACGACGTTTTTCAGCTGCGGCCTGAGCCACTCGAGTATCCGCCTCGGCCTGATCAGCCTGGAGCCTGGCACCAATGTTCTCGCCGACATCGATATCGGCAATATCAATCGAGACAATTTCAAACGCGGTATGGGCATCCAACCCACGCTCAAGAACGGCACGTGAAATTCGGTCTGGGTTTTCCAGCACGTCTTGATGCTTGGCAGCAGATCCAATCGACGAAATAATCGATTCACCAACGCGAGCAATGATGGTTTCTTCTGTCGCACCACCGATCAACTGCTCAAGATTGGTCCGCACTGTTACCCGGGCACGAATTTTTAGCTCAACACCATCTTTGGACATCGCACTGAGAACATTCTTGCCACTTCGCTCAGGGTCGGGGCAGTCGATGACTTTGGGATAGACTGACGTTCGCACCGCATCCATCACATCACGACCAGCCAAGTCAATCGCGGCCGAACGGTCAAAGTCCAGATCAATGTTGGCTCGCTGGGCTGCAATGATCGAGTTGGTCACCTTCATGACATCGCCGCCAGCGAGATAGTGCGCCTCAAGCTGTTCGGTGCTGATACCGTTTTTTCGACTGATGTCCAAGCCCGCTTGCTTGGCCATGACCTTGGCCTTAACGATCATGTCGGGACGGACTTTTCGAAACCCCATCCCAATCAAACTAAACATGCTCACGTCGGCGCCGGACATGTAGGCTTGAAACCAAAGCTTGCCGTAGGTCAACAACGCCATCCCAAGACCAGCCATCATGAACAGCAGAATCGCGATCCCCGCCCAAATGCCATACTCCTTGAGATTATCTGTATTAAAGTCCTCCAACTGAGCGACAAGGAAGCATAAGTCGAAAGCTATTTGATTTTGTTGCACAGCAATCCCCATTTCGTTTTACTTCGAAGGATGTTTCAGGATGGTCCACCTGAGCCTTATGATAGCGATGTAATGGGCCACTTGCCAGTCGCTTGAGCCTCGCCAGTGCTGCCAGGCACTGCTTATTGAATGAATCTGAGCGGCAAGGCGCTAGCCGCCGGTTCGTTGCGTATTTACCGGCGGCTAGCTCAGTCCAAAATGAAACTGTCAGACAGTTCTAGCCAAGCTAGTTCGGCTCAGGTTTTGTCGCTGGAGGTGGCCGCGACCAAGTAGCGCCATAATTTCATCGTTTACGACGATCGGCTGCCGTGGACAACGGCCAAGGGCTTAGTCGATCCAACCACCGCCCAGGACTTGCTCGCCGTCATAACAAACAACTGCCTGACCTGGAGCGACACCGTTTTGCGGCTCGTCGAACTTCACCTCCAAACGGCCTTCGGGTAACACTTTGGCCGTAGCGGGTTTGGCTTGACTGTTGTAGCGAATCTGAGCCAGGCATCGGAACTGACCGTTTGAATCCAGCGAAGTCTCTGGCGGCTGGGCCAGCCAGTTGGTATCGCTGGCCGTCAATTCCGACCGCCCTAGTTCGGCAAGTTTTCCAATCACGACTCGACGGTCTTCGGGTTGAATCCGCACGACAAAGTAAGGTTCGCCCATCGCCACGCCCAACCCCTTCCGCTGGCCGATCGTGAAACGCTCAATCCCCGGATGGGTTCCAACCACCGTCCCGTCGGTCGTCACAATTTCTCCCGACAACTCTCCACCGGCTTCATCCACGACATCTCCACGCCGTTGCCGGACAAACTCATCGTGCTTACCCGAGGTTACAAAACAGATTTCCTGAGAGTCCTTTTTCTCGGCAACATTGAGACCGAGCTGCCCGGCTATCTCGCGAATGAATGGTTTCTCGTATTGGCCAACCGGCAACAGCATTCGCTCAAGATACTTTCGCTTGATTCCAAAGAGCACATACGATTGGTCTTTGCCATCGTCGACGCCGCGAATCAATTTCAATTCACTGTTGTTTGAATCACCACTGCGTTGCAACTGAGCGTAGTGGCCGGTGGCAAGAAATTCGGCCCCCACGCTGTCAGCGTAATCGAACAGTTTGCCAAACTTGATTTTGTTGTTGCACATCACACACGGGTTGGGGGTGCGCCCCACGGTGTACTCATCGACAAAGTAATCGATGATCCCGCGAAACTCTTCTTCGAGGTTCAAAGCGTAAAAAGGAATGCCCAGTCGCTCGGCAACACGGCGACCATCCTCGGCATCAGAAGCACTACAACAGCCCTGTTTATGATCGGCTCGATTATTGAGTACCGGCAACAATGGAGACGACTCGACCTTGCCATCGATTGCACATGCCTGGACGGCTTTCTCGCCGTGGCGCATAAACACACCGATCACTTCGTGGCCCTGCTCAATCAACAGGTGCGCAGCGACGCTTGAATCAACGCCGCCAGACATCGCAAGTACTACTCGAGCCAAGATTTTCTCCAAAGTTCACGAAAAGCCAATTTGAGGTTCAGAGTCATGTTTGGAACCTCTGCACCCGATTGCGGTTAGATATTCGCTCGCAATCAATTATTGATTGCCGATCAGTTATCAACTGGCAGTAAGTTATACACTCAACCGCGATACTCAGGCATATCCGTGAAGCAAATTGACACCGATTTTCACCTTTCGAATACCAAAACCGACCGATATGATCTTGGGCTTCCGCCATCAGTTCATCAAAGCAATCCAATGACCCAACGAAAAGACATCCGTAACATCGTCATCATCGCTCACGTCGATCATGGCAAAACAACGCTGGTCGATTGTTTGCTTCGCCAAAGCGGACAGTTTCGTGAATCTCAACTGCAAGGCGAGCGGATTCTTGACTCAGGCGATATTGAAAAAGAGCGTGGGATCACGATTCTGGCGAAGAACATCGCGCTGCCTTACAAAGGCGTAAAGATCAACATCATCGACACGCCGGGCCACGCTGATTTCGGAGGCGAAGTCGAACGCGTACTCAAGATGGCCGACGGCGCGTTGCTGCTGGTCGACGCCGCCGAAGGTCCAATGCCGCAGACTCGTTTTGTGCTAGGCAAAGCCCTCGAAGCCGGTCTCAAACCGATCGTGGTCGTCAACAAGGTCGATCGACCCGACGCACGTACGGCCGAAGTCGTTGACGAAGCGATGGAGCTGATCCTCGAAATGGGCGGCGAAGAGTACCTCGACAATTTCCATTACATTTACGCTTCAGCCAAAGACGGCTATGCCACGACCGAGCCTGATACGTTCGAAGGCAACATGGAACCGCTGTTGGATCTGGTGTTGGAACAGATTGAACCGCCAACGATTGAACCTGGCCCTTTTCGCATGGGTGTTACGACCATGGACTGGTCAGAGTTCGTTGGCCGGATCGCGGTGGGAAAAATCGTCAGTGGCTTTGTCAAAAAAGGCCAGTCGGTCAACGTCATCGGCAAAGACGGTAAACCGCGTGTTTGCAAGATCGCGACGTTAAACTCGTTTGACAAACTGGGCCGCATCGAAGTCGATCGTTGCGAAGCCGGTGAAGTCGCGGCTATCATCGGGATTGAGGATATTGAAATCGGTGACACGATTTGCGACCTCGAAATCACCGAGCCGATGCCGAGGATCTCGGTCGATGAACCAACGTTGCAAATGATCTTCTCGATCAACTCGTCGCCGCTGGTAGGCCAGGAAGGCAAGTACGTGACCAGCCGGCAAGTGCGCGAGCGGTTGATCAAAGAGCTTGACCGAAACGTGGCCCTCAAAGTCGAGCCTACTGAAAACGGTGAGTCTTTTGCGGTTTCGGGGCGGGGGATTCTCCACCTGGCCGTGCTGATCGAGAACATGCGACGTGAGGGTTTTGAGTTGTCGGTTGGGAAACCCCGAGTGGTGACTAAAGAAGTTGATGGTCAGGTTCACGAGCCGTTTGAAACACTCGTAGTCGAAGTCCCCACAGATAAGTTCGGCCCCGTCATGGAGATGGTTGGCAATCGGCGAGGCGAAGTCCTCGAGATGACGGCTCGCGGGGATTTTACGTTGGCTAAGTTTGTGATCCCTTCCCGAGGCTTAATCGGTATCCGAACCAAGCTACTCAACGCGACCCAGGGCACCGCGATCATCAACCATCGCTTTTTGGAATTCCGACCCCGCGAAGGTGACGTCCCGTCACGAACCAATGGCGTGATGATCTCGATGGTGCCCGGAAAAGCCGTCGGTTTTTCGCTTTCATCGTTGCAGCTGCGCGGCGACATGTTTGTCGCGCCTGGCGATGTGGTTTACGAAGGCATGATCGTTGCCGAGCACGTCCGCTCCAATGACTTGCCGGTCAATCCAACCAAGGCCAAACAATTGACCAACATGCGGGCCTCGGGTTCGGATGAAAATCTTCAGTTGAAACCGGCTCGTAAGTTCACGCTCGAGGCAGCGCTGGAGTATGTCGAAGACGACGAATGGGTGGAGATCACGCCCAGCAACGTCCGTCTGAGAAAGATGTTGCTCAAAGAATCCGATCGCAAACGAGCTAACCGTGCCGCGCTGGCGGCCAAGGGTTAGTTCAGAGTCGCCTTTGCTCCGAGATTGTGTTTTTTTCAAACGCTTGGGCAAATGGTAACCCGATGCGTCCCGTAGGGATGTCATGTCGGTAGAAATTCAACAGCCGCAGCAACCACCCGTATCCCGTAGGGAT
>CAYSQZ010000099.1:0-7650 GCA_964433035.1 uncultured Pirellulaceae bacterium | reverse complement strand
TGTCATGTCGGTAGAAATTCAACAGCCGCAGCAACCACCCGTATCCCGTAGGGATACAATGTCGGTAGAAATCAACACCCAACAAACACACCGCGTCCCGTAGGGACGCCCCGACGCGTCAGCGAGGAGCCGCGATGATCCCCATCGTTCCTCGCTTACGCTTCGGGTTACCAAACGTCAGCCTCTCTGCGAAAGGCAACTATGAAAGGCGACTATGCTTCTGTTTCCAGCCACGGATTATCCCACTGGCGGCATTGTTGAAGATATTCAGCGTAGACAGGAAACTCTTGCGACTTCATTTCCAACCACTCTGCTGCATCGGCGACCAATGCCACTTCGTCTTCAAGTGTCAATTCGCCAGTCAAAACCTTCGTTCGCAGCATCACGAAATAGGTATCCAGCACGTCGCAGCGACAATAATCGTTGATCCGCTCAAGCTCGCCCTGGTTGTAAAGCTCTTGAACCATGTGACCGGCGATTCCCATCTTGCCGGGTCTGCCAACAATATTGGCAGCCAGATTTAGTCCGCCATTGAAACGCGTCGCGCTGTAATTGGTCAGGATCTCCTGCAAATCCAAATGCGAACCCATATTGTATCGGTTTCGCTTTTGATCATACGTTCGCTCCTGCAAATTGAACCAAGCTGGCACACTGATTCCGTAGCGAAAGGCTGCCAGTTCCATCAAGGGAATATCGAACGTGCGCCCGTTGAAGCTGACGAACGTTGGCATTTTGTAGGCTTTCCAACCATCCCAAAAATGTTTTGCGATCACGTGGGGGCGATACTTTGGCGAATCGAGCGTCACGATGTCAATGATCTTAAAATCAACACCGACTTTCATCACCGCAACCGAAACCGGAACATGGTAAGTGTAGGGGATAAACTCGGAACGACCGTTGGTCAATTCCAATAATTCCCCGGTGTAAACCTCGATTGCCTTGGTAGCCGAGAAGTTTTCGGACGGGTAACGAACCTTGGAAATCAAATCACCATCAGCGACACTTTCAATATCGAACACGAGGTAGCTAACGGCGGGAGAAGACATAAAATGGGCTTTGGTGAAAACTGCAGTGAGTGGCAAGTGCCACTTCGTTTCGTCAAGCGTTTATCGTAATGCCTTCACTCCGATGCGGCAAATGACTCCAATGCCAAACCGACTCGCATGAGTTGGGACTGGTTTGACCAATAGCCAATTAGTAATCCAAACATGAATAAACAACGACTGCTTCAACGGTTCCTTCAATACGTCAAGATCGACACAACTGCTGTCGACCAAAGCGGCAACTATCCCAGTAGTCCCGGACAAATGGAGATCGGGAAACTTCTGACTCAGCAAATGCTGGAAATGGGAATCGCCGATGCACATCAGGACCAGTGGGGAATTGTCTACGGCACCGTACCGGGCAATGTAGAATCCGCTCCGGTTGTTGCGTTCAACTCGCACGTCGATACATCGCCTGAAACGACGGGCAAGAACGTCAAGCCAAACGTGATTGAAAACTTTGACGGTCAGGACATCGTGTTGACCGGAGATCCTACGAAAATCATTTCAAGTGAGAGTTGCAGCGAGCTGGCGGATGCCAAGGGCAAGACAATCATCACAACCGATGGCACGACGCTGCTCGGCGGTGACGACAAAGCCGGTGTGGCAATCATCATGGAATTGGCCAATCACCTGATCGAGAATCCTGAAATACCTCACGGTGACGTCCGAATATTTTTTACCTGTGATGAGGAAATCGGCCACGGAGTTGATCATGTCGACCTCAATAAGGTCAATGCTACGGTTTGTTACAACTTTGACTCTGGAGCTCAGGGTAACATCGACGAGGAGACGTTCTCTGCTGACATGGCATTGGTTACCTTTACCGGCGTCAACACTCATCCGGCTTATGGCAAAGACAAGATGGTCAACGCCAGTCGTGCGGCAGGACGTTTTTTGGCTGAGATGCCGATGGGGCTTTCTCCAGAACGCACCGCCGGCCGAGACGGGTTCCTTCACCCATATGTTCTCAACGGCGGAGTAGCTGAGGCAACGTTGAAAATTCTAATCCGGGATTTTGACACCAGCAAACTCGCCGATCACGCTCAAGTTTTGAAGGACCTGGCGGAATCGGTACAGGAAGAGTGCCCAGGTACAACGATAGACGTTGAAATCACTGAGCAGTATCGCAACATGGCCGATGGACTGGTCAACGAACCCAGAGCGGTGGCTTACGCCGTCGAAGCCCATGAGCGAATTGGGCATAGTTGCAAGCGGACGATCGTTCGTGGAGGCACCGACGGATCGCGATTGACCGAGCTTGGATTGCCGACTCCCAATCTGTCTTCAGGCCAACACAATATTCACTCGCCACTCGAATGGGCTTGCTTGGATGAAATGGAGGCCGCCGTGGAAGTCGGCATCGAAATCGTCAAACGCTGGGCTGAGTGAAGTCATTTTTTGCAGGCAAACTCGCCTATCTTGCTATCAGACACGACTTTGCTAGCTCTTAAGGCTAACCGTTTCGTCTTCTGTGCCAGCGCGCACCTATCTAAACTCCCTGCCACTGATTTTCAAAGAATCGGCCGCCGCTACCGGTGCGCCAAAGCAACAGGCAGGAAGCCATGCCCAATTATGACAACGACCATCCATTTGAAGATGCCTCTGAATCTCGACGCCGTCGACGTCGTACTGATCGCGAGAACTTTCGCGAGGAAAAACCGTATCGTCGAAAACGACGCTGGCCGTGGTTCTTGCTGTTGTTAGGGATCATTCTCTTCCTGCTGCCCAATATGATTGGCTGGTTTGGGTTGCAGCAGAAAGCGATCGACTACGCGCTCTCTGACTTCAATGGCCACGTTTCGGTAGAAGACGTTTCGCTGGGCTGGATGCAGCCGATCAAGCTGTCCAACCTTCGTGCGGTAGACCCGAACGGCAACTTGATTTTCCAAGCCGACAGTGCCACATCGACCAAACCGTTGTACAGTTTTCTGACATCAAATGACTACGGCCGGTTTGACGTTCAAAGTCCCGTCGCGCACGTGCAGCTACGTCCCGACGGCAGCAACATTGAAGACGCGATCGCAGCTTACATACAACCAGCCGATCCCAACTTCACGCCCCAGCCCAACAATGCCGCCGGCAAGCCAGCCAAACCGCTCCCGCATTTGACGGTGAATATTGTCGATGGCAAAGCGACGGTGACCTCGAGTACCGAAACACGATACTGGCAGATCGATCAGCTCAACGTCGTCGCTGAAACAACGAGTCAACAAGCTCCGTTAATCGTCGACGCGCAGTGCCGAGTTGCAACCGCGACTCCGGTTGCCAATCAAGCACCTCAGTTCGATTACGGTGGCTTGGCCCTGGTCTCCCATGTCGATTCCGGGTCCCGGATCTTGACCTTCGACGCAGCGGACGTTCGCTTGGAAACCCAAAACTTACCGTTGTCACTGGCTGCACCAGTTCTTCAACGCTTCATCGGCCCGACCAATACAGCAGGCAACATG
Source organism: uncultured Pirellulaceae bacterium (assembly GCA_964433035.1). Taxonomy (GTDB): domain Bacteria; phylum Planctomycetota; class Planctomycetia; order Pirellulales; family Pirellulaceae; genus Mariniblastus. The sequence continues at coordinate 4,157 of CAYSQZ010000099.1, read as the reverse complement.
AATGGAAAGATCCAAGCCTCCTACAGCGGCCCGAACAATTCGGTGGCAATGAATGTGGAACAACTCAACTTAACCAACTTCGGAGTCGTCGCACCGGATCTGCTTGGCACCGATCAATTTGTGCTAAGAAACATCTCAGCCAATGGAACCATCCAAGCCTCTCCCACTGTGATCTCGGCTCAGGGATTCAATGTTGATTCTGACGTTGGAAGGGTCAAAGCCAACGGATCATTTGACGTCAATCAGATTGCCAACTTGGCCGCTGGTGGCGAATTACTTGACACCCCGTTCGACATGAATGGCGAAATCGACCTGGCCGGTTTGATCAGAATGCTTCCCTCGACGCTGGGACTGCACGAAGACCTAGTCGTTAATTCAGGGACCGTGGCGTTTCAAGCGGCATCGCGCAACGATGCTCAGGGGCGCAAGTTGATCGTCAACGTGGACACCGCCAATCTTAGCGCCAGGCGCGGGGGCCAAGACATTGTTTGGGCCAAGCCGCTTCGACTCGTGGGAACGATTAAAGAGTCCAATGGCCATTTCGCACTGGAAAACTTGAGCTGCATTTCTGACTTTCTCACCATCAGTGGTGACGCCAATATGAACACGGCGGCGTTTGAAGCCAAAGGCGATTTGTCCAAACTGATGGATCGGGTTGGGCAATTTGCCGATCTTCAAGGTGCCAAAGTCGCCGGTATCATCGACGGGCAGTTTGGCTGGCAAGTTGCAGACGGACAAGCAGACTTGAGCAACGGAATCGAAGGTCTTCCAATTCAGATCGCGGGCAACTTTGTCATCGACCATCCCGTGATCGAACTGCCAGAGATGCCGGTTTGGCAACAGCCGCAGGTTTCGGTCAGGCTAAGCGGCTCAGGAATTTCACAACCAGGAAACAATCAATCGGCTCAGCCAATTCAGACGCTCAATGGCCAAGCGAACCAAAACTACAACGCTGGGCGGTTACAGCTTGACCAAGCCGGGCTTCAAGTCGACATCGGACCCGAGCGGCTTGTCGCCACACTGGCCCAACCGGTCGCCGACGTTTATACCAGCCAAGCCTGGAATGCCAACTGTCAAATGACCGGTACGATGGCGGGCTGGCTCGGCCACGTGCAGAATTTCGTTGACTTGGGCGACGTCAAGAGCGATGGAAAATTGAACTTGATCTGCAATGCCAACCTCAACTCAAAGAACGTTCAGCTTTCCAACATCCAGTATCAAATTGATCAGCTTCAATTCGAAGGCTACGGTGTCAAGATTCGCGAGCAACAAGCCAGTGGAACCGGCTCGGTCGCTTACGATTTGGCTAGCGGAGCGGTGCTCATACCTGAAACGACATTGGTCACCAGTGCTTTGTCGGCACGTGGCCAGCAAGTTCAAATTTCGTTTCCCTCCAATATGCGTGTTGATGGAAACGTTCAGTTTAAAGCGGATGTCGCCAAGGTTGCCGACTGGTTCGAGCTGTCACCAGCTGACGACAGCGTGTTCTGGTTTGGAGGCATGGACGGAACGGTTCAACTGGCTTCCAACGAGAACGGAATTGGCGGCCGAATCGACTCGAAGATTACCAATCTTGTCGCCGCAACCAAACCGACGCAGGGGCGGTTTACCCAAGTCGGGACCGGAGCGGCGAACCAGTGGCAGGAAGTCTGGCGGGAACCGACCGTCGCAGTTGCGGGTGTGGTTTCGATGTCAAACGACTTCAACGCCGTTGGATTCCAAAACCTGACCCTCGATTCGTCTGGCCTCAAAGCCTCAACCAACGGGACGCTTTCGGATTTGTCAGGAAGTATGCTTGCGGACATCCAAGGCACCTGGCTTCCTGATTGGCAAAAAATCAATTCTCTGATGGCTGCTTACACCGGCGAGTTTGTTCGACTGGCTGGAAACCGCGAACATCAGTTTGCTGTGCGTGGTCCGATTTTCGAAACCAATCCGACAGTCGGCGGGAGCAAGCCTTGGGTTTCGCCTTCGCTTCAAGCGTCGGCTTCTTTCGGCTGGGATCAGGGTGAACTACTTGGGCTTCCGGTCGGCAAGAGCGATTTTCAGCTTGGTGTTGATCGAAGTATTGGCCAAGTCAGCACGCAAGGAATCCCGTTCGCCGGCGGGCTGGTCCAGTTTGCTCCAAAGCTGGATATGCGAACCGGCGAGCCGATGTTGCTGATGGATCAGACTCGGTTGATCAACAATATTGCGCTTCAACCTGAGACTGCCAGAACCTGGCTGAAGTATGTCGCTCCACTGGCTGCAGACGCGACCAGCGCTCAAGGTAACTTTACCGTCGATATCGGCGAAGCAAAGGTTCCTGTTCTTGACCCGACGAAAATGGAAGCCCGAGGTGCGGTTAAGCTTTCCAATGTCGTAATTGGCGCCGGTCCAACCGCAGACAAGTTACTTGCCACCGTTAAGCAAGTGCGAACGTTGCTCAAACCAGATGCGACTGATCGTGACCTCAACACTTGGTTGAGAATGGAAGAGCAGACGATTCCTATTCTGGTTCGCGATGGACGGGTGTTTCATGAAAATCTGAAATTCAGCCACAAAGATCTTGTGGTGCAGACTAGCGGTAGCGTTGGAATGGACCAGTCGCTCAACATGGTTGCCCAAATTCCAATCGCCGACGACTGGATTGATGGGAAAGACTATCTTGCTGGTTTGAAAGGAAAGTCTTTTTCGATTCCCGTAACTGGAACAGTTACTAAACCAGTGCTGGACAAGCGTTCAATTCAAAGCTTCACGCAGAACCTGGCCAAAGAAGCTGCCAACAGCGCGATCAATAAGGCTGTCGCCGAAAAATTGAATCCCAAGCTTGACCAGTTTCGAAATGAGCTTAACGGCAAAGTTGGTGGGGAGCTAAACAAGCTTCAAAGCAAGCTTGGCGAAAAGTTGGGAGAAAAGCTTGGCGGTGGCTTATTGCAGAACATACCTCAGCCACAAAATGGAGCCGCGCAGGGCGGACCAACGAATCCAGTTCCCACTGTACAAGGGATTCAGGAGCAGCTAGGCAATAAGCTCGAAGCAGAATTGCAGAAAGGTTTTGGCAAACTGTTTGGGAGGTAGGTTTTACAAGCAGGAGTGAAGGACAGAATTCAGAATGAGTATTGAGTTTGGATTGTCGGGCTTGCGTGTCGATTTGATGTTGGACTGAGGCTTAGACCTATCCAAAACATATTGTGACTCGGTGGAAATCGAATTTTTGGGATTTGCTACCGGCCAGCTATCAGTTCATAATCCTGTTCAGAGACGTTTGATGGGTTAAACTGATTGCTTGATGACAACCCAAACTTTTGCGACAACCGCGTGAAATTTCATTTTCTAGGCACGACCGGCTATCACCCCAACAATCATCGCCAGACGGCGTGCATGATGTTGCCGGAGTTGGGTGTTATTTTTGATGCCGGCACGGGAATGTTTCGAGTCCGGGATCTGATTCAAACCCAGACGCTGGATATCTTTCTGTCGCATGCTCACCTGGACCACTCAGTTGGACTGACGTTTCTGTACGACATCCTGTTTGAAAAGGAAGTTTCCCGGGTCACGGTTCACTTGGAAGCGTCGAAGATCGAGGCGATCAAAGAGCACCTGTTCAATGTCGCTTTGTTTCCCGTGAAGCCGAATTTTGAATTTCTGCCGCTGACGACTGGCGAGGCTGTGGAACTGAGTGATGGGTCAACGATCAGCGCGATCGACTTGGAACATCCCGGTGGTTCGCACGGGTTGAGGCTCGACTGGAAGGACAGGAGCCTGGCTTACATCACCGATACGACAGCAAGAATCGATGCTGATTATGTCGATTCGATTCAAGGTGTCGATACGCTGGTACATGAATGTTACTTCCCCGACGGCTGGGAGGACCGAGCCGAATTGACTGGGCACAGTTGCTTGACGCCGGTCGCTCAAGTCGCAGCCAAAGCCAATGCCAAACGGCTTTTTTTAGTCCATATCAATCCGTTGCAAGAATCCGAAAACCCGCTTGATCTCGATTCGATCCAAGGTGTGTTTGCCGACACGATTGTCGCCAAGGATCAAATGGTGATTGATGTCTGAGCTCGAAGGCTTGGAGATCGGGGCTCTGTTCTTAAGCGATAGCCGGGCTTGGGCAACAGTTGGGAGGGAAACTGTCCAGGGAGAAACTGTTTAGTACTCAGTAAACAGCA
>CAYSQZ010000098.1:0-16741 GCA_964433035.1 uncultured Pirellulaceae bacterium | reverse complement strand
CACAGCCTGACCTACTTCAACTGATGAGGTGATTCAGGAGTACATCAAGTTGCAAGAAGATACATATACAGAAGGTGATGACGAGAACTTTCGAGTGTCTTGAAACAGAAATCGGGCGGCGACTTCAGTCGGAAGCTCGATTTCAAATGAACCTCCGGCTTTAGCCGGTAGTCTGCGCTCAGTTTTAAGCCAGGAGCCTTTTTCTAGCGCTTGCTTTGTTTAGCCCGACCAAGCGCAAAAAAAGGCAGAGAAACAGTTTTGTTTCTCTACCAAGAACAATCGTTTTTAACTCACAAACTTCAGGTTGCCCAGTAACAAGCTTCCTGGTTTGCTTCTTCGACTAGCAGAAACCAAATGGCGTCTACTAATTCTGAGAAGAGAGCACGGTAACAAACGGATCGATATCAAAGAAATTGACAATTCCGTTTTGGTCAAGATCCGCTTCATCCTGATAGTTTTGGGTAGTCAGAACATCGATGAATGGATCAATATCAAAAAAGTCAACAGCTCCGTCCCTGTTCACATCTCCAGCCAGTACGGGCGTTGATACGCTCAAAAGGATCGGGCCAGTCATTGGACCCAAGCCCAAATCTGGGGCCTGAGAGACTGAGAAGACGTTGCCACTGGGTTCGGTCAGGGAAAAAAGTGACACTAGATCTCCCATTGGATCTCCAAGGAATTGATCCTCGATGTCATCAAACAAAGCATCGGTTTCGAAAGCGTCGCCGACGTCTGCAATCAAAATAACTCCGAGTCCGCTCGGATCACTAAAAAAAATCCCGCCACCGGCTAAATCCCGTTGGATAACGATTTGACCGCCAGTGAAATCAACCTGAGAAATGTAGCCACCAGAGAAAACAATGGAACTGGATATGATCGCACCGGGGAATTCACCACGATCAGGGCTTGAGTCGACATCCGCCGCCGATAGGTCGACTTCAAATTCAGCAACATAACTTTCGCCGACTGCCACCTCTGGAGAGAGAAAATCCACATCACCGAGAAGATCATCGACGTCGGGATCCCCCAAAGTGTTTGCAAATCCGGTGACCGTGTAGGTGACTTGGGCGTGCAACAAGTTAGCCGGAAGAACTAATGCTGCAAGGACGACTAAACAAAAACCTGTACGCAATAAGAATCTCATGACATACCTCCAATTTAAAAAGAAATTTAACAAGTCGTGGTTGCTTCAAAGGTTCGAGTTAAATGCAACGACAACCCGTTGCCCGTACATGACGTCAGTCTGCTATGGTACGACTGGGTGTCGTACATGTCAAGAAAAAAAATGAAGGAAAAGGTGACGTGGGTTCGAATCAGCCGAGTTAGTTATTAATGCTTTCTCTGCGTTGTCTTGTTTAAGTTGCTGTTGCTGCGGCAATAAAAGGCGTTGAAGAGAATATTGGTTGGTTAAGTGAAGTCAGTGAGTTGCTTGGTTTTGAACCACAAGGGCACCTTCACCAGCTCATGGAAAGTGGTTGGGCTCACTTAGGTGTATGTATGGTAGGGGATGGTTGATTACATTGCAGGCAAAAAAATCGTCTTCTATAAAGTGCTTCATGGCGAAGGGGCAATGGGGGCTTTGGTAAAGGTGGGGCCTGCCAACTGGTCAGCGGTGAGATGCCTCACTCACCACGTCAGTTGAAGTCGCCAACAACCTGTCATTGCCATGCCGTTGGCTAATAATCGCGCGGCAGAATTCGCGCCTGAACTCGACCCGGTAATCCTTGAATCCGCAAGAAACCCTCAGCGTCGTCCTGATTGTAGGATCCGCCGCCTTCCATCGTTGCGATCTGATCGTCGTACAAACTGTTGGGGCTGGACCGTTTGGCGACCGAAATGTTGCCTTTGTACAAGTCAAGCGTCACACTACCGTTGACGCTCTTCTGCGCTTCTTTGTTGAACGCCAACAGCGAATCAAACTTTGGGCAATACCAGAAACCGTAGTAGACCATCTCGGCGACTTCAGGAGCCAGTCGATCCCGGAGGTGCATCAGGTCGCGGTCCATGGTCAACTGTTCGATGTATCGATGGGCATCGTAAAGCACTGTCATTCCGGGCGACTCGTAGACTCCCCTACTCTTCATCCCGACGAAACGATTTTCGACCATATCGATTCGACCGATTCCATTGCGGCCGGCGATTTCGTTCAGTGTTTCCACAACCGCCAGCGCCGAGAGCTTTTTACCGTCGACCGCAACTGGAACGCCTGATTCAAAATCAATCGTAACGGTTTCCTTTTTGTCAGGAGCTTCGGCGGGCGAAACGCCCATCCCAAAGTCGACTGTCTCAACGCCGTTAACGTCAAGTTCTTCCAGCTTGCCGGCTTCGTAGCTGATATGGAGGCAGTTCTCGTCGCTACTGTACGGCTTGGCTGTTGATGCCTTGACGGGGATATTCTTCTCGGCACAGTACGCGAGCAACTCAGTACGACCTGGAAATGCGTCGCGGAATTTCTTCATCCGCCAAGGCGCGATGACTTTGACCGAAGCGTCCAAAGCTTCGGCTGCCAGCTGGAAACGACACTGATCGTTTCCTTTCCCTGTTGCGCCGTGAGCGTATGCTGTGGCGCCAACTTCTTTGGCGACTTGAAGACAAACCTTGGAAATTAGCGGGCGTGCGATGGAGGTTCCCAGTAGATACGGACCCTCGTACTTGGCTTGCCAAGCCAAAACGGGAAAGGCAAAATCACGACACAGCTCTTCTCGAACGTCAACAATTCGAGCCGAAGCAGCGCCCGCGTCTTTAGCTTTCTTCAGAATTTCTTCTCGGTCCTCGCATGGTTGGCCCAGATCAACGTAAACCGCATGACACTCGTAGCCTTGGTCCATCAACCAACCAAGGATTACAGAAGTATCCAATCCACCTGAGTAAGCCACTACGCAACTTGTCATTTTTCTCTCTTTTATTCTACTGGTCAGCGAGTCAGCCAACGAGCCACAAGGTTTAAGTTCGAAAGTAGGCTCGTTGAAGATTAAAATCCGGATTGCCGGGGCGGTCGGATTAAGATTACTTGAAGCCGAAGATTGTAGTTAATAGTTTTAGTTTGTAACATCGGCAGGATTCACGATTCTCACCATCGAAGAAGTTTTTATGATCAACCGACATCAATTTCAGCTGGCAGCAAAAAAGTTTCGAGGCGGCCGCATCACGCTGGCGGAGTTTACGAAGATGGTTTACCAGGAGAGCCAGGACGGCTCTGCTGCGACAGGTCATGCGGCGGGTAAGAGTAGCGACCCCAGTGGTGATCAGACTCAAACTCAAGTCGCTTCGGTGTCGGAGCCGAGTCGAGGATTGAGCCGAGAAATGGGGCTCCATTTGCGTGTTCGCCCTAGTGAAGCCCATAAAGGCGACTTTGGCCGGGTGCTGGCCATCGGAGGATCGGCCGGAATGTCGGGCGCGATCAGCTTGACTGGGCTGGCGTCGCTGAGATCCGGATCCGGGTTGGTCCGAGTGGCCGTGCCGGATCTCATTCAGGCGCTCGTTGCGGCGACCAATCCCTGTTTGATGACGATCGGGTGCCTCGCCGACGGCGATGTATTTCATGGTGCTGCCGAGGGTGCGTTGGCCCATCACGCCAAATGGTCTGATGTGGTTGCTCTTGGTCCGGGCATGGGGCGCGGGGAACCACAAAAATGGATTGTTAAAAAGCTTTATCGAGAAATTGAACAGCCGATGGTCGTTGACGCCGATGGTCTCAACACGTTGGCCGATGCCGAAGTCGACTTGGCCGACCATCAAGGGCAGCGAATTTTGACTCCCCATCCCGGAGAGTTTCGACGCTTGATCGGCTCGAAGCTTACCAGGCGTGAAGAACTTGAGTCCGCCGCGATCGAGTTGGCCGCCAAGTCGGATGTTGTCGTTGTGCTCAAAGGCAAAGGGACGTTGGTGACCGATGGCAAGCGATCGTTTCGGAATAAAACTGGCAATCCCGGCATGGCGACCGCTGGATCGGGAGACGTTTTGACCGGCGTGATTACTTCACTCGTTGGACAGGGCTTGCCGGCGTTTGACGCCTGCTGTCTCGGTGTTAACGTTCACGGTGTGGCGGGCGATTTCGCGGCCGAGTCGGTGGGGCAGACGTCCTTGATTGCGACAGATATCGTCGAGTACCTTTCCGCGGCTTTCAAAAAGTTGGCCAATGCCAGTTCCAGCAAAATTGGCTTTGTTAGTTAACCTCTTGTCTAATTCCAATGGGTGTATCATGAGTTCGTCGCAGCTAGTCCCCAAACAGTCAATCCAATGAATAGCTCTTTGGAACTTAAGTCGCTGGAGGAACTTCGGTTCGATAACCGATTTGTTGATCAGCTTCCCGCCGATCCGGATTTGACCAATGGCCGACGCCAAGTCATGGAGTCGGCGTATTCGCGCGTGTTACCGACGAAGGTTAAAGCACCCAAGCTGGTTCATTTTTCCCGCGAAGTCGCGGAGTTGATTGGGCTTAAGCCAAGCCAATGCCAAACCAAGCAGTTTACTGAGGTGTTTGGTGGGAACTCGCAGTTGACTGGCATGGATCCGTTTGCGATGTGCTATGGCGGTCATCAATTTGGGAACTGGGCTGGGCAGCTTGGTGACGGCCGAGCGATCAATCTTGGCGAAGTCATAACAGAAAACTCGGAGCATTGGACGCTTCAGCTCAAGGGGGCCGGCTCGACTCCTTATTCCCGAACCGCTGACGGACTGGCGGTGTTGCGATCTTCGGTGAGAGAATTTTTGTGCAGCGAAGCGATGTTTCACCTCGGAGTGCCAACCACGCGGGCGTTGTCGTTGGTCACCACCGGCGAAAACGTGATGCGTGACATGTTTTATGACGGCAACCCAGCCTTGGAGCCCGGAGCGGTCGTCTGTCGAGTTGCCCCTTCGTTCACTCGGTTTGGTAACTTTCAGATTTTTACCGCCCGTGACGATGTCGCCAATCTTAAGCGACTCGTTGACTTCACGATCGTCAATGACTTTCCTCATCTCGGCCAACCGTCGCCTGAAGTTTACTCTGACTGGTTTGAAGAGGTTTGCATCCGGACTTGCGATATGATTTTGCACTGGATGCGCGTCGGTTTTGTGCACGGAGTGATGAACACCGATAATATGTCGATTCTCGGTCTGACGATTGACTATGGGCCGTATGGCTGGCTCGAAGGTTACGATCCAGGTTGGACTCCCAACACCACCGACGCCAGTGGCAAAAGATATCGGTTCGGTAATCAGCCCTTGGTCGCTCATTGGAATCTTTACCAGCTCGGCAACGCACTCATGCCGCTGGTCAATCAAACCGAGCCGTTGCAACGCGGGCTTGATCAGTATCTCAACCGGATTGAATCCCAAGGCAATGAGATGATTGCTTCCAAGCTGGGGCTGGAACGATATCAGGAAACAGATGAAGTATTGAAGAAAGAACTCTTTGAGATTTTAACCCTGACCGAAACCGACATGACGATTTGGTATCGAAAGCTGGCCGATGTTCCAATCGACGATGATGTCGAGTCAGAAGATATGGTCAAACCGTTGATCGATGCGTATTACGAGCCAGCGGAGTTGGTGGGGGAAACGAAAGCGCGGTTGATGAATTGGCTTGAGCGATATCGAGAACGTGTTCGTTCGGCTGGAATTTTGGATGATATCCGGCGTGAGTCAATGAATCGAGTCAATCCAAAGTACGTGTTGCGAAATTACATGGCTCAGTTAGCGATCGACAAAGCCCAAAAGGGAGATGGTTCACTGGTGGTCGAGTTGCTTGAGTTGCTGCGTCGTCCTTACGATGAGCAACCTGAACATCAGCAGTATTTCGCTCGTCGACCCGAATGGGCGCGGCATCGCGCGGGCTGTTCAATGCTTTCTTGCAGCTCTTAAAGCTCTCAGTTTGACTCTTTTGTATCTCTCCGCGTACGCCGCTCCTCCGCGTTTCATACACTAGTCGTTCCAGAATTGGTTGGTCAAACGCAGCAATGGTGATTAAAACGCCGAGGCGCGGAGTTCGCGGAGGAGATCATCCACAAGCGATAATGCCCCTTTATCATTTGGAAACCGAAGCGTCAGGGAGCAACCTAGGTAATTGTTTGGAAACCCGACGCGTCAGCGAGCAACCCACGTCATCAATTGGAAACCCGAAGCGTCAGCGAGGAACCCATGTTTCACAGAAACGAGATCTGGCCCTTGTGGTGAGCCAATCCAACTCGTCAAATGTATGCAATGATCGCTCATTAATTGTTTGAACACTTCATTGGATTAGGTGCATTTTCATGAACTGCATGACGAAATATTCGATTCCGACAACATTTTGTTTGATCCTGAGCCTTTCCCAATTCGCCTGTGGTGAAGACTGGTTGCGATTCCGCGGTCCCAATGGCTCGGGCGTTTCAAGCCAAACGAATGAACTGGCGACGGAATTCGGCGACGACAAGAATCTCAACTGGAAAGTTGAACTGCCCGGCAGTGGCGCATCGAGTCCGATTGTTGTTGGAGAAAAGATTTTCGTTACTTGCTACTCAGGTTACGGGGAGAGCCGAACTGACAAGGGCGAAATGGAAAAACTCAAACGGCATCTCGTTTGTGTCGACCGGGCCAAAGGCAAAATTCTTTGGGAAAGGGACTTTGATCCGTATCTTCCCGAAGATGAATTTGTCGGGATGGGCCTGCCTGAGCATGGCTACTCCAGCAGCACTCCAGTTTCTGACGGCAAGAACGTGTTTGTGTTCTTTGGCAAGTCCGGTGTCTTTGCGTATGACCTGGACGGAAATCAGATTTGGAAAAAGAGTGTTGGCACGGCCTCGGGCAGTCGCAAATGGGGCTCGGCGGCAAGTCCGATTCTTGCCAAAGGCGTTTTGGTCGTCGTGGCCAGTGATGAAGACGAAGCGATCTATGGATTGGAACCAGCCACTGGTAACGAACTCTGGAAAACTGAAACGCCCGATGTCGCCAACGTTTGGAACTCACCGATCCTCACCGGCGAAAACGAAGATACTCAGTTACTGATTTCTGTGCCCAAGAAAATTCTGGCACTCGATCCCGGGACTGGAAAAACCAAATGGTACGCCACCAACGGAGTTGATGCTCCATCAGTTTCAACCGGCTTGGTAATGGATGGGGATAACGTGATTGCGATGGGGGGCCGATCTCGAACTTGTACTGCTTGGACGACAGGTGGCAAAGACGACGTAACCCAAACCCATACCGTTTGGACTGGAAAAGCAATCAGTGCCGTCGTAACACCGATCACTTACGAAGGTCGACTGTATTGCATTAGTCAGGGCATTGCGACATGTGCTGACGCGAAGACGGGCGAGACAATTTTCAAAGAACGTGTTGGAACCGTTGGTGGCAGCAATCAACCTCGACGTCGAGGGCCGGGCGGTATGGACTACTCATCGCCCGTACTGGCCGCAGGCAAAATCTACCAATTCACGAAATCAGGTACTTGCTACGTGATAGCGGCCGAGCCTGAATTCAAGTTGCTCGCAACCAATACATTTGAAAGCGACAAATCTGAGTTTAATGGAACGCCGGCAATCTCTAATGGAGAAATGTTTGTTCGATCCAATCGCTTTCTTTATTCGATTGGCAAGAAGCAGAGCAAGTGATTGAACACATAGTGCAATCCCAGCCACCATTTCGACCTGGCCACTGAAGCTGAGCGGTTTTTTCGAGATGTGTTTGGATGCAAGAGCAGAATCTTCTCTCACCTACGGTCCCGCTTCCACAATTTGGGACGACTGCGAATTTTAGACCTGTTAGCTTGCGCGGTAACAAATAGAATCGTTTTAGCAAAGCCAAGCAGATCGTTGGCTCTTTCTGGCTATAGATTAAACGATGAAAAAAATTGTTTACCATTATGATGTGATCGTCGTCGGCGCTGGTCATGCGGGCACCGAAGCCGCTGCGGCTGCCGCCCGCATGGGTGCACATACCGCGCTGATCACGACCAACCTCGACACCGTCGGTCAAATGAGCTGCAACCCTGCGATCGGTGGCGTTGCCAAGGGGCATCTCGTCCGTGAGATCGACGCTTTGGGCGGCATGATGGGACAAGCGATCGACGCGACCGGAATCCAGTTCCGGATGCTCAACACTCGCAAGGGCCCGGCGATGCACAGCCCGCGCTCCCAGGCCGATAAAAAGGGGTACCAGAACTGGATCAAAGCTGCGGTCGAACACCAGGATAATCTTGAGCTCCGCCAGGAAGTCGTGCTTGATATCTTGACCGAAAAAATGGCCGGAGACGAAAACGGCAAAGAGCGAACGATCGGCGTCTCGGTTCGAGGCGATGTTGAATATCATGCGCCGGCAGTGATTCTTACAACGGGGACTTTTCTTTCGGCGTTGATGCATACCGGCGAAGCCAAAACCAAGGGCGGTCGGGCTGGCGAAGGAACGACAACCGGCATCAGCGCTGCCCTGGATCGTCTTGGTTTTGCATTGGCTCGATTCAAAACCGGAACTCCACCTCGGCTCAATGGTCGCACGATCGACTACTCGAAAACAGAAATTCAGCCCGGTGATGACGAGCCTCAGCCGTTCTCTTATCTGACTGAGAACTTTTCGGTTGACCAGATGCCGTGCTGGATCACTTACACCAACCCCGATGTTCACTCGCTGATTCAAGACAACTTGCATCGTGCCCCGATGTACAGCGGTCAGATTCAAGGCAGTGGTCCGCGTTATTGCCCGTCGATCGAAGATAAAATCGTCAAGTTCGCTGACAAAGACCGCCACCAGCTGTTCCTCGAACCCGAGGGCCGCGACACGCTGGAAGTCTACGTTAACGGAGTTTCAACCAGTTTGCCTCGCGACGTTCAGGATCAAATATTCAAACTGATTCCCGGTTTGGAAAACGCCCAGATTATGCGGTATGGTTACGCTGTTGAATATGATTTCTGTCCACCCGATCAGCTGCGTCCCACGTTTGAAACTAAAAAAGTCGAGGGGCTCTTTTTTGCTGGACAGATCAACGGGACCACCGGATACGAAGAAGCCGGCGCGCAGGGATTGATGGCTGGGGCCAATGCAGCATTGAAGCTCAATGGTGGCGGCGAGCTGATTATTGATCGCGATAAGGGCTACATTGGTGTCCTGTCGGATGATTTGGTGACGTGTAGCGTCGATGAGCCGTATCGGATGTTCACCAGTCGAGCCGAGTATCGTTTGTTGCTGCGACAAGACAACGCCGACCGTCGGTTGACCCGCGACGCCCATCAAGTCGGCTTGGTGAGTCAGGAACGATTCGAAAAGTTGGAGAATAAGGAAACTCAGATCGCGCATGTGTTGCAGCTGCTCGACTCAAATCGTGCTGATGGCATTTCGCTACACAAGCTTCTCAAGCGGACAGAAACCAAATGGGAGGAGTTGGTTGGGCATTTGCCAGAGCTTGGTGATGTCGATCCCGACGTTCGCCAGCAGGTCATCTATGACGTCAAGTACTCGGGTTATGTGGCCCGGCAACAAACGACGATCGAGAAACACAAGCGGTTGGCGAAAAAGCGAATTCCCGATCACTTTGATTATGACGGTCTGACACACTTGCGTAGAGAAGCCAAAGAGAAACTGACTCGTTTCCGTCCGACCAGTCTCGATCAAGCCCAGCGCATTAGCGGTATTACTCCGGCGGACATCGCGATGGTAATGTTACATTTAGAAGGTAAGGCGAAGTGATCCAATGGAATTACGCTTGCGTGCAATAACTGTTCTCGATTGCAAACTTTGTAACCAAGGTTTGAAAATCGTGATTCGATCGTTGCTTGTTGGCTTCCTTGCCTGCTTATTCGCCCAGCCGGTGCTTGGTCAAGAGAACTCTCAGTTTCCACCCGAATTGAAGCCGGCATTGGAGACGATCAACCAGCGTAGCATAACCGCGACCGTGAATTTTTTGGCGTCGGATGAAATGCGAGGTCGAGACACGCCCTCGAGAGAGCTTACGATCGCGTCGGCATATGTTGCGGCCCGATTCAAGGCAGCCGGGTTAACTGGATTGGGCGACGATGGCAGTTTCTATCAAACAACTCAAATTGCTACGACCGCGGTTCCGCAAACCGGAATTAGCTTGTCCTCGGATGGAAAAGCGATCTCGCACTACGGACTGCTCAGCGCTGGGGCCGAGGCGTTGTCGTTCGAAGGTTCTGTGCTGGCGCTAAGTGGAAAAGAAGATCGGAAAACTACCTTCGATGGCCCGGTTACCTTTGTTGCTGATGATTTTAACGGCCCGCGCGACCAGTCCAACTTTAACCGAAAGCTTGCCAGGGTTCGTCGTGCCGGCGCGACCGCAATTCTGGTTCAAGTTGAGCCGGATCATTTGCTCGTTGGAGCGGCAAAGCGAGCCGGGCAACCTCGTCTGGTCCGACCGCGCGGGGGGATTGCCGGGCAGGTTTTGCTGGTTCCCAAGATGAAGTTCGGGCGTGTGGCAATGGAGTTGCCAAAACAAATTGGTGGCAAGGCCTCGGTTCGAAATGTCGTTGGCGTCCTGCGCGGCAGCGATCCAGAGCTTTCAAAAGAAGCCATCATCATTACGGCTCATCTGGATCATATTGGCCAACAGGGAATCGTGGGAGACACCATTTGCAATGGAGCCGACGACAATGCGACGGGCGTCACTGCAGTCGTTAGTCTGGCGGACGCGTTTGGAGTTGTTGCTGCGATGAAAAAACAGGACAACCCGCTGAAGCGATCAATCATCTTTATGACTTTTTGGGGCGAGGAGAAAGGACTGCTTGGCTCACGTCATTACGTTAACCATCCTGCTTGGCCGCTGAAGAAAACACTCTGCAACATCAACATCGAAATGATCGGTCGTCCCGAACCTGGTGGAAATGAAAAAGCTTGGGTTACTGGCTGGGAGAAATCGGATCTGGGAAAAATCATGAATGATGGTAGCGGGCAGGTTGGGGTTTTGATTTTCAACCATCCTCAATTTGGCGGAGAGATGCTGTTCCGCGCCAGCGACAACTTTCCCTTTGTTGAAAAAGGCGTCATCGCACATAGTTTTTCTGCCGGTTCCCTTCATGGCGACTACCACCAAGTCACTGATCATATTGAGAAACTTGAACTGCGGCACATGACACGGGTGATTCAAGGCTTGTTCGCCGGTAGTTTGCAAATCGCAGAGGGAAAGTCGACGCCAGTGGCTTCGAATAAGTAATACCGGGTAACGTCAAAATAGAATTTTCACGTTTCCAACCTGGCATTTGTTTTCAAGATTGTCTTATTTACCGACTGCCTGATGTCTCCTGCCAACAGAAAGCGCTTGTTCGCCGTTTTGGTCGTCATGGTAGTAATCCCGATTGGCTTGTTTGCCAGATCACATCGCGCCGGTGCTGATTCATCGAGCTTGCCGGGCTTTTTGGCGACTTATCTTGGCGATACGCTTTGGCCAATTATGTTTTACTTCGCCGCCCGTTTCTGTTTCCCCAATGCAAGAGTGGTTTCTATCCTGTTGTTTGTTCTGGCACTTACGTTGACGCTGGAGTTGAGCCAGCTTTGGAAGTCGCCGTTGCTTGTGTATCTCAGAGCCAAACCTGGGATAGGATTTGTGTTGGGCAACAGCTTCGTTTGGAGCGATGTGGTTTGTTGCTTGGTTGGCTCATTGCTGGCGATGGCGTTCGACTCGATTGGGCACAGAGTATTTTCGCGGTTTGCAGGTTAGCATTCGTAAGTGACAGGCGGCTAAATTGCTATCGCTAAAACACAGGAAGCTAAAGCTGCTCAAAGAGGTTCTTGCAGAGCAAGACGAAATTTTGACCTTTGACAATTTTTATCCGCTAGTGGTCCAGTCGACCTGAATTGACCGGATGCTGCTCCGGTTTGCTACGGCATTTTCAGATCGAATCCTTGCATGGACTGGTCAATTTTTTTTGACGGACCGCTAGTTGCCCTGTGGCAAGGCTGGCTTCGTTGCTTTTGCCTGCTGGCTGTACCAACGCAGTGTCGCGCTGCACATTCGGGCGACTGCCATTCCGGGGACCACAAGGTACAAGTACATCCTCAACCCAACAAAGCTCATTGCTGCGATCGTTGTTGTCATCGGAGTGTTGTTTCCCGAGGAGGTCAATACGGCAAACGCGCTACTGCCATCTATCCAACGCAGCAACGCGTAGTGAACGACGACCAGCACAATGACTGTAAGGATGGTTCGACGATACGATTGCCCGAGTGTTGTTTCTTTCTTTTTCTTGCTCATCAGTTTACCGCTCCCATGCCATTAAAAATCTCGGCAGGCACAGCAGTCAGCATGGCAAACATGATTGCATTTCCCAGAGGGCCGCCAGTAACGTACTCCCAGTCATCACCAGAGTCCAAAGGGGCTCCGAACAAAACAGAAGTCCGATAAAGTTGTTCAAAGTAATCGCGATCACCAAAGATCCGTGTCCCGGCGATCATAAATCCAGTCGGCGAAACTCCGAAGTTCATAATGACCGGTCCCGAATCAACATCGCCAAATCCTCCGGGACTGGACGCAGGATATTCCTGCATCAAACCGAATCCAATCACATTCCCAGCCAACTCCTTTCGAGCAGCCTGGTACAACTCTGAGGCTAACTCCTGATCAACAAAGCTCAGGAAATACAATCCGAACGTTGTTCCTGAGCCGCGAGGTTGGTCAATTGGGGTTCCTGAAAAGTTGTTGATCGACTGAAACATCAGACCAGATTTTTCGTCAATGCAGACCTCGCGAAAGCTTCCAATGATTTTGTCCAAAAGCTGGCTGTGGTCAGTGCCGGTTGCTTTACCGTGCAAACCGATCGACGCGATGGCGAGGCAGTTGTCGGCTGGATAGACCTCGTTGCGATACGTTTGCAGCAGCATGTACTTACTATTTTCATACCGTCGTTTGAGTGTCGCAGTGACACGGTCGTTTGTTTCAGCGAATCGCGACTCTGGCTTTAGCGAGCGATGCAAGCTGAGAGCGAAATTTAGGTATGCGAGATAGGCGCCATGGTCTGCAGTGTCACTGTCAAGTGTCTCCATGGCTTTGCTGCCCCAGAGTTTTTCGTCGAATCGCTGCATTCTTTCTTCCAGCAATTTATCGAGGCAGTCCTCCATTTGAAGCACGTAGTGCTCCTTGTTGTCGGGATATTGAATTGCCATTTGCGCAAACCCGGCTGCACCCAGAACGTGTGTACAGAAAAGCCATTCACCGTTGTATTGCTCGTTGGCCGTTCCGAAATCGCCGATCACGATGTCTGATTGGATTTGCTTTTCAAACGCGTTAGCAAAGGCAACTTGTTGTTGTGGGTCGTCAAACCATTTTCCAGCGCCCAATCCGCACCACCAGGACGGGAACCCCGCAGTCACGATTGCAAACGTGACCAGTGCCAATGGGAAACAAAGCCATTTCAGTTTTTTCATTTTGATCGCCCCGATATTGTTTGTTAGCTAAATAGTGCGGTGAAAACTACAGAGGCGCCGAGTCCAAATTTCGCTCAACTGTTAAAACGGGAGGGTAAGGTCCAGTTAAAACGTTGGTAACTTTTATGCAAAGAGTTTCCGAATAACAGGCCCGTTTGGGGGAGATGGGCCTGAAAGCGTAAATGGAAAACCTGAAATTGGTTTGGTGTATCTCAGTAAATCAATGAAATACAGGGGTTTAGGTAGTTCCAATCAATCTTGACCAGTTCTACAGGATAGATATAATTTGGCGGCATCGGCAAGATTGGCAAATTCGGATGTTGTGGTCAATCTTGTTGGATAGCATGAATCAGTAGTTTGTGGTGATTACAGCGTCAATTCAGGACATCTGCGTCATTTACTAGCGCAGCCAAAGAGTTTTCGCGATCACCTGACCACCTAGGGAGAGGATGGTATGAGTAGCAAAACAGTTTTTACTACCGGTGAAGCGGCCAAGATCTGCAAAGTTAGCCAGCAGACGATCATTCGATGTTTCGATAACGGAAGTCTCAAGGGTTTTCGTGTTCCTGGCAGTCGATTTCGGCGAATTCCCCGCGAGCAGCTGTACTCTTTTATGAAAGAGAACGGGATTCCGACTGATGCTCTTGAGAGTGGCAAGAAAAAATTGCTCGTGGTTGATGACGACGAAGAGCTGGTAGAGTTGATCGTCGACACGTTCAGCCGGGACAACCGGTTTGATATCAAGTCGGCCAACAACGGATTTGGTGCCGGGATGCTTGTTAAAGAGTTTCGGCCCGACCTTGTGATCTTGGACGTGATGCTTCCTGATATCAATGGCAAAGAAGTTTGCCAGCGTGTTCGCAGCGAGCCTACCATGAAAGCAGTCAAGATCATTTGTATCTCCGGCATGGTTGAGCAGGACAAAATTGCGGATCTAATGGCCGCAGGAGCCGACGAGTTTATGAACAAGCCATTTTCGGTTGATAAGCTTCACGAGCGTGGCTGTCAGATGCTTGAGATGGATGTCCTTGGTGGTCAAGCGGCAGGATAGCTCATCGCCATTGCGTATCTGGCTTAGTTTGGATCAACATGATTAATTGCCAAACCCTGGCAAAGTAAGCACCTCGGCAGCGACGCCGATGGTGCTTTTTTAGTAGAATCTGTTGAGGTCGAAGTGAGAGCTTTGATCTAAAGTCGAATCATCACTTGAGTTGCACCGAATCAGATTTCGAAGTTGATTTCTTGAGTACAAAAACGGACAAAACAAATCTGCACTGGTTACCAATTGAATTGGACCAACTGAAAGATTTTGATCCGCACGGTGATCACAGTGATGTAAGCCTTCCCGTTCCAGCGATCAGTCTTGTTCGGTTGGCCACCATGGGCGGAGAGTCGCCCAAACCGATTGGGCGTCTGTTAAGAATCAGCCCAGGGTTGTTGTTATTTGGGTTGGCTGGATTTCGACGGCAATTCGAGAGGAGCCCAAAATCGACCAAAGAGTTTGTTCAGTGGTGTCAACAGAATCTAATTTGCTTGCTTGCTGAACTGGACTTGAGTGCTGCAGCGTCGGTTGAGTCCTGCTCCAAGGAAAAGCGGATTCAAAAGCGTCTGACCGAATCAAAGCTGAATACTTATTTTGAAAGCCATCTTAGCGCGCAGTGCAATCCAAAGTTAAAAAAGAGCCTACGACGATTTGTTTTCTCCTATTCGATTCTCACAAAACTGGGATCTCGTGAGTTGGTGGAATTGCTGGTAGGCAAGAAACTTTCGGCTCGCAAACTAAAATGTAAACGAAGTCGCTCAGTTAAAACTCGCTCGGCAATCGTTGACGCTTGGATTACACCGCTGCCAAAGTTGGATATTGGCGGGCTGATTCGAAATTCGTCTGCGTCTATCGAGAGTTCAGCCAGGTTCGAGGCCAGGCTTCTCGAAGAAAAAATGGCTTCGATGAAGCAGCTTGCCTACGGGGCGAGCCATGAGATTAACAACCCCTTGGCGAACATATCTACCCGGGCTCAGACGTTGTTGGCGTCGGAGGATGATCACGAAAAGCGACAGAAGCTCGCTGTCATTTATGAGCAGGCGATTCGGGCGCATGAAATGATTTCTGACATGATGCTCTTTGCTCATCCGCCGTCGATCAACGTCGAAACTGCGTCGGTGCGTTTGCTGATCAAGAAAATTCTCCATGAGCTTGAGCCGGCGCTAGCCTCCAATCCCAGTGTGGACCTGCGGGTTACAGTTGGAGTGGGCATTGAGCAAATCAAGGTCGACGTCAATCAGTTTTGCGTTGCTCTCAAGAATTTGATTCAAAATTCGTTTGAGGCGATTGCTTCTTCATGTAAACCAGTAGCTCAGGTTCGGGGCAAAATCGAAGTTCGTTTTGAGCGTCGAGAATCCGGTTTTGAAGCCTCGGTTTGGGACAATGGCCAGAAGATTATTGGCGCCGTGCGGCGGCATCTTTTTGATCCGTTTTATTCAGGTCGCGAGGCGGGTCGTGGGCTTGGGTTCGGGCTTTCCAAAGTCTGGACGATTGCAAAATTGCATGGCGGCTCGATCCGTTTTGATGACCAGGCGAATTCGGGTACTCGATTCATCTTGAGTTTACCCCATGCCCTTGCGCGAAAAAGTTCTCAAAGGACGGCAGAAGTTGAGATCGAGGCTCGGGCCGTCAGTTCGGTGGTTGATGAGAAGTCCTCAGACAATAATTTGTCTAACGTCGAATCCCAAGCCACGGATTCCGAGTTGGATTAAGAGGCGGCTTGAAGTCAAAAGACATCAAGTTTACGGGCTGGAAGTGAGTTTTGGTTTTAAGTTTACCGAATTTTTCCCCTTTGGCCTTCAGGATCAATTACGATTTTTATAATTGTTGACGACCCTACTTCTGATGAGCCAAGAGATGAGTGATTCAAATTTAGAACCTGAGCAAACACCTGCTTCAGCAAACCCGTACCACACGCCGATGAGCGATACGGAAGTTGTAGCTGAACTCGTGGACCAACAGCCGCATGGAGCTGCTGAGGGTGACTCGACCGGTGGCGTAATTCCTTACAAAAATCCTCACGCGTTGATCGCTTACTATCTGGGGATTCTCGCACTGTTGCCGGTAATCGGTGTTCCTTTCGGTGTAGCTTCCATCATTTTAGGATGCATGGGGTTGAGCCGACGCAAAAAGAATCCTGTGATCAAAGGATCGATTCACGCGTGGATCGGAATCGTTTTCGGTGTGTTTTCGTTGTTCTGTGGAGGCGGGATTTTGGTGGCGTTGATCGCGGGCGCTACTCAGTAGGTTTGCTGATGTGGAACGATTGGTCGTGATTGAAAACTTGGGACAGAGGTGCCTTCCTTTGGCAAAATGAACTAAGAGCCTATCCCAGAACATCAAAACCCGAAGCGTGAGCGAGGGACGACCCCA
>CAYSQZ010000097.1:7834-16747 GCA_964433035.1 uncultured Pirellulaceae bacterium | reverse complement strand
AAGCCGTCACTGTTGAGGACGATGCCGATCTGGTAACCGTCAAAACATTGGCCAGTGGCGACAACTCGCCTGCCGAAGGCGATACCGTCAGCTTCGACATCGAAGTCACCAATAGCGGTACGGCTCAGGCGACCAACGTTTCACTGACAGATTCGCTGCCTGCTGGAATCACTTTTGTTTCCAGTTCCGTTACACAAGGAACGTACAACGCGGCCACCGGACTGTTCACCGTTGGAACGTTGAACGCTGGTGGCACGGCAACGTTGACATTGACTGGAACGGTTGATGTCGGCCAAGGCGGTAACACGATCACCAACGTCACGACCGCGGCGATGGGCGATCAACCCGACCCAAGCACCGCCGGCGATGATCTGGATGAATCCGTCATCGTCGAAGCCGATGCGAACTTGGTAACCGTCAAAACACTCGCCAGCGGCGACAATACGCCAGCCGAAGGCGACACGGTTAGCTACGACATCGAAGTCATCAACAACGGCACGGCTCAGGCCACCAACGTTTCACTGACTGATTCACTGCCAGCAGGCATCACCTTTGTCTCCAGTTCGGTAACTCAGGGAAGTTACAACACGGCCACCGGTCTGTTTACCATTGGAACCTTGGACGCCGGGGCCACCGCGACTTTGACGATAACTGGAACCGTTGACGTGGGCCAGGGTGGCAACTCAATTACCAACATCACCACCGCAGCAGCTGGTGATCAACCTGATCCAAGCACCGCCGGCGATGACTTGGAAGAAACGATTTTCATTGGCGATGTCGCGGACCTCGTTACCGTCAAGACGCTTGCCAGCGGTGACAGTACCCCAGCCGAAGGTGACACAGTAAGCTTCGACATCGAAGTCACCAACAACGGCGCGGCTCAAGCCACCAACGTTTCATTATCCGATTCGTTGCCTGCTGGAATCTCCTTTGTTTCCAGTTCCGTCACCCAGGGTTCATACAACGTAGGCACCGGCCTGTTCACCATTGGAACATTGGACGTGGGTGATTCAGCGATATTGACCCTGACTGGTACCGTTGACGTCGGCCAAGGTGGCAACACGATTACCAACATTACCACTGCCGCCACAGGTGATCAACCTGATCCATTCACCGCTGGCGACGACCTGGACGAAGCTGTCACCGTTGAAGCCGATGCGGATCTGGTAACCGTCAAGACACTGGGCAGTGGCGACAGTACACCGGCCGAAGGCGACACGGTTAGCTTCGATATCGAAGTCACCAATAACGGAACGGCTCAGGCGACCAACGTTTCACTGACCGATTCGCTGCCGGCAGGCATCACCTTTGTTTCCAGCTCGGTAACTCAGGGAAGCTACAACTCAACCACTGGCTTGTTCACCATTGGGACGCTGAATGCCGGTAGCTCGGCAACCTTAACCCTCACTGGAACCGTTGACGTTGGTCAAGGCGGAAACACAATTACCAACATCACCACCGCAGCAGCCGGCGACCAACCGGACCCAAGCACCGCCGGCGATGATCTGGATGAAGCCGTCACTGTTGAGGACGATGCCGATCTGGTCACCGTCAAAACATTGGCCAGCGGCGACAACACGCCCGCCGAAGGCGACACCGTCAGTTTCGCCATCGAAGTCACCAATGGCGGTACGGCCCAGGCCACCAATGTTTCACTGATCGATTCACTGCCAGCTGGCATCACATTCGTGTCCAGCTCGGTAACTCAGGGAAGTTACAACTCAGCCACTGGTCTGTTCACAATCGGAACCTTGAACGCTGGTAGTACGGCGACCTTAACCTTGACTGGAACCGTTGACGTTGGTCAGGGTGGCAACACAATCACCAACATTACCACCGCGGCGGCTGGTGATCAGCCCGACCCAAGCACCGCCGGTGACGATCTTGATGAAGCCGTTAACGTTGAAGCCGACGCCGATTTGGTTACGGTCAAGACATTGGCCAGTGGTGACAACACGCCAGTCGAAGGTGACACGGTAAGCTTCGCCATCGAAGTCACCAACAACGGCACGGCTCAGGCGACCAACGTTTCACTCACCGACTCACTGCCTGCCGGTATCACATTTGTCTCCAGTTCCGTAACCCAAGGGTCGTACAACTCGGCCACCGGGTTGTTCACCATTGGAACTTTGAATGCTGGGAGTTCCGCAATCCTGACCCTGACCGGAACCGTTGATGTGGGCCAAGGCGGAAACACGATCACCAACATCACGACAGCGGCAGCCGGTGATCAACCCGATCCAAGCACCGCCGGTGACGACCTTGTCGAAGCCGTCAACGTTGAAGAGGATGCTGATCTAGTTACAATCAAGACTCTAGCCAGTGGCGACAGCACACCCGACGAAGGCGACACCGTCAGCTTCGAAATCGAGGTCACCAACAACGGTACCGCTCAGGCGACCAACGTATCCTTGATCGATACGTTGCCCGCTGGCATCACCTTTGTTACCAGCTCAGTCTCGCAAGGAACGTACAACTCGACGACAGGTCTGTTTACGATTGGAACGTTGAACGCTGGAGCTACCGCGACTTTAACCCTGACTGGAACCGTCGACGTTGGCCAGGGCGGCAACACGATCACCAACGTCACGACTGCGGCAATGGGCGACCAGCCTGATCCAAGCACCGCCGGCGACGATTTGGTTGAATCTGTCACGGTCAACGATGCGGCGGACCTGGTCACCGTGAAGACTTTGGCCAGTGGAAACGCGACGCCTCAAGAGGGTGAAGCGGTAACATTCCAGATTGTCGTCACCAACAACGGTGCGGCTCAAGCAACCAACGTTTCGTTGACGGATCAGTTGCCAGCGGGCATCACTTACACCTCAGATACGACGTCTCAAGGTTCTTACAATCCGGCCACCGGTTTATGGACCATTGGTACGCTCAACAGTGGTGCTACCGCAACGATCACATTGACGGGTACTGTTGATGTCGGTCAGGGCGGAAACACAATTACCAACGTTACGACCGCCGCCACTGGTGACCAGATGGATCCATCTACCGTTGGTGATGATCTCGATGAAGCGGTTGTGGTCGACAACACGACGGACTTGGTAACAGTCAAAACGCTGGCCAGCGGAACTGCCGCTGTGGATGAAGGTGACACGGTTACCTTCGACATCACTGTCACCAACAGCGGTCCTGCCTTCGCAACCAATGTCAGCCTGACCGACTTGCTTCCAGCAGGCTTGACGGCAACTTCATTCAACGGCGGAATTACCCAGGGAACCTACAACGCAACGACTGGCCTTTGGACGATTGGCAATCTGGCTGTCGGTCAAACCGCCACGCTGACGCTTCAAGGCACCGTTGATGTTGGCCAGGCTGGCAACGTCATCACCAATATAACGACGGCGGCGACCGGTGATCAAACTGATCCGTCAACGGTCGGAGACGATCTCGAAGAATTTGTGTCCGTCGGAATTCCGGCTGCCGATCTGGTGACCGTCAAAACGCTGGCCAGTGGCGACGCGACTCCTGATGAGGGTGACGTTGTTACGTTCGACATTACCGTCACCAACAATGGCCCGGATACCGCGACCAACGTTTCATTGGTCGACTTGCTTCCCGCAGGTTTGACTGTCACCGCTGATAACGGAACCGTATCTCAGGGAACTTACAACGCGACAACCGGTCTGTTCAACATCGGAACACTGGCAAGCGGAGCAACGGCAACGTTGACACTCGAGGGAACGGTTGACATCGGTCAAGGTGGCAACACGATCACTAACGTCACGACTGCTGCAATGGGCGATCAAGTCGACCCATCAACCGTGGGCGATGACCTGGACGAAACTATCAACGTTGGTCTCGAAGATAAAGACTGGGACGGTATTGCTGACAGCATCGACCTTGATGCCGACAACGACGGAATTCTGGACGCCGACGAAACTGCTTACCAGTTTGTCGATGTGCAGTCGCTGGGGATCTCAGCGAACACAGTCGGGGCCAGCGGGTCGACGGATATCAGCTCTCTGTATGGGCTCAGCGCAGGCAGCGTGATCCTGAACTACACCAACCTCAATACCAATGTTAACGGACCGCTTACCGTTAGCTCGACTCAATCCACTCAGTTCACTATTACAGGAACCGAACCGGTTCTGATTCGGGTATCGCACGGCTCGAACCTTTCGCCCGGAGGTTCTGATGGAATTGTTTCGCTCGACGGAGCTATCTACAACTTCACCGGTACTCTCGAAAATGGGTACACACAAAACAATTCGGGTGCTACCTATCTAGTCGATGCGGGACCTGCGGCTGACGGAAACAACTCCGGTGGGCTGGTTTGGGAATCCGTTGGACCAGCGACATCGGTTGAGGTTGTAACGACCAACACGCCAAACCTCAACAACAACTACCGACTGGTTATCGGCGTTGCTGTGCCTGATACCGATGGCGATGGAGTACACAACGAATGTGACTTCGACAGCGACAACGATGGAATCAGCGATTTGGTCGAAAGCGGCAATATCCTCGCGATCGCGGCTGACACCAATCAGGACGGAACCATTTCGGTTGCCGAGGCAAACGCCGCCGGCTTTACCGATGCCAATGGCGACGGAGCTTGGGATCAATTGGGCGCACCGCCAGTCGACACCGATGGCGATGGGATTGCGGACTATCTCGACCTCGACAGCGACAACGACGGCATTCCCGACGCGGTTGAAGCTCAGCCAACCGCCGGCTACCAAACGCCTGCGATTGGCTCCGATGCAGATGGAGATGGTGTTGTCGATACCTTTGACGATCCAAGCGTCGACCACGGTGGAGCGTTCACGACTCCAGAGGACACCGACGGCGATGGAACACCAGACTATCTGGACACCGACAGCGATAACGACGGCATCGACGATACCACCGAAAGCGGCTTAATGCCGGGACCAGACTTCGATGGCGATGGTATCGCAGACAATGTCGCGCCCAACAGCTACAACGACACCGATGGCATTATCAGTGACACCGCGAGTGACCTCGAAGATGTCGACAATAATACTTCCGATGTAGATTTCCGCAGCGTCGTGCTCGAAGCTGATTTGGTCACGGTCAAGACACTGGCCAGCGGAGACAATACGCCGGCCGAAGGCGACACCGTTACCTTCCAGATTGAAGTCACCAACAATGGAAGCGGACAAGCGACCAACGTATCGCTGATAGACTCGCTGCCAGCGGGCATCACGTTTACCAGCAGCACAACGTCTTTGGGCACCTACAATGCTTCGGCGGGTGTTTGGACCATTGGCACATTGAATAACGGAGCCTCGGCAACGCTTACCTTGACCGGTACTGTTGATGTTGGCCAGGGCGGCAACACGATTACCAACACCACAACTGCGGCCATGGGTGATCAGCCTGACCCAAGCACCGCCGGTGATGACCTTGATGAGACAGTAAATGTCGAAGCCGATGCCGATCTGGTGACGATCAAGACGTTGGCCAGCGGCGACAATACGCCTGCTGAAGGTGATACCGTCAGCTTTGCCATCGAAGTCACCAACAATGGTACGGCTCAGGCGACTAACGTTTCACTAATTGATTCGCTACCAGCTGGCATCTCCTTTGTTTCCAGCTCCGTTACGCAGGGAACGTACAACGCGACTACTGGTCTGTTTACGATCGGAACGTTGAACGCTGGAGGCACCGCAACCTTGACTCTCACCGGTACGGTTGATGTTGGCCAAGGCGGCAACACGATCACCAACACGACAACTGCGGCAATGGGTGATCAGCCTGACCCAAGTACTGCCGGCGACGACCTCGTAGAAGCTGTCAACGTGGAAGCCGATGCTGATCTGGTAACCGTCAAGACCTTGGCCAGTGGCGACAGCACACCTGCCGAAGGCGACACGGTTAGCTTCGAGATCGAAGTCACCAATAACGGTACGGCTCAAGCCACCAATGTTTCACTAACAGATTCGCTGCCCGCGGGCATCACGTTTGCTTCCAGTTCTGTTACACAGGGAACATACAACTCGACCACCGGACTGTTTACGATCGGAACGTTGAATGCCGGCGGCACAGCAACGTTGATATTGACTGGAACCGTTGATGTTGGCCAAGGTGGCAACACAATCACCAACATCACCACTGCAGCGGCTGGCGATCAGCCGGACCCAAGCACCGCTGGTGATGATCTCGACGAAGCCGTCGCCGTGGAAGCCGACGCCGATCTGGTAACGGTCAAAACATTGGCCAGCGGCGACAGCACACCTGCCGAAGGCGACACGGTTAGCTTCGAGATCGAAGTCACCAATAACGGTACGGCTCAAGCCACCAATGTTTCACTAACAGATTCGCTGCCCGCGGGCATCACGTTTGCTTCCAGTTCTGTTACACAGGGAACATACAACTCGACCACCGGACTGTTTACGATCGGAACGTTGAATGCCGGCGGTACGGCAACGTTGACATTGACTGGAACGGTTGATGTCGGTCAGGGTGGCAACACGATCACCAATATCACCACTGCAGCGGCTGGCGACCAGCCTGATCCAAGCACCGCCGGCGATGATCTCGACGAAGCCGTCGTCGTGGAAGCCGATGCTGATTTGGTAACCGTCAAGACCTTGGCCAGTGGCGACAGCACACCTGCCGAAGGCGACACGGTTAGCTTCGAGATCGAAGTCACCAATAACGGTACGGCTCAAGCCACCAATGTTTCACTAACAGATTCGCTGCCCGCGGGCATCACGTTTGCTTCCAGTTCTGTTACACAGGGAACATACAACTCGACCACCGGACTGTTTACGATCGGAACGTTGAATGCCGGCGGCACAGCAACGTTGATATTGACTGGAAACGTTGATGTTGGCCAAGGTGGCAACACAATCACCAACATCACCACCGCTGCGGCTGGCGATCAGCCGGACCCAAGCACCGCCGGTGATGATCTCGACGAAGCCGTCACCGTGGAAGCCGACGCTGATTTGGTAACGGTCAAGACATTGGCCAGCGGCGACAACACACCGGCCGAAGGCGACACCGTCAGCTTTGAAATCGAAG
This sequence comes from uncultured Pirellulaceae bacterium, assembly GCA_964433035.1. GTDB lineage: Bacteria > Planctomycetota > Planctomycetia > Pirellulales > Pirellulaceae > Mariniblastus. The sequence continues at coordinate 9,745 of CAYSQZ010000097.1, read as the reverse complement.
TCACCAACAACGGTACCGCTCAGGCCACCAACGTTTCCTTGACCGACTCATTGCCCGCTGGCATCACCTTTGTTTCCAGTTCCGTCACGCAAGGATCCTATAACGCCACAACCGGCCTGTTCACTATTGGAACGTTGAACGCTGGCGGTACCGCTACGCTGATACTGACCGGCACTGTCGACGTAGGCCAAGGAAACAGCGTCCTGACCAACGTCACGACCGCCGCGATGGGCGATCAGCCTGACCCAAGCACTGCCGGCGATGATCTGGAAGAAACCGTGATCGTTGGAGACGCCGCCGACTTGGTAACCGTCAAGACATTGGCCAGCGGCGACAGTACGCCAGCCGAAGGCGACACCGTCAGCTTCGAGATCGAAGTCACCAACAACGGCACCGCTCAGGCTACCAACGTTTCCTTGATCGACACGTTGCCTGCCGGCATCACGTTTGCTTCCAGTTCGACAACTCAGGGAACCTATAACTCGGCCACCGGCCTGTTCACCATCGGAACATTGAACGTCGGGGACTCGGCGACTTTAACTCTTACTGGAACGGTTGACATTGGCCAGGGTGGCAACACGATCACCAACATCACCACCGCCGCGACGGGCGACCAACCTGACCCAACCACGGTGGGTGATGATCTGGATGAAGCCGTCAGTGTTGAAGCCGATGCTGATCTGGTAACCGTTAAGACACTCGCCAGCGGCGACAGTACGCCAGCCGAAGGCGACACCGTGAGCTTCCAAATCGAAGTTACCAACAGCGGTACGGCTCAGGCTACCAATGTTTCCTTGATCGACACACTGCCTGCCGGTATCACGTTTGCTTCCAGTTCGACAACTCAGGGAACCTATAACTCGACCACCGGTCTGTTCAACATTGGAACGCTCAACGCTGGAGCTTCTGCGACTTTAACCCTCACCGGAACCGTTGACGTCGGCCAGGGTGGCAACACAATCACCAACGTCACTACGGCGGCGATGGGCGATCAGCCTGATCCAAGCACCGCAGGCGACGACCTGGACGAAGCCGTCGCCGTTGAAGACAGCGCCGATTTGGTAACTGTCAAGACACTGTCTAGCGGTGACAATACACCGGCCGAAGGCGACACCGTGAGCTTCCAAATCGAAGTCACCAATAACGGTACGGCTCAGGCTACCAATGTTTCCTTGACCGATACGCTGCCACCGGGCATTACGTTTGCTTCCAGTTCGGTAACGCAGGGAATTTACAACTCGGCTACTGGCCTGTTCACCATTGGAACGTTGAACGCTGGTGGCACGGCAACGTTGACGCTGACTGGAACCGTCGATGCCGGCCAGGGTGGCAACACGATCACCAACACAACCACTGCGGCAACAGGGGACCAGCCCGACCCGACCACTGTAGGTGATGACCTCGACGAAACGGTTGATGTCGATGGCTTTGCTGACTTGGTGACGGTCAAATCATTGGCCAGCGGCGACAGCACTCCGGCTGAAGGCGACACGGTGGTCTTCGAAATCGAAGTCACCAATCAAGGCACCGCCCAAGCCACCAATGTTTCGCTGACCGACTCGCTGCCTGCAGGCATCACGTTTGTTTCCAGTTCCCTCACTCAGGGATCTTACAACGCGGCCACCGGCCTGTTCACCATTGGCACACTCGCGGTGGGAGACACGGCAACGTTGCTGCTTGAAGGAACCGTTGATGTGGGCCAGGGAGGCAATAGCATCACCAATATCACGACTGCAGCGGTCGGCGATCAGCCTGATCCAAGCACGGTAGGTGATGAGCTTGAAGAGACGGTTGATGTCAACGCCGAGGCCAATCTGGTGACAGTCAAGACACTGGGCAGCGGTGACAATACCCCATCTGAAGGCGACACCGTTGTCTTTGAAATCGAAGTCACCAACGACGGATCGGCTC
>CAYSQZ010000097.1:0-7734 GCA_964433035.1 uncultured Pirellulaceae bacterium | reverse complement strand
GCGATAGTACCCCGTCTGAAGGCGACACCGTTGTCTTTGAAATCGAAGTCACCAACGACGGATCGGCTCAGGCCACCAACGTTTCTTTGACCGATACGCTTCCCGTCGGGCTGACGTTTGTTTCCAGTTCCGTTACTCAAGGAAGCTACAACGCGAGCACCGGCTTGTTTACCATCGGCACACTGGCTTCGGGGGATTCGGCAACGTTGACGCTGACTGGAACCGTTGATGTGGGCCAGGGAGGCAACACGATTACCAATATCACCTCGGCGGCCACAGGAGATCAACCTGATCCCGACACCGCCGGCGACGATCTGGTCGAGACCATCGAAGTCGATGCCGATGCGGATTTGGTGACAGTCAAGACACTGGGAAGTGGCGATAGTACCCCGTCTGAAGGCGACACCGTTGTCTTTGAAATCGAAGTCACCAATAACGGCTCGGCTCAGGCCACCAACGTTTCACTGGTAGATCAATTGCCAGCGGGCATCACGTACACCGCCGACACAACGTCTCAAGGCAGTTACGATCCGGCGACTGGACTGTTTACGATCGGAACACTCAACAGTGGAGCCACCGCAACGATCACGATTAGCGGTACCGTCGATGTTGGAGCTGGTGGCAACACGATTGTCAACGTAACGACTGCGGCGACGGGGGATCAACCTGATCCGTCAACGGTCGGTGATGATCTCGACGAGGCGGTCGTTGTCGGTACGCCACCGGCATCGGTTGTGGTCGCTGACATTGGTTTGGCCAAATCGGTTGTCGGTACGCCGACCTTATTGCCCAACGGAAACTACTCAGTGACTTACCAGTTGGTGGTTCAAAATACTGGGAATGTCGATTTGGTCAATCTGAGCCTGGTCGAAGATCTCGCTGCTCACTTGGGAGCCGGATTTGTTAACTCAGGCAACGTGGTGATTGTCGTGCCTCCGGCGAGCGTCAACAGCTTGGTTCCGGCGAATGCCAATTGGAACGGCAGCAGCGATACGCAGCTTCTTAACCCGGCGGCTTCTTCATCGTTGGCAGTCGGCGATTCGTTCGCCCTAGAGTTTACCGCTGAAGTGATTGCCAGTGCTCTACCGGTGCCGGCTACCAACTCAGTGTCAGCAACCGGTGATGCCGTCGATGAAAACGGCAACCTGATTACTGACCCATCTGGCAATCCGATCACAGCCACAGATGTCAGTGACAGCGGAACCGACCCAGCGGGCAGTAATCCAGGCGAGCCGGGCGACTTTGGAACCAGCGATGACCCAACACCATTGTTGATTCCGTCGGTTGGACTAGCCAAGTCGGCTGGCGATGCGGTGCCAAACGGTGACAACTTCGACGTCACCTTTACGTTGGTGTACGAAAATAACGGAACGGTTGATCTGCACAACTTGACTCTGTTCGATGACATCGCCAGCGAGTTTGGACCTGCGTTCGTTTCAGCCAGTGGTGTGACGGTTCAGAACTTCTCTGGAACCGGAATCGCGCCAACTGCTAACGGGGCTTGGGTCGGTGACACAACGCAGTCGATCATTACCGGCGGAACGGCCAATGTCGGCGACTCGTTCGAAGTCCAGTTCACGATCACGATCGATCCAAACGCCAGCGGTGCTTCGACCAATCTGAACAACCAAGCCACCGCCGGCGGTGAGGCTTTGGATACCAATGGTAATCCACTGCTCGATTCCAGCGGCAACCCTGTTACTGCCAGCGACGATAGTGACAACGGTACCAGCGCCACCAGTGAGAATGGTAGCCAGGATACACGCGATATAGTGTTCGGCAATGATCCGACACCGATTCAGATTGTCGATCTTGCGATTGCAAAATCTGTGGTTGGCGAGCCGGTGCTGACCGACTTTGGAAATTTCGTTGTCACCTTTCAGGTTGAGGTGGAGAACACAGGAACGGTTAATCTTGGTTCCCTAAGCTTGATCGAAGACCTCGCTTCTCAGTTTGGCAGTGCATATGTTGACGCTGGGAACTTGACTTTGGTGGCGGGCCCGGGAATCGACGGCAGTACCATTTCCGTCGACTCGGCGGGCTTCAACGGTAACACGTTCATTGAGATCATTGATACTTCGGCCAACAACATCCTCGTCGTCGGCGACTCGTTCACGTTCGAGTTTGATGTTGAGATTGATCCACGAGAAGTTACCGACGAATTGGTCAACCAAGTCGAAGGTACCGCTGACGGCGTCGTTGCCAACGGCGATCAAATCCTCGATTCCACTGGTAATCCGCTGGTCGCCAACGATCTCAGCGACAGTGGTACCGACGCTGGTTCTGCCAACTCCGGCGCCGATGACGACAATGGAACGTCCGACGATCCGACAACGTTCGCTCCACCTGAAGTACCGCTGGGTGAGATTTCGGGAACAGTGTTCCAGGATGATAACAATGACGGAGTTCAAAGTCTTGGCGAAAATGGTATCGCGGGAGTGGAAATTGTTCTCACCGGAACTGATGTCTTCGGGAACCCGGTCGAGATCACAACGTTCACCGATGCTTTTGGTAACTACACGTTCGACAATCTTGTGGCTGGAACTTATCAAGTGACTCAGATCCAGCCGGACGGGTTTGAAGACGGTATTGATACTGGCGATCCTTCTTTCACAATTGAAGACGACTTGTTTTCCAACATCCAGCTTGGGTTTGGAGACGTGTTCACTTCAAATACGTTTGCCGAGCAGGTACGAGGAGGAGCGACGGGGAATCCGCCGACGTTCCAGGGACTGCCGAGGATCACTCAGTCTCAGATTGGTTCGCTGTTGAGTTCGTTCTCAGGATTGCCAGGTCCGATTTACTCCGGAATTCCAATCAACGGCAATGCCGATCCATTGTCGCTTGATAGTGGCCGGGCTGTAACTGGCGGTTACGCGGCAACGCCGACTGACGATGGTGACTGTTGTGATCCATGTGGCGAGGTGGTCGATCCGTGTGCAGAAGTGATGGACGCTTGTGACCCATGTGGTGAAGTCGTTGATCCGTGCGGACTACCGATTCAAGAGATTTTGGAGGAAGGATGTGGTTGCGGGCCAGTCGCGCCTTACGGACAAGTTCCCGCTGAGAACTTGGGCGAATCTGTTATCGTCGGGGAATTCTCTGAATCTGAATCTGATTCGGAATCCGATTCAGAAGAAGCCAGCGATGCTGAAACCGCCGAGATTCATCACGGCACTGACGACATTGATTTGGAGCTCGGGGACAACGAGAGGCTTGATGATCCTTCCTTCCTCAAGCGGATGGCTAGCTGGTTGTCGCCGTCGAACAACGATAGTTAGTCAATGAAGGACTTCAGAACCTGCAGATGGACTTCGCCAGAAGTCCTGAGCCGTGTGAATTGGTTGTTCCGAGTCGGGCTTACCCTTTCTCCAGAACTTTGAGAGTTATTCCTTCAATCATGTCGCCGGCGTTTTCTCGGAATTCGAGCATGTGCGGTGCTTCGAGATGGGCGTGAAGTGCCTCCACAGATTCCCATTTTTCAATCACGACGACGGCGTTCTCATCTTTAGACTGGCGCTCAAGTTTCGCGTCAGCGTCAATGGTCGGGAAATACTCGATGCATCCGTCTTCGGCCAAACAAGCCGGAACATTAGCGTTAAAGATCTTTAAGAATTCGTCTCGCTTGCCTGGCTTTATATTTATCGTGGCAATAACGTTGATCATCAGTGTCGCTCCAGAGTTTCGTAGCTTGCAAAGCTTCTTAGCTTGTAGTTTGGTATTGTTTGGATGTGTCGAAGCATTTTAGCCGAACCGTAGAAATGCGAAATCCCGGCAATTGGTTCTCGTTGGTTCAAGACTCAATCGTTTGCCCCTATTAACTGGTTTCGATTGTCTATCTAATATGAGGAATCAAGCACGATGAACTGTCGTCTCAATTTAGCCGATACGACCAACGGTCATTTTGCAACTTCCGGGGCGATCGAGCAATGCAACTGAATTTTGAGCATCAGGGAAAGCGATATCAATGCTCCACCGAAGATGCCGTATCGATCGCTGTCGAACTTGATTTCGATGGACCTCAGCCAAGCTATTTCGGAGCTCCACTGGCGTCTTCGGAGGCTTTGGAAATTGATGGATTTGTTGGAGACACGCGGCAAGGAGGAAGCTGCAATGTGCACGCGCTACGCCTGGTTCCCCATTGCAACGGCACACATACCGAAACGGTTGGGCATATCGTCAATGAAGTGGTATCGATTGGTCAACTTTCCATCGACCCAATCATGGTATCAATGCTGATCACAGTGGCACCGGAAGTTGGAGCCCAAACAACGGAGAGCTACCGGCCGGAAATTGGAGACGCGGATCTGGTCATCGATTCAAAGTTACTTCTCCAAGCTATCTCAAAGGTTGGCGATCCCGAGCTGATTCGAAACGGGGCTTTGATTTTTCGCACATTGCCCAACGATGTTGGGAAACGCTCGGAAGCTTATTCTCCCAAGAACCCTTCGCCCTTTTTTTCGGTCGAGGCAATCGAAGCGATCAATTCGCTTGGTGTTGAGCATTTGCTGGTCGACTTGCCGTCAATCGATCGTGGCAATGATGAGGGATTGCTTTCCAATCATCATTTGTTTTGGAATGTCCCCGAGCGAACCAACGAATTAACCAAAACAACTCAAAAACACAAAACCATTACGGAAATGATTTATGTTAACGACGAGATCTCGGATGGAATTTACGGGCTCAATATTCAGGTGCCACCATTCCAAACCGACGCGGCTCCGTCACGACCAATTATTATGAACTTAAAGCCAACGAGTTAAGTTGCCAGAATTCCATCCATTGTGCCACCAGTGTTTGCTGATGATGGCTGGTAAGTGGCTGATGATGAATAGGCATAAAGGAAGCTTTGAAACATGGAACCGACGCTCGAATTTGCTAAACAGCTTGACGCTCAAGATACGCTTCGGGAGTTTCGGGATGAGTTTGTGTTGCCCGGATCGGGAGACCAAACCGATATTTACTTTGTTGGTAACTCGCTTGGTTTGATGCCGCGACGAACTGAGAAGTTTATTCAACAGGAACTGGAGTTGTGGGGTAAGCTGGGAGTGCGCGGGCACTTCATGGGCGAGCATCCGTGGCTCTCTTACCACGAAACGGTTGCCAAGCCGATGGCCGCCATTGTTGGTGCTCAGGAAAATGAAGTCGTCACGATGAATGCGTTGACGGTGAATTTGCATTTGATGATGGCGACGTTTTATCGACCGACCGACCGTTGCAAAAAGATCTTGATCGAAAAGCACGCGTTTCCATCTGACAAGAATGCCGTTGAGTCTCAAATTCGGCTTCATGGTCTCGACCCCGCAGAATGCCTGGTCGAGTTGGAGCCCGACGACGGTGAGCTGTTTTCAACCCATCAGGTCATGGAAACGATTCATCGCTACCGCGAAACTCTGGCTTTGATTTTGTTGCCAGGAGTTCAATACTACACCGGCCAGGTTTTTGACATGGAGCTCATTACCACGGCAGCTCATCAGCATGAGATTTTGATTGGATTTGATCTCGCCCATGCCGCAGGAAATATTCCGCTGGAGTTGCATGATTGGGATGTTGATTTCGCGTGCTGGTGTACCTACAAGTATCTCAATTCTGGCCCTGGGGCGTTGGCCGGCTGTTTTATCCACGAGCAGCACGCAACCGACACGTCGCTGGATCGGCTGGCCGGTTGGTGGGGGCATGACAAAGAATCCCGCTTCAAAATGGATGGGAGCTTTTCCCCAATTCCAACGGCTGAAGGCTGGCAGCTAAGCAATCCACCGATTCTCTCCATGGCGGCCGTGCGGGCTTCGTTGGAAATTTTTGATCAAGTCGGCGGGATAGCGAAGCTGAACGAAAAATCCAGAATGCAAGGTGAGTTCTTTCGAGCTTGTCTTGCCGCGACGATGGGCGTTCGAGTCAATGTCATCGCGCCACCAGATGTTTCAGGCTGTCAGTTGTCGTTGGAGGTGCAGGTTGATGGTCTGGATGGCAAGCAGGTTTACGAGCAACTAGAGACCAGTGGAGTGCGCGCCGACTGGCGTGAGCCCAACGTCATTCGGGCGGCACCGACTCCGCTGTACAACACGTTTGAGGAGATTTGGAATTTCGTTGAGTTGTTAGATAAAGCGAGTCGATCTTGAAACGAAGTCGAAAAATAACGATCGCCGGTGCGGGGCTTGCCGGTTCACTGCTCGGTGTGATGCTTGGGCAACGCGGTTACCAAGTCACGATTTTGGAACGGTGGTTTGATACCCGCGGTCTGGATTGCGACAGCGGTCGTTCGATCAATCTTGCGCTTTCTTCGCGCGGAATCCATGCGCTCAAGATTGCCGGGCTGTTCGAAAAAGTTGAAAAACTGCTGATTCCTATGAAGGGAAGGATGCTTCATTTTCAAGGCGGCACCGAAGAGTTTTCGCCATACGGTCAGCGCGAAAGCGAAGTGATCTACTCCGTGTCCCGTCGTGATTTGAATCACTTGATGCTTGACGCGGCCGTCGAAGCTCCGCAGGTAGAAGTTCTGTTTGAGCAACAACTTGACGATGTTGACTTTAAAAACGGTACGCTGGGGATTCTCGATTTGAAATCTAACAAATCCCGAACCGAAGATTTTGACTTGTTAATCGGAGCCGATGGGGCTGGATCGAGAACGCGTCGCAGTTTGATCAAGGAAGTTGGCGGAAGAAGTGTATCCGAATTTCTCGATCACGATTACAAAGAACTTGAGATCACCGCCGGCAAAACTGCCAGTGGAACGGAATACCAGATTGAACCCAATGCGTTGCACATCTGGCCACGGGGTGGTTTCATGCTGATCGCGCTGCCCAATCAGGACCATAGTTTCACCATGACGTTGTTTTTGCCTAAAACGGGGAAGAATAGTTTTGAACAGTTGAGTGATCGGGATGCCCTGTTGGACTTTTTCAAAACTGAATTTCCGTCCGCGCTTAAATTGATTGATAACCTCGAAAGCGATTTTTTCGGCAACCCTCAGGGACGATTGGGAACGGTCCGCTGTGAGCCATGGTTCTACAAGGATAAAGTGTTGATTCTGGGAGATGCCGCCCATGCGATCGTACCGTTTCACGGTCAGGGAATGAACGAAGGTTTCGAAGATTGCAGTGAGTTGATTCGGTTGCTTGATGAGCACGATGAAGACTGGGCCAAGGTGATGCCCGAGTTCGACGCCGTTCGTCGCCCCAATTGCCACGCGATCGCGGAGATGGCACTTGAAAATTACGTGACGATGCGTTCAAGCGTCGCCGATCCCAAGTTTCAATTGAAGAAAGAGTTGGGGTTCGAGTTGGAAAAGCGATTTCCGGATCGGTTTGTTCCCCGTTACTCGATGGTCATGTTTCGCTTGATCCCGTACGCCCAAGCGCGGCAGCGCGGGGAAGTTCAGGAAGCGATTCTCAGCGAGTTGGTCGGAAATGCTAAAACGATCGACGATGTTGATTTCACCGAAGCCGAGCAAATGATACTCCAGCGACTATCGCCGCTTGGCTAATCAGATTGCGCGTTTTGTGTATCGCAACGTTCCTGCTTAGCCCAATGCTGCTCAAGCGAGATTTGTAGCGAACAAGAGGACCTTAGTTCCAGTTGACGCCAAGCAACCAGGTAAGGGATCACTCTTAACCTGCCGCCCGCCGTCTTTTCTTTTTTTTCCCCGACTGCGGCATCTTTCGCAACGGCGCCCCGTTGGAAGCTTGCTTGATACGATTGATTGATTCTCGAATATCTTTGGCCGAGCCAGAATTC
>CAYSQZ010000096.1:12633-16801 GCA_964433035.1 uncultured Pirellulaceae bacterium | reverse complement strand
GAGTTGCTGTGAATGAAGAAAATTAGTTTCGGCTTGTAAGCCTTTGAATCGACCGACAAACATATTCCTTAAAGAAGTGAGAAACTCATGAAGTTCACATTGATGATCCTTTTCGGTGCCCTGCTCTATTCTGGAACAACAATGGATGATTCTATCGCTGACTCATGGAAACGAATTGAATCAGCTCGCAAGGCAAAAGTCAGAAAGCCAGACAAGCTGAATCCTCCAGCAAGCAAGGAAGACATCGACAAACTCGAAAAGCATTTGGGCTGTGAAATCCCGAAACAGCTTCGCGCGTCGCTGCTGCTGCACAACGGAATGGAGCAAAGAGGTGGTTTGGAAATTGTTGATGATAATGATGGTACGTCGCAGGCATACCGGTGGCTTGGCGTTGCCGGAATTCGGAAGCAATGGGATGAAGACCGTCAGCGTCAAAAAGAAGCCGAAGCCGAAGGTAGACATTTTCAAGTAGATCCAAAGTGGATTCCGATTTTTGTCGATGCGGCTGAAGGCGAAGAAATCATCTATCTCGACTCCTCTGATGGCACTGTGATGCTTCGGATTACTTGTGCTAGTGAGCAAATCCAGGAACATCACTACAAGGATCTCAATTCGTTTCTAGGAGTTTTCGAACATTTCATTCGCAACCAATGGTGGTTCGAATGGGGCCGCGATGCGAATTGGAAACCGACAAAACAATCGTTCTGGACCAGGCCGAGCCTCAATGAAGAAGGAATTGCACTCCTGATCAATAGTCAGAAGGACGAGGTGGTGCTCAAACTGGCTGATGGAAAGTCAATTGGGATCAAAGAATTTGAGACCAAAGAAAAAGGGAATGAATTTGCCAACGCAGTTTTGGAGAGTTTCATGCCTGTCCAAACTGTTCGCACTCCTGGAGTTCAGAACCCTGACCAAGAACTGAGTTTCTCAGTCAACGGGACAGAATTTCTGATTGCGATCAAACGGGTTGATGGCGTTAAGCTTCCTGCACGTGATGGCAAACTGATCTATTCAATTGGAAGAATGCAATATTGTGGCGGAGATGCTGCGAAACTGGAAGAGTTGATATCGAAGTTAGCGGAGTAAGTCTTGGCTAAGTCGAGACCTGCTCGAGCCGCTGATTAGTTTGGAGCCAGACCGTTAGATTGGCAACGGCATAAGGCTATTCGATCTTCTCAATCGCGAAGCCCGCGTTCTTGATGTTTTGATTGAAGAACTCTCCATGAGATTCAGCCTTCATCAGACCTTCGTAGACTTTCACGGGAACATCGGCGTAACGGTAGACTCCGCCGCTGTTGAATTCTACGTACAGCGAATTGTCTTTGGGGTCATGACCTATTGAGGCAAGATCGCTAGAGACGATCGAAATCCGAGGATACACATCTTTCGATCCTGAATCTGAATTTGGTCCACTAAGCGACGGCATTGTTACCGATTCGGATTCTGTTTCCGATACCGCCGCCTCTCCGACCGGCGACGCAAGCCCCGTGGGTGTTGATGCGACAGGCGACTTGTTGATTGAATCGCTGCCCGATGAATCGGCACCCACGTTGCCGCTGGGTGTTTCCACAGAAGCACTAGTATCGTCTTCAACGACTTCCGAACCAATTTCTGGCTTGTCATCTGACAAGTTCGTGGTTGTCTCGGCTTTGGAATTGTTTCCGATCAAACCGGACAAATCGGGAACGTGGAAAGAAGCTCCCTTGATCGTATAGGGAAATGCGAGTGCGGCCAGAATCAAGAAAACAGTAAACAGGTTGAACATCACCTGATTGAGAGAACCACGAGGCATAGTCAGAAACATTGGCTCGCTTGACGGTTCAACATCAGAAAGACGATGTTCACCTTTTTGATGAGTCAATTTATTTAAGTTGTTTTTCATTGGCTTATTCCATAGCTCAAGGATTGAAACATAAATTGTCTTACGCCATCAGTTTTCTATGGGCGCATTTCCTTTAGCGTTTGTCAAGTGCTTGTGCGTACCGATAAATCGGTAACCCGAAGCGTGAGCGAGGAATCAGTCCCTCACTAACGTTTCAGGTTGCTAAAAAAAAGAATACCACGCGACTACGAACCCAAATCCGCAACCGAATCGTTCTCTTCAAAACGCTGAGGCACTACCCCTATCAAAGCGGCAAGCCCACAAACAATCGCAAAACCGATTGGAATCACTTCGCCGAACTGGCGGTAAAAACTGGCTCGGTCAGTTGGTTTGACTTCGACACGAATAACAGCCTCATCTCGCTTGGGCCCAGCTTCGATCAATCGGCCGCACGTGTCAATGTGAGCTGAAATTCCTGTGTTGGAAGCGATCAAATGCGGCTTCCTCATTTCGACAGCACGCATGATGTTGCAGGCCAAATGCAAATCAAGACAACTCGTGCCGAAGAACCAGCCGTCATTGGTCAGATTGATCATCGCGTCGGGCTCCTCTCCTTCGCTGGCCAATTGATTGAGTTGTCGACGAACAAAATGGGGTACTGTCGACTCAAAACAAATGCTCGGGGCAAGATTGACGCCGTTGATTTTGATGCTTTCAAATTTGTTTCCAAAGGTCAACGATTTCATCGGCGAGAAACTCTCGAGAAAAGGAAACTGTTGAGCCAATGGTATATACTCGCCAAACATTACCAAGTGATTCTTGAAATAACGCTTGTCAATCTTTCCATCGGTTGAAATCAAAAACGCCGAATTAAAATTCTCGCCCTTGGCCGGGTCTGATGTCTGCCCACCAGCCAACATCGCAATCGGAGAAGAAAACTGGTCCGGAAATCCTGTCATGTCGCTCCAAAACTGCGTCCTTGCATCGGCGAAGGCTTCTACTGTAGCTCGCTCATCGTAGTCAGAGACAAGATCTGTAAAAGGAACGAACCCTGACTCCGGCCAGACAATCAGATCGAGATCATTCCACTGCTGACGTGCTTGACGCGTCAAGCGACGTTTGTTGTCGGCCTGCTGTCTGCCTTGCTCCTCTGTTAGTGGTCCGAAGATGACGTCGTGCGACGTCTGGATCAAACCAATTTTGGCGACCGAGTCTGATTTTAACTGGATCGGTTCGTTAAGACGTGACTGTCCGTAAAACAAAACTGCAGCCATGACACACAGAGCACCAACGACGTTAAACGCCACCGCCGCTTTGCCGATGTTCCAAGTCCCCGAAGACCTGCCCAGCATTGTCCGACCCAGTGGCCAACTCAAAAAACCAGCCCCAACCGAAAACATCGCGATCGCAAACGTGACGGTATAGGCTCCAAAGATATCCGCCATTTGAATCAGAATCGGTTGCAGATACTGCGTGTGTGATAAGCAAGCAAAACTATGTCCGGTCGCAAAATGTCCACGACACCACTCCAATCCCGTCCAAACAATGGGAACAAACAACAGCGCCGGAAGCTGAAATCGAGTTACCAAGACGCGCGAAAATCCGATCAACATCGGAATGTAAACTGCCAAATACAAACCTAGAACCACCCAAGCCAACCAAAGAGCAGGATGGGGAATAGGAATAAAATAAAATGTTGCCAGCCAATAAATAAACCCCGCCCAATAGAGCTGCCCATAAGGTCGACGCCCCGGCAGCGTTGGCGCCAGAACAAGCCAGATCAATGGTGCGGGGGCAAGCCAAGCCAACCACCAAAGTCCAACTGGTGGAAAAGAAAGCCAAAGCAGAGCAAGCGAAATCAGTGCCGTGATAAGAACTCGCCAACTGGAATGGCGTCTTCGTTGCTGAGAATTGGATTCGAGGCTGGGATCATCGAACAGCTCTTCGATTGGCAATTGAGTGCCGCCCACACTTCGATTGCGCCCGCTACTCTCGGCTTGCAATTTGGTTTTAGGAACTGGTCGATTCGAAGTGCTCGACTTTCTTGATTTCGATTTCTTTTTCGTCTTATCGCTCAAGTTGGTTCCTATGACTCAAAACAATTTCTAAACTCGGCGAACGTGAGCAGTCCGCCGATCGTCAAGGCTATGCCATTGGCTTTGATCCAATCCCGTTGGGATTGAACCAGTTTGGAAGGGCAATCGTAACCCAAGGTTCGAGAACCTTGGGCTATTGATCTAACGCCTTTGGCGTAAAGCGTGACAACAGTACACGTTACAACAGTACACGTTACAACAGTACACGTTACAACAGTACACGTTACAGCGGTACACGTCACAGCGGTAC
>CAYSQZ010000096.1:1443-12533 GCA_964433035.1 uncultured Pirellulaceae bacterium | reverse complement strand
ACAACAGTACACGTTACAACAGTACACGTTACAGCGGTACACGTCACAGCGGTACACGTCACAGCGGTAAACCGTTACAGCGGGATCTTGAAGGCATGAATACCTATCTCGATCAACGCCTTCCCTGGGTTCGTCCGGCCGTTCGGTTTGAGTCCGCACTTCCGTGTGTCTTACGCTTCACGACATCTCTCCATGGCATTCATTTTTGCCCCCGGCCCCAATGTTAGCGTTTTGCCGGTTTCAAACGAACGCCGGTTTTAAGCGAAGGGATAGAATTGGACCTGCTTTCCCGGCTTATTGTCGTGACAATGGGCTGGGAAATATATCAGCCCCTCAGCAGATCCCAACGCCAACAGATCTGAAGACCCTCGCCATACCAGTGGTTTGATTTTCTGGACCGGCGTCTGGTCAACAATAGTCTGGCCAGGCCAGAACGTTGGGCGATCGCCACGAGTTTGGTGTTCGATTGCCAGCTCACCAACAATGGAACCGCCAAGCTCAGCCTGTCCTCCCATCAGCTTGTTGATCGCTGCCCGCACAAATAGCTGAAACCCAACGAGACTACTGACGGGGTTGCCAGGCAGGCCGAAGACATAGCGACGCTTGTTATTTCTATTGGCGACCCCAAACCAAATTGGCTTGCCAGGCTTAACTTTTACTTTATGAAAAACCTGCTCGACTCCAAGCTCCGCCAGTACGCCAGGAACCAAATCCATCGTTCCCGCCGACACGCCGCCAGAGAGCAACAACAAGTCGGACTCTAAACCGGCTTCGATCAACTCGCGCAGCTGCCCGGCATCGTCACGGCCAACTCCCAGCTGAGTGACTTCCAGCCCGATCGAACGGGCCATCGCGGTTAGCATCGGTCCGTTGCTATTTCGAATCTCACCTCGTTGAGGAACCTGATCACAGGCCACCAACTCATTTCCAGTAGGCAATACCGCAACAGTTGGCTGGGCGCCAACGCTAATTGTTGCGGCGCCTACTTCGGCCAGCAAACCAACATCGGTCGCTCGAATCTGATGGCCTTGAGAGAACACTTTTTGATTCCGGGAAAAATTAACGCCAGTTCGCAGGACGTGCTTTTCCGGTTCCAACGAATCAATCTTCAACGTAACGTACTCCCCGGTAGGAGTTGGTTCGACTTCTGTCAGTTCAACCATTACAACAGCGTCGGCGCCAGCAGGAATCGGGGCGCCAGTCATAATCCGCGCCGCTTGTCCAGGTTGCAATTCAGCTTCGGGCCAGCCACCGGCGATGATCGTTTGGGCGACTTCCAACTTTCTCACGCCAGCTGTCACATCAGCAGTTCGAACAGCGTAACCGTCCATCACGGACTTGTCGTGTGGCGGAGAATTGACGTCGGCCAAAACGTCCTGGGCCAACCGCCGACCAACCGATTCAAGAACTGGCTGGGTCTCCTTGGGCAACGGTTCAACGGCACCATCGATTAGTTCGAGGGCGGCTTGGAGAGCAATCATTTGCAAGTTGTCTCAACAAAGTTTTTTAGAAGGTCAACACCGCGTTCGGTCAAAAAGCTCTCGGGATGAAATTGAACTCCGAAGGTTGGATGCGACTTGTGGGCAACGCCCATAATTTCTTTGACCCCATCTGGTCCATCAGCCCAAGCAGTAACTTCGAATTCATCGGAGAGCGTGTCAGGCTTGATCACCAGGCTGTGATACCGCGTCGCCGTCATCGGATTGGGTAACCCGGCAAAGATCGATTTTCCATTATGGTTGATTTTGTCTGTCTTGCCGTGCATCAACCGTTCAGCACGAACGATCTGACCGCCGGTGGCTTGCCCGATCGATTGGTGACCAAGACAGACCCCAAGAATTGGAAGGCGGCCGTGAAAGTGCTCAACACAGCTGACCGAAATACCGGCTTGGTCGGGAGTGCAGGGGCCCGGCGAAATAATCAAATGGCTGGGGGCAAGTTTCTCGATTTCTTCAACGGTAATCTGGTCGTTGCGATGAACTTCAATTTCAATCGAAGGGTCCATCTCACCAAGTCGCTGGACGAGGTTGTAGGTAAACGAGTCGTAATTGTCGACGATCAGGATCATGTAAAGTCGGATCAAAAAAACAAATTGAAATACATTGGGCGCGATGTAAAAAGCCGGTCAAAATCAGCTTGATTGCTAGCAAACCATTATCCACAAAACACAATTTAAAGCCAATGGACCGTTATTTGTTGACCGGCATTGACCGGTGTGACTGCCGCTTCTATTCTCCTTCGCCGCAATGACTGCGGGAAAACGATTGACTCTTTAACCCAAGGAAGGGTTTATGAAGATCGAAGACTTTCGTGCAACCACGAATGCCACTACGACTGGCGACCAGAACACTCAGACTACCTCAACCCCGCTTCTCGACGTTGGACGGGGAAATACGCCTCTAAAATCCGAGATTATGGAAGCAATCTCGGAAATCATCGACTGCGGCAGGTTTATTGGCGGCCCTTATGTTGCCCAACTGGAAGCTGCGGTAGCCAAGGTTTCACAGGCCAAGTTTGGGGTCGGCTGTGCGTCAGGCAGTGACGCGATCCTGTTGGCTTTAATGGCGATCGGAAATGAGCCAGGCGACGAAGTTATTTGTCCCAGCTTTACGTTCTTTGCGACTGCCAGCGCGATCAGCCGACTGGGCGGCGTCCCGGTTTTCGTTGATATCGAGCGGGACACATTCAATCTCGATGTCACCAAGCTCGAACGATTGATCACGCCCAAGACCAAGGCAATCATTCCTGTCCACCTGTTTGGGCAGTGCTGTGACATGGACCCGATCCTTGAGATCGCCCAACGACACAACTTGCGGGTCATCGAAGATTGCGCTCAATCCATCGGTGCGACTTACAACGGTCGAGCTGCCGGCAGTATGGGCGACGTTGGTTGCTTCAGCTTTTACCCGACTAAAAATCTTGGTGGTTTCGGCGATGGCGGAATGTTAACTTCCAACGATCCCGAAATGGCCGATCGCTTGCGCCTGCTGGCCAATCATGGGATGCGGCCTCGGTACTACCATCAAGCCATCGGGATCAACAGTCGGCTCGACGCGATCCAGGCGGCAGTGCTTTGCAAGAAAATGGACCATCTGGCCGACTATACAACTCGTCGCCAAAAGAACGCGGTTCAGTATCGGAAGTTGCTGCTGGAGGCCGGATTGCAGTCGATGGTGAGTTTGCCTGCGTGTTCAATGGCTTGTGGTCACGTGTGGAATCAATTTACGATTCGAGTTCCCAACGGACGCAGAGACGAGATACGTCAACAATTAGCCGATCTGAATGTCGGCAGTGAGGTTTACTATCCTGTTCCGCTGCATCAGCAGGAGTGTTTTGCAAACTTGAATTGCGATCCGGCAAGCCTGCCTGAGACAGAAAAAGCCGCTGCCGAAGTTCTAAGCATCCCAATCTTTCCCGAATTGACAGAGCAAGAGCAACGTTACGTTGTTGATTGCCTTGCCAAAGTCCTCGGGTTGGGTGGTAAAGGTAAAGTTGGTCTGAAGATGGCCGGCTAGATTAGCTGTAGTGAGTTTTGAACTTCAGATTCTTGCCGGCGCTTGACGCATGTTCAAGGATTGCACGCCAGAAAACCTTCGCTCTTTACGCCAACGGCGTTAGGTCAATAGCCCAAGGTTCTTGAACCTTGGGCTGTTGATTAAACCCCTTTGGGT
Source organism: uncultured Pirellulaceae bacterium (assembly GCA_964433035.1). Classification (GTDB taxonomy): domain Bacteria; phylum Planctomycetota; class Planctomycetia; order Pirellulales; family Pirellulaceae; genus Mariniblastus. Next base: position 8,862 of record CAYSQZ010000096.1, on the reverse strand, counting down.
TTCCGGCAAGGCCGTGCCGAAGAAGCCGAAGCCCAAAGCGTCGCGCCATCAATATACAAATGCCACGACGTTTGAACTTACTTCGCCGATTGAACCTACTTCGGGCCAGCTGGCAGATTCTCCAAAAAGTAATTGGTCATCAACTTGCGCAAATGAACCGTCGTGTTGGTACCTTCGTTGATTGAATGCGACCGATTCGGATAAGACATCATCGTGAACGGTTTGTCGTGTTTGATCAACTCGTTGACGAGCAACTCAAACGTCTGATAGTGACAATTGTCGTCACCGGTTCCATGAATGATCAGCAGATTCCCTTTGAGGAATTTCGCTGAGTTGATTGGCGACCCGTCTCGGTACCCTTGGGGATTGTTCTGTGGTGTGTCCATGTACCGTTCTTGATAAATGGAATCGTAGTACCTCATGTCCGGCACCGCAGCAATCGAAATACCTGTTTTGTAAATATCGGGGTACTTGAACAACGCGTTAAGCGTCATTGATCCGCCGCCGCTCCAGCCCCAGATTCCAATTCGCTCGCGATCGACCCAAGGAAAATGGTTCGCAATCCCCAGGACCGCAGCCGCTTGATCGGCCGCCGCCAGAATTCCAATCTGACGGTAGATAGATTTTCGAAATTTGGCCCCTCGAGGAACCTTGGTCCCTCGATTATCGATGCTGCAAACGGCGTAGCCTTTTTCGCAGAGCATTCGATGAAATAGATAGTTACCTCCGCCCCAATTATTTGTAACTGTGGTGCCCCACGGCTCACCATATACATGAACAATGATCGGATACTTCTTCGACGGATCGAAGTTTAACGGCTTCATGACATAAGTATCTAACGATTGCCCCTCAACCTGAACCTGAAAAAATCTGGTATCTACGTTTGGAAGTTCGGCCAGGGCATTTCGAACTTTAGAATTATCGGTGATCTTGCGAATCGATTGATGTGAAGGAAGCTTGACCGTCTGAACGAACGGCGGCTGACCGAAACTGGAAACAGAATGGACCGCGACCGAACCATCTGCAGAGACGCTGTACTTATTCCAGCCCTCGTACTTGGCTGGTGTAAGCCGCTGGGCCGAACCACCAGTTACTGGAACTCTGTAAAGGTATCGCTCGGTCGGTTTTTCAGGAGAAGCAATAAAGTAAATCGAATCATCGGTAACGCGAAGCAATTCAATTACATCGTAATCGCCAGGCGTTACCAACTGCATCGCTCCGGTTTGGGAGTCAATCAAGTAGACGTGCCGCCAACCGTCTTTTTCGCTGATCCAGGTGAATCGCTTTCCGCCGTCAACATCGATGATCGTGTCATTAGTCTCGAGCCACGCAGAATCGGTATCAGCAAATAGTTCTTTCGTTTGGCCGTTCGTCGCGTCGGCCAACAAAACAGAATTCCGGTTCTGCTGGCGATTGAGATATTGCAACATCAGCTGATTGTCGCCTGTCCAGCGAGCTCGGGCGAGATAGTTTTCCCGAGGGTCACCGTTGACTTGAATCCATTTCGTTTCGACACCCTCGAGATCGACCACGCCAATTCGAACTGCCGAGTTGGTCTTTCCTGGCTTGGTATGCTTAAACCTGGTTAGCTTTGGATAAAACGAATGCGTGTTATTGATCATCATAAATTCGGCTACTTCTGAAGTATCAAACTCCCAAAACGCAATCCGCTTACTGTCAGGACTCCAGCGAATGCAGTCCTTGAGATCAAACTCCTCTTCGTAAACCCAGTCCGAGGTCCCGTTGATAATTTCAGGAGTACGCTTCTGCGTAAGCTGCTTCGTTTCTCCCGACGCGATATCCTCGACAAATACATCGCCTTGGGAAACATAAGCGATTTTTTCACCGCTGGGAGAAAACTTGGCAAACATCAAACTTGATTCGGGATGTTGCTTGCCGACTTGCCGAAGCGATCCATTGGTACGGTTGAGCAGCCAATAGTCGCCCCGGGAATGGTGTCTCCAGACTTTGCGGGTGTTAGTAAAAATCAAAGCCAATTCGCGGTCGTTGGCCCACTGATGGTCGGCCACCTTTAACGATTTTGTTTCGCCAGACGGAATCATCTGGGCGGCCGAGAGCAACGTTGTCTGCTTATCAGTCAAAGGATCGATTGCGATCAAGTCCGATCCGCCTTCGATCTCTTTTGAAGGTTTGGACTGAACAAACTTGGCGCCAGTCTTTTCCCACTTAGGATCAAATTTGGACGGAGTGAATTTTTTCGAATCGTAAATCGATTCGACCGTCAGCCCACCGTTTTGAGGCGTGGCCTGCACGACAGGCTGGACGATCGTTTGCGGATCACCAGGCAAACTATAAATCGGGGGTTGCGTTTGCTGACCGTTGCTTTGTGGCTCAACAATAATCTGCGGCTGAACAACCACTTGAGCCTCGACCGTTTTCAACGTAACCAGCCCGCCAACCGCGACCATAACCGCCAAAAACGTTTTATCGAATTCGCCAAACACAAATTTGTTAAAGAGCATCAATCGTCGCCAAGTTAAAATAGAAGTCGAAACCCATTAGGTGGAGCGACGATTCTAACTCAATTTGCGCGATAGTCGATATCTTGGACGGCCGAATGGACTTTGGATTGGCGCCCCGCGATTGAAACGCTTGCCAGATTGGCCGAGTCGGCCTGTTCGAGATTGATTGAATGGCGAGCTAAAAGCTGGCCAGACTCGCGTTGTACTGACTCGGTCGCAAGTTGCAAATTGACTTGCTCCCGATAGTATGCGGTTCGGGCATCGACGAGCCGCCGTTGGGATTCGAGCAGCGAATCAAGCGGAACCGCGTCGGCGTCGTAGGCGGCTTGGCGAGAGCTGACGGTGTCCATGGCCGCATCAAGCCGATTGTAAGCAAAGTTCACCGAAGTCTCATACTGCTGTGTCTCACGAACCGCAGATCCCAGATCGTGGATCACCTGTTCCTCCTGCTCTCGCAGAATGGACCGCTCACGATACAACTGCAACTCACTATTCCTGACGCCAGCTGAAGCCTGACGGAAACCAAGCGGCACATTGAGCTGAAGGCCAAACTCCCACTCGTTGTGATCACCGGACACTGAATCAGAAAAAACGCTGCTGAACCGACCGCCGCCGCCAATAATATCATCACCAAAGCCGTTGTTGCGAAACGTGGCGATCGCGTCGAGCCTTGGCAAGAGAAAATTGCGAGACGCTAACAACTCGAGTTCTCGCCGCCTGACTTGCCACAACTGTTGCCGGATCTCTACTCTTTGGTCCAAGGCAATATTGAGCAGGGAATCCCAGTCGTAAACAGTGCCAACCGACCCCGGCAGTTCGCTGGGGCAAATCAACCGTCCATCGTTTTGGGGCAGGCCTATCAAGCGCCTCAGATCGGCTTCGGCTTGAAGCACGCCTGAGACTCCGGCGCGAGCATCGCCATTGAGTGCCGCAACAAGTTGCTGCTGGAAAAGAAAGTACTGCTCGCGAGCTTGGCTTTCCTGGTGGGCTTCTCCCCCTGAAATATCGTTGTCAAATCTGGCTTTGACTGTGTTCCAGGTTTCCAGAGCAGAATCGCGGGCGCTTTTTGCAGATTCGAAGTTTCGATAAGCGAAGTAGAGTTCCCAGTAAGCATTGACCGTCTCGTTGACGAATTGACGGACGCCTTGCTCGAACTGAGCGATCGAGATGTCGTTGTTGATTCGACTTATTAAAACGCCGCTGTTAAGACGCGAGCCCAAAGTTGCGTTGGGGCCAACGATCCGATTAAAGTCCGTCCCGCTGCCCTGCAACAGAGGATGGCGAGCGGTCGCCTCCCAAAAACCTCGATAGGAGCTCGGAAAAATACTGGACGGGTTGTCGTTGGAATCGTAGACAAGATTGCCTTGGAAGGTGTACTGTGTTCCCGTGGCAGCAGTTTTCTGAAGAGAAAAATTCGCGGTGGTAAGGTCTTGAACGATTTCAGTCGCTCCACCGCCTAGAATCGAATTGTTAAAAACGTCGTCGTTGTTGGCGTGCAGCAATGAGGCAGAAGCAGTCGCGTCAAACTGGGCCAGGGCAGCTTCGATTCCAATTAATGGATCAGTCGCCTGAATCGCCGGATCAAACACGCCCGTTGCTCCGGCAGGGTTATTGAGGACTTGGGCGTTGAGCGAACGGAGAATTTTCGAGTTGGCCAAAGCCATAAAAACGACTTCATCCACCGAAGAGGTAATCAATGGTGGCAAGCTGTCGGCTGACGTCAACGGCGGAAGCAGAAACTCCCGGCGATGTCTCTCCCGGGTGACGTTTGGATGCCGTTGACCGGGCCCTTCAAAGTCTCCTTCAGATGTTCTTCCATCGACATAGGAGAGGTTAGAAATACTTGGGTCCAGCGAGACTTCAAACTCAGGTTGATTCGTTGCTCGGCATCCGACAAACATCGTCAACCAGACCATTGCGGCGACAAGGATTCGAACTTGATAAAGTTTACGTCGGTGAATCATCGTCCGTTTCCGAATTACCGTTGCTTTCCTTGCAACGGTATCGACGCTGATATTCGTTAGCGTAACTTCATTCGTTATCCGAGGTAGGACCCCAACAACTCGATTTACCCGGACTTTCTGAACAATCGCTTCAACCGGAAAAGTTTAACTACCCAATACATGTGTGGTCTCAAACTGTGGAGCGTTTAAGGCAAAAAAATGTGTTTAAACGCGGAGGAGCGGAGGATAAATCTGGAGGAACCAACAGCAACTTATCGTGACTGTCAAAAAATTGGCCCTGACATTAGCGCCAGACGTAAAAGTCTCCGATAAGGTTGTAGACGAAGAAATCGAAAATCCACCACAACTTCATTTCTTTCAAGTGGAACCAAAATGCTATTTCAGTCCATCGGCAAACCGCAATATTTGAACTTCGCCTTGATCGCCGGTGTCCTTCTGGGTATCGGTAGCTTGAGCAACGTGGCTATTGGGCAAGAAAAATGCGAAGATTCAGTGCCTGAAGTGCTGGAAAAATTCGAACCGGCAAACCACGATGCAGGTGGGGCGCTGGATGACGAGCCAGATGAATTCTCTGCTTCAGTTTTATCCCAAATCGAGGGCCGCTTGGAGAATGATTCGATCGAATCATTGGATGGCGATTCAACAGGCCAAGCTCAGGATTCGACCCCGGGTTCAGTTGAGGATTTGGTTCAGCGACCGATCAGCCAAATTAGATTATCGTTGAACGCTTCACTCCCAACCCCTCAGCTTAAGCAGCCTCCGAGCGTATCCAAGAACTCACTCGCTGAGGAAAGGGTCAACAAAAACTATCAGTGGACTGCCCCCAACGACTACTACCGGAACCTGTTTTTTGAGGAACCGTTGCTTGAGCGGCACGGGATTTCCAGACACCCCGGGCTCCAGCCGGTTATCTCCGGATTCGAGTTTTTCAAATCAGGTATTCTGCTGCCACTCGATATCGCCAAGGGAAGGCTCAAGCGTTGTGACAATCCACTTGGCTGGGGCGTTCCTGGTGATCACTGCCGTTGAAGGCAGCCTGAGCCGGAAATTTCATGTCCGGAACACCGAGCCTTGCGACCGTTAAAAACCTAACAACACGAGCACAGAAATTCTCGCAACGCCCAACGACGTGGGCGTCCTCTTACTGAAGCCAAAGGATCGTTCCGAAACGCAAGAACTTCGATTATGCTTGAACTCATGGCAACGCTCGTTTGTGTTGCGTTTGAGTCTTCTAAGGTTGAGATCGACATGAGCATTTTTCGTTTGGCCAAGTTTGTTTGCGTGATCTGCTTCGCGCTCTGTTTACTCATCGCTTCTTCTTTGGTGACCGGCCAGACCGCTTCGGACCGGCCAGGTCCCGACAATGACGAAAGCGTTAGTCAGGAAGCTAAAGCTAAAGCTAAAGAAGTTGTCAAGCTTCAAGGAGTGCTCAATCCAATTGAGAGACTCAGGTTGGCGACGCGAGATCCAGGTATTGTGGAAAAGATCTGTGTTGCAGTCGGCGACACCATTGAAGCCGGAGATACCATCGCCATCCTTGATCGCAAACTGTTCCAAGCCGAGGTCAATGCTGCGACTAACGAATTTGCTGCTGCCAACGAACAGGCTAAAAACGAAACTGATCTGGAGTTTGCAAGAATCTCTTACGCGGTCAATCAAAAGGTCTTTCAACGTTCTGAAGCTGCCCGAAAGCAATTTGCCAAGTCGGTTTCAAAAACAGAATTAGAACGTCTAAGACTGGAGAGTGAGCGAACCAGACTTTCAGGTGTTCAAGCTCAACAGCAACGAAAAATCAATGAGCTGACGGCTTCGTTGCAGAAAGACAGATTGCAGATCGCCGCGTTGCGGCTTGAAAACCGGACGATCAAATCGAAGATCGGTGGTACGATCGTAGAAATATTCAACACGCCTGGCGAATTCGTTAACTCGGGGCAGCCGATTGCCCGAATCCTTAATTTGAAGCGACTGAGAGTTGTTTGCGCTGGTCGCCTGAATAAACTCGACCCGGAACAGATTCCTGAAACCGCCGTTTTCAAAATCCAAAAGGGCGATCAGGAAGAATCTTTTCCCGCCAAGATCACATTCGTAAGCCCAGAAATCGACCCGGTCCGCCAGACTTACACAATCTGGGCGGAAATCGAGAATCCCAATGGTGAGTTGAAATCTGGCCTCGTGGGCCGGCTTGAGTTTTCCAAGTAGTGATCTCCCCAAGCAGTGATCTCTGTTACACAACATATTGAAATTCGCCATTTCGCCATTTCGCCGTAAGGTTTTGCATAGAAAAATCGTCTCACGGGCGTTAATCTCTGTTGGTGTTGAGATTGTGACAATCGTCCCCCATTTTTCCATTGTAAAGCCATGAATAAAAAACTGATTCTGTCTGTCGCCCTCTGCTTCCTGTTTACTGGTGGAGCTTTCGCTCAAAGCGGATCCAAGAGCTCTGGTTCATCCTCTCGATCAGCAGCCGGATCGTCATCCAGGACTGCTTACAGCAAAGCAGACCGTGAGGCTCTTCGTGCCAAAGAGAAGCTTGTAAGTCAGATGACCCGTAAAGATTTTGAATCGGTACGGCTTACCAAGGATCAAAAGCAAACGTTGGCCCAAATGGTTGACGCAAAGTATTCGATGATCACTCAAATTGACACGAAGATTGCCGATACGATTCCCTCCAAAAGTGTCAAGAAACTACAAAGAGCATTTCGAGACGCGAAGAAAAAAGGCAACAACGAAATGGATGCGATGAGCATCAGTATGGAAATGATCGGGCTACCAAAAGACGTTCAGGATACCGTAATGGAAATGAATCAATCCAAAGAAAGCATCAAGGAAGCCATCAGAACCTCGGTAGTCCAGACCTTTGACCAAGAGCAGCAACAGGCATACACCGCTGCTTTGGCCGCGAAGAAAGAGATGATGGCCAAAGAAGAGATGTCAGATAAGGAGATGGCTGGCGAGAAAAAAATGACCGGTGA
>CAYSQZ010000096.1:0-1343 GCA_964433035.1 uncultured Pirellulaceae bacterium | reverse complement strand
ATGATGGCATGACGTTAGCCACAGAACCAATCTGGTAAAGCCTCAAAAGAACTTTGCAATGCCTTTCGAAAATTGGAGAACCTGTTTTGATCTAAAGGTACTCCAAAGTATCGAAAGCAATCAGGACTTGGTGATCGGCATTGAGCATAGGGTGAACAGGAAAAATCATCGCGTGGCTTGTTGCATCAGAGGCACGAGTTTGATGAAGTCCTTGAATGGCAAGTGCCGCAGGAAACTCTCTTTGCGTTTTTTCAGGTAGAACTTCTGAATCGTACCAATGTCGCTAACGTGGTAACACTCCCAGCCTTGTTTTCCGAGCGAGTTCAACTCGTCGCTTTTTTGCTTGTCGCTCGCGTCATCGAAAGAGTGAATTTTATACTCCCACGACTCCATGTTCTTCCAGTCCTGGCTGAGCCATTCGCTGGTGTTGTTTGCCGTCGTTAGCCCCTGTGACTTGAGAGACTCAAAAGTCTCGGTCGCCCATTTGAGCGTATCCTGAGCGGCGGCGGTTGACGCATCGGTTGCCCCACCGATCTTGTCTTGCATCCAATCTTTGGCCCCCATTGCAGTCTCGCCCGTCGCATCCTTGGCTTGTTTCAAAAGATCGCCGGCTTTCTGTGCAGCCGAGGACGATGCTTCTGCTGCGTTGCCGATTTTGTCTTGCACCCAATCCTTCGCTCCCATGGCGGTTTCACCGGTCGTATCCTTGGCTCGCTCGAAAAGGTCACCAGCCTTCTTCAGTGCACTGTCCGAAGACGGTGCTTGAGCCTGATCACTTCCAACGGCTTCCTGTAAAGCGACAGGTGTGTAGGCGTGTGACTCTGTTTCCGTATCAAGCCGTTTTTCATGCGAATCGAATTCAAGCGGTTCCAATTTAAGCGAATCCAATCCATCGTCGGTCGCCAGTTCACCAGTTGAAGACGTTATCTCGACCGACTCAACAACATGATCTCCGCATCCCGATAACTGAAGCAACGCAGCGGCAAAAAACGGCAGCAAAATTCTTTTCAGGTAACCGCTAGTCAGATCAGAAAATTGGAAGTTTGAAAAAAGGCTCATCGAACGCTCCTATAGATTTCGTTACGTTTCTTATTCGCTATCGCCCCAGTTTTCTTTGGCGAATTTTTCACAATCTAAGGCATTTCGAGACTTAGAGCCTATCCCATAAAACGTGGTGTGGCTGTTCATCCGTGGCTAGCGCCAAAATGGCTGGTATTGTTGGGCCATGTTTCCGAAAAACAACAGCCTCATAGCGTACCATGCTCATTTTCGGATTGCTTTGAGCTGACAGTCGTATAACAGTTGCGCCGCGTTTTAACCTCAAGATTTTTCAGCCAAATAGC
>CAYSQZ010000095.1:6933-16881 GCA_964433035.1 uncultured Pirellulaceae bacterium | reverse complement strand
TAGCGGTTTCCAGTACTCCATCAACTTCGAATGTGATCTCAGTACCGGCCGGGATGGTAAGACCTGCAAGATCCCCAAGGTCATCGATGAAATCATCGTCGCCCATGGTTTCCAAAATGGCTTCTCCGTCAACCAATACGTTAAAAATGTCTACAAGACCCACTGACTCCAACTCGATGGCAGTAAACACCACGTCATGGTCAAAAGTGATCGTAACCGTTTCTCCAGGATTAAAGTCGTTACTTTCATTGCTATCACCAATCAGGTCAAAAGTGCCGTTATTGATAGAAGGGTTATTGATACCAAGCGCGTCTTGGCCAGCAATGTTGGTGTTGACAGCATCACCGGCAGCTGAACTAAGTGTATTACCAGTTACCACCGGTAGATCGCCGGTTACGTCATACTCTGGAGCGGTGACATCGACAACTGTTACGACGAGTCCATCAATGTTAATGGTGTCGCCTGCAAAGCTCGGGTCAAAATTGGACTCAGCAAGACTGGCTCCAGCCACTCCATTGCCTTCAGTAGAGCGGAAGTTAAACTCCACGGTTTGAGCATCCACTTGGATCGTCATTGTTAAAAAAAGAGCAGTTAAAGTTGCCCCGATCAAATATCGCATTTCCAATTTACCTCTGATGAAAATTACATGTTGATTACGACCAAGTATATGAGCCTATTCTAGATTGTATGCGGGCAAGGCAAATTGATTCAGAGATTTTAGCCGAAAATTGTTGTTGGTTTCGTCCGGGAGCAGAGGCTGAGATTTTATTGGTAAGCCGAAGCGTAAGCCAGAAAAATGGGGATCACCGAGGCTCCTCGCTGACGCGTCGAGTGTGATTTTACCAAACGTATGGAATGATTCTCACCGTTGACCAGTGCGTCGGTAGGCGCACTGATAAAGGTAACCCGACGCGTAAGCGCGTAAGCGAGGTAGAAGCGGCAACTGAATCCGCCCTCGCTGACGCGTCGGGTTACCATTTACAGGATTGCTCCTGGCATTTGAAAAATGACAACCGCGGCGCCAAAGGCGGGTAGGCTGCGCCCAGTTCGACTATGACCACGTGTTCGAGCTGCGGCGACGGCCAAACCCCAACGGGGTTTAATCAATAGCCCAGGGGTTCTCGAACCCTGGGACGGGTGTAATCCACCCACCATCCAAACCCCAACGGGGTTTCGTCACAGGTAGGGACCGATTCAATCCCGTTGGGATTGTGTGCGCGATGTGCTTGTTGTCCCAAGGTTCAAGAACCTTGGGCTGATGATCCAACGCCGTTGGCGTAAAAGAACCTTGGCAGTCTATGGCTTAACCAGCACGTGAATTCTAGTTTCTAGTCAGAGTCCAATCAAACCAGAGTCCAATCAAACACTGTTTGTTAAATGTGAGCTGCAGGCGCTAGCCGCCGGTTCGTTGCGTGTTTATCGGCGGGCGGCTATCGATCGCCTTGCCGCTGAGTCCAATATGAATTTGTCAGACAGTGGACTAGTCGGTCAAACGCGGATCACGCAAAAACTCATAAGAGAACGCTCCTAGCATTGCGTCTTTTTCGACACTGTGACACTGCAGACATTTTTCCCCGGCTCGAATCGCTCCAAGCATCTTGATTCGGTTCAAAGAAGCGTGGACGTGAATCTCTTGGCCCGACTTCAGTTTAGCCAAACCCTCTGACTCAAAAGGATCCAGCTTACGTGTCGGAGCGTCTTCGCCACTGAGCGACTCCATGTCAGGCAATTTATCAGTTACATAAACACTGGGATCTTCGTGAAGTAAAAGGCTAACCAGTTGGATTCGATTCAACTTCCAGTTAACCGGCGCTTTCATTGCTTTATCACCAGGCAGAGCAGGCGGTGGACGATTGAGGAGCACGCCTTTGTGTCCCGGATCGTAAGTAAGGTTGACCCGATGTGATTCAAAACCGGCCACCTCATCTACGTTTCTAACGAACCCGACACGGTCGGCAAATGACCGAGCTGTATTGGTGTTAAACCAAGCCAGAAGTTGCTCTTTGGGCATTCCATTAGGAGAGAGCTTGTTGACGAAACCATAGTCCGGAACCTCACCTCCCATTCTGGCGTTTCGAGTCTTTGTCTCTCTATTAAGAGCCAGCGGTTTCTCGGACAACAAATCGGAGTCAACCGGCACACTTGCGATGGAATCTATGGAGCGTTGGCGGTCGAAGAGGTCGTTGGGGGAAATCGGGGTAATGCGACCAAGGCCTTGCCCCTCGCTTTGAATAAAGTCTTCAACGTTTTCTGAGTGAAGCAGCTGGAGGGCACTTGCGTATCGTTCACGGTACCACTGTTGCTCTTTGGGTTCGAAAGCCTTGGGGTGCTTGGCTTGAAAATGCAAACGTTCGCGCACCGAACTAATTGGAAAACGGCTTCGCAGGGCTTCGACTGCTTTTCCAATCTCGTCTGTTGGCAACTCTGGGTTGACGTACCAGTGGTGCTGGCCTTTGGCGAGTTGCTCCAAAAGCTCATCGGCCGTTTTCGCTGAATTGGTTCGCTCTGGCACAGCACCGAAAGTGTCTTCTTGCGCCTTAAGCAATGGAGCCGACCACTTGGCGTTTCCGAAGCTGCCGGTGCCTTTGAATTGGGGAAACTGTGGCCTCAGCGGCGGCGAACCTTGTACTGGACGGAGCGGCACTGGGCCGTGCGGCGACGTTTTTTGAGTTGATTGGCGGGCAGGAGCCGATGAACTTTGATCTGAAAAAGTCGGTCGCCAGATTGGGCTAGCCGGTAACTGAGTTCCATTATCCGAAGTTGGAAACAACAAAGGAGGTCGAGCGGTGGGGTTTAACGAGTTGGTTGGTGGGAGGTTGTTGTCATTGAAATCCGGTCTTTCTGACTCAGTAAAACTTCCAGACTGATGACTGCTCGCAGAAGGCGGCATTTGCTTTGCTTTGACCTGCTTGGGAATCGGGCCAAGTCCCCAAGCACTTTCGGGAGCCAAGACCATCAAGCCACTCGTCAAAAACGAAACCATCAATGCCGTTGCTGCACGCATCCGAAACTCCCTGCATTTGATCCGAACCAGATATCTGTTCTGATTCTATATCACATAGGAAAATCGTCCAACGTCGCAATGTAACAAGTGCGTAACAAGGATCCAGCTACCCGATTGAGCATCGAGCCTATGCCACTTTTCGAGACAAAACACTAGGCACTGTTTGGCAATTTCATATTGGACTGAGCGGCAAGGCGCAATTCGCCGATAAACACGCAACCAACCGGTGGTTAGCGCCATGCCGCTCACATTTAACAAACAGTGTCTAGCTGGTTAAACCAACTTGCGGCGGCAGTTCCACTGTGATTCCATCAGCGAACAAGGCGTGTGGAATGTTCTTGTAATGAACTTCAAACTTCGGATTGTCTCCGTCGTCAACAATGATCCGATCATGCCTGACGTCTGCGGTGCTTCGAGCGAAGCATGTTAAGTCAATGAAGTCGAACCCATCATTGCCGTCAATCCGAACCACATCACCTTCGTCAACCAGGAACGTCGTGTCATCGGGTTCAGTTGCGGTCTGCGGGGGCACTTCGGCTTGAGGTTCAGTTGCGGTCTGCTGCGCCACCACTTCAGCTCGAGGTTCAGTCGCGGTCTGCTGCTCCACCACTTCAGCTCGAGTTTCAGTTGTAGGTTCTGTTGCGGTCTGCTGGCCCGCTTCTGCTTGAGGTTTAATAGTAACTGTAGGCGCTGATTCCCCGAAAGTCTCTTCGGCGAATTCAGTAGGAACACCGGGTTGAGGAGCCGGCTTGGTGTCTTCGTCACATTTCTCCAAGGCGGCAGCGATTTCATCGTCACCTATTGCAGGCGCTGGCGGGGCTTTCTTGGAAAGCGGATTGGCACTGGTTTTACTTTTTGGCATTACGGCAGTTTCCGCGTCGGTCTGGGCTGGCTGATTTTCGCCGTCGCCAACCGAGCTTTCCGAACTTGATCCGGAAGCCAAGCTGGACGCTAACAACCCTGCTCCGGCGGCTCCCGCAGCTGCCAAACCAGCTCCCGAGGCGCTGGCCGAGGAAGAAAGCGGTGAGCTAACCGGCGTCACGGTGGTGACACGGGACGGCGTATCTTTACTGCCGTTGCCCGTTGGTTCAGATCGGAGATTGGCTGTGCCGCCAGCAGTGCTGGCCGCTGGAGCCTGATCGGCACCGAGCTTTGATAGATCAGCGGTCGAAACAGAATCGCTAGTTGCACTGGAGAATTCAGGAGTAGCCTTTGGCGCTGCGCCCGTTTGGGGCTCAGGTCGTAGAATTCTTTCTTGTTCAGGATTGTCTGTTGAAGTTGGACCGGTAGTCGCTATTGCCGCAGTTGCTACGGCAGCATTAGGAGTCGGTTCAATTACTGATTCGTCGCCGTCTCTAAAGGCATTTGGAATCGACTCAAGTTTTGCGTCTGCCATTTCACTAAAGTCGCGAACGTCAAACTGCTCTTCTCCGGTTAATGGATCAACCGATGTCGATACAAAATTGACACCAGTTGAGTCGCTTGGGTTACCAGCTTCGACGGTTTCAATCCCCAAGTCGCTAGCCAAAGATTCTTCTGTTTGATTAAACCAGGAAACGGGAACCAAAGCCTCACCATCGCAATTCAATGGAGAAGTGCAAGGCTGAGCCAGGGATTGGCTTGCGCCCTCTTGTGTGGGATCAGCACCTTGCACGCCAAATGACTCTGGTGTCTGGATCGTTGGGGTAGCGGTTGTGGACGCGCTGGGTTCGCTGGGTGCGCTTGCGCTAGCTTTGGTTGGGTTGGATGCCTGAGTCACTTCAACAGTAGGTTTTGAGATCGCAGCAGAATCGGTTTCAGTTTCGATTTCGGTTTCATAACCTGGGATACTGGATAGGATTTGTTCGACAGTCCTGACCCCTTGCTCGGCTGCATGTTCGGGGTTGCCTCTTTGTGGTGTGCTCAAGTTTGTTGAAGCGCTGGGATTGTTCTGGCCGAGTGAACGCTGCGGTGGTTGAGTGTTGCTGGGGCCCGGACGAGCGCCCGCAATAGGTGTGTTGCCCGCAACAGGTGTGTTGCCCGCATCTTGAGTGCTATCAACTGTTCCTGACATCCCCGATCCTGCCTTATTCTTTTCCATTGGTTGGTTACTATATTTTGTATCCGCGAAAATTAATTCGCCGTCATTGTTCTCGTTTGTGTTGACATACGGATCAGCTGCCGCAAAATCTCCGGGTCGCATTTGGTCGTCGCCCTCGTCGTTGGCCAGGGAGATATAGGAAGTGTCCTCATCCCTGGTCTCAGTCAAGGAGGCGATCAGTTCCTCAGCTTTGATCCGATCTCGTTTGGCTTGAGAAATAATCTCAAAGTGCGAATCATCGGAAGTCGGCAATGGAGCCCTGCCAACTGGAGGTTTGGCTGAGCTTGCCTGTCCAGATGGGAAATCGAAACTTCCTTCATGATTGTTTGTGAGGTGACCCATAGCCATCTGATGCAGAAAGTTTGATATTCCCGGCCTAAAGAGTCATCGGGCAAATTGCCGGAGCGTAATCAACGGGAAGACAACTGTTATAGATTTGCGGATTAAAATGACGTTTAGAATTACTTGCCCGCAAATTCGCCTCCCATCTAAACGAGCCGTCCTGTTGACCGTTAAAATCTTGGTTTCTTATAATCCCTTGCTGCCATTGCTTGGCAACGGCACAATTCCATTCAATCCAACGCAAACAAATGAAAATTCACGAGTACCAGGGCAAGCAGCTATTCAGTAAGTTTGGCGTCAAAGTCCTTGAAAATAGAGTCGCCAAAACGCCTGAAGAGGCTCAAGCCGCCTACGAAGAACTAGGGGGCAAGATCGCTGTGGTCAAATCCCAGATCCATGCCGGTGGACGAGGCAAGGGAACGTTTATTGAAAATGCCGACCAACATGGTGTCCAACTAGTCAAATCGGGTGATGAAGCCAAACAGGCTGCCCAGAATATGTTGGGCAATCGTCTTGTCACAATTCAAACCGGGGCTGAAGGCAAAACAGTCAATCAGGTTATCGTCGAAGCCGGTTGTGATATTGATCGTGAGCTCTATCTCGGCATCGTCCTTGATCGTGCAGAAATGAAACCAGTCTTGATGTGCTCACAAGAGGGTGGCGTTGAGATTGAGAAGGTCGCTCACGAGACCCCCGAGAAAATCTTCAAAGAACATTTTGATCCAGCTCAAGGAATCGAGAGCTATCAAGTTCGTAAGCTCTGCAAGCTTCTGGGCATCGAAGGCAAATCTGTCCGAGCAGCCGACAAATTTATGAAGTCGCTCTGCCGCATGTACGTCGATACCGATTGCAGCTTGTTGGAGATTAATCCGCTTGTCGTGACAGGCGACGGCGAGCTGGTTGCATTAGATGCAAAAATCAATTTCGATTCCAACGCGGCGTTTCGCCACAAAGATTGGGAGGAAATGCGGGACCTCAGCGAAGAAGAAGAATCCGAAGTCCGTGCTTCCAACGCTGGTTTGAGCTATGTCAAACTCGAGGGCAACATCGGCTGCCTGGTTAATGGAGCCGGCTTGGCGATGAGCACGATGGACATTATCAAGCTTCATGGTGGCCAACCTGCGAACTTCCTCGACGTTGGTGGCGGTGCTAACGCCGAGCAGGTCACCGAAGCGTTTCGAATCATTCTCTCCGATAAAAATGTAAAAGCCGTTCTGGTGAACATTTTTGGCGGCATTATGAAATGCACGACTATCGCAGAAGCAATCGTTGTTGCGGCAAAATCGGTGGGTTTCGAAGTCCCACTTGTCGTTCGGCTCGAAGGCACCGAAGTCGAAGGCGGTCGCAAAATTCTTGAAGATTCGGATGTCGATCTGATTACTGCAACGGACCTTGGCGACGCTGCCGAGAAAGTCGTTGCGACGTTGGGATAAGCCCGTCACCGATTTCTGTCCATGATGGCTTGATCAAGCTGACCTGAATTTTCTTCGCTTGATCAACAGCCAAATTGAAACTTCATACGATCCAATCATAACCTTACAAAAATAGAATCCGGAAATTCAATGAGCATTCTGATCAACAAAGATACCAAAGTGATCTGCCAAGGCATCACTGGAAAAGTGGGCGAGTTCCACACCCGAGGGTGTCTTGAATATGGCACAAAAATGGTGGGTGGCGTTACGCCGGGCAAAGGTGGCCAGGAGGTCGCCGGACTGCCGGTCTTCGACACGGTTGCTGACGCCAAAGAACAAACAGGCGCTAATGCTTCGATGATTTTTGTGCCGCCGCCGTTTGCTGCCGATGCCATCCTCGAAGCGATCGACGCGGGAATCGAAGTCATCTGTGCGATAACCGAAGGCGTTCCAGTTCTCGATATGGTACGCGTGTACGAAGCCGCGAAAACGTCTGGCTCGGTTTTGGTCGGGCCAAACTGTCCCGGTGTGATCACCGCTGACGAGTGTAAAATTGGAATCATGCCCGGCTACATCCACCAGAAGGGTTCAGTCGGAATCATGAGCCGTTCAGGCACGCTGACTTACGAAGCCGTTTGGCAGACCTCAAGTTTGGGGCTTGGCCAGACAACCTGTGTCGGTCTTGGGGGGGACCCAATCGTTGGTACTTCGTTCATTGACTGCTTGAGAATGTTCGAAGAGGACGGTGAGACTGAGTCAATTTTGATGATGGGTGAAATCGGCGGAACAGCTGAAGAAGAAGCCGCCGCATACGTCAAAGATCACGTTACCAAGCCGGTCGCCGCGTTCATTGCTGGTCGAACCGCGCCTCCGGGAAAACGAATGGGACATGCTGGTGCGATCATCAGTGGCGGCAAAGGTACCGCGACTGAGAAAATCGCCGCGCTGGAGGCGGCTGGCATCGAAGTCGCTCAAAGCCCCGCAGACATGGGCGCGGCGATGGCTCGAGCGATCAAAAAAGCTTAGTAGCAGATTCTCTTAGCAGCAGTTTTAATAACTGAATGAATTCTGGTGACCAACGAAGTTACAGTCCCCTGTTGCGCAGTATGCCGCAGGGGACTGTTGTCTTCTCCATTACCGAAAACCGATCACTCGGTTTCAAAGAATGCCAAGGTATTGGAATCGTGCCTGAAGTTCTCGTCGTAGGACCAAACCCAAGCCGCTTTTAATCCCGGCGCCGCGTCGTCACCGACGGGCATCTGGTTGTAATTCCAGAATGTAATTTGTCCGCCTGGATTTTCTAGCTCAGCCCGCAGTAGAAAGAAACTGGGCTGCCAGTTCTGACCATTCCAGTACATTTCTCGTTCAATGTCATAGACCGCCAAACGCACGTGCGCTACTCCAATGGGATCTTCGGCTAGTCCTCGCAGACCCATGCCGGCTGGCAAAAGTTCGAAATCCTCGAACGGGATCGAGAATCGGGCCTTGGATAATTGGTTGGGGTTTTTAAGCGTCCTCAATTGGCTGGCAAACGATTCGCGGGTCGACGGACTCAGGAAAGAGTATGCGTTGTTAAGCTGTTCTGGATCGAAGCGAAGATCAAAAAAATCTTTATCTCCATTGGCCCATTCAGTGTAGATTGTGTTGGTAGTTCTTAACGCATTCGAAGCGGCTTCAATGATCCTTCCAGACCTGTTGAATTGTTGCCAATTTTCGATCAAGACCGAATTCCTGAATGAATCGTTGTCGTCAATTCCGGTAGGCGTCAACAATTGCTTAAACGAAATTCCGTCAACAAAGGAAGGGACTTGACCTCCGGCGAGATCGACGATTGTTGGGCCGAGGTCAATATGTGCCATCAAATGATTCGCCTTCCTGCCCGCCGGAACTCCCGGGCCCATGACATACAGTGGCACTCGTGTTGCCCGGTCATAGGGTGTGCCTTTTCCAGTGGCGCGATGATGACCACTCATGAATCCATTATCCGAGGTGATCAAAATGTAGGTGTTGTCCAGGAGGTTCAGTCGCTCCAGTGTTCGTAGAATTGAACCGATCATATTGTCGCAGGACTTCAATGCCAACGCACGTTCGCGATGCCTGGCATGGAGCAGTTCCATAATCTCTGGCTCAAACCTGGGTAATCCTTTGAAGTAGCCAACTTTATCTGAGATATCCTCCTCATTTAGCGCGAGTGAATCGGGCATTCTAAGCCCAGGCCACAGATTCAGCATACTGGTGTTAACCATGCCCGGGGAGTTGGGATCCGGGTTATGGGGGCCATACGGGTTGAGGTTCAGAAAGAATGGTTGGCCCTCATTTTGTCGGACATGTCTCCTGATAAGTCGAGTTGCGTCTGCGGCTTCCGCCGTCGTTCGGTAGCGCCCCGGTGGCAAAATGTCAAACTTACCCTCGGGCGCACCTTCATTAATAAATCGAGGGGTATCCCAATACCGAGCCCCAAGATAAGAATAAAAATCGTCCCAGCCAGGCGGAACAATAGGCAGGAAGCCGCTATGAAGATACTTGCCTACCAGCATGGTTCGATAGCCAGCATCTTTCATCCACGTGCCGAGGTCATCTTGAAAGTAGCCTTGCTCGTTGTAGAAGGTCATCCCTCCGTCGAAACCATTTGAGCTTGGAGTTGTTGGGTTGTTAACTTTGTTTCCGGTGTTGTGGGCGTATTGAGCGCGGTACAGACATGCCCTTGACGGACCACAAAAAGGAGTTGTTACATGCAGGTTGGTGAAAGTAATCCCTGCATCGGCTATCGCATTGATGTTTCTGTAAGGCCCACTCGAATTATTGCGCAATTCAAACATTTCGGTATCCGCATCATCGAGGTTGATCAAGATGATATTGGGACGCTGGGCGAAGCAGTCCTGGTTGAAACCGTTTGAAGCAAGTAGGGGGCTAACGAGCAGGCAAAATGAAAATGCCAGCCTAAATGTTCGCCTGGCCGTGCGGCGCAGCGTTTTGAAGTTGCGGGACATTAGAGGCTCTGGGTTTGTTGAGTACCGAATCGTAACACAATAATATCTAGCTTTGTCCCTAAAGCTGGCGAACGCCTTTACGCTCCTGGATTGGAAAGAGTTCAGTAATCCATTCAAAAC
>CAYSQZ010000095.1:4815-6833 GCA_964433035.1 uncultured Pirellulaceae bacterium | reverse complement strand
AGGTTCATGCAGTTTTCTCTGATTATACTGGCGAGTCTGCAAATTTGAAAGAAATTTTAGAATCGCTCAACGACCTTAGGCGTGTCGCTTTATCGACCTCTGATAAACTCCGAAAAATCGCCGTCGCCAGAATAAGCTTTGACCCGTTGGTCGATCCTGAACTTCTCTCTGGCTTGATCCAACGGTAACTCGGTATCAATAATCCCCATCCGATACGCCAGCCAATCGGAATAGCCCGGAAACACAACGCCTCGTTGCCACGCGCTGATCGGCTGATCCAGAACTTTGTTGGTGTGGTAGACAATATTATTAGTGCAATTACTTGTCAGGGTGTGATAAAACTCCGGCGACTGTTGTAAGTCGTTGGCGCGATTCAACATATCGACAAACATTTCCCGGGCTTGCTGGCGAGTTGCGCGAACGGGGTAAAGTTGAACAACATGTGAGCGAACATCGGACCGAACCGACAATACATCTTGCTCATCGGCGATGACATAAATCATTTCATAGTTGTTGAAAATTCCTCGAATTGGCGAATAGGTCAATTCGTTTTTCTCTCGGCGAGTCTCAACTGAAAACGCAAGAAAATTCGTTTTCTGTGAGCCCGGTTCAAATTCAAAGCTCAGAAACGTGTGAGCCAACGGCTTGACTTCGGTAAAACGGTCAACGCCAAACCAAACCGATTTGAGTTTGGAAAGATCGTAGGTGTCGCTATATCGACTCGAACCAGCTGCAGCGTTAGGGCCGTATCGCGTTGCCCGAATATTGCTTACGACAACTTGCTGAGAAACGGCTTGCTGGTCTTCATCAACTGAACTTGCGTTTTCTGCTTTGAAAAACTCAGCCGACGGCATGATCGACTGGGCCCCAGTCCAATCGCGATCGTGCGATGGCTTCATTGTTTTGAATCCAACTAAACACGCCGAAAACACAACTGCCAGGACCGCTAGTGGTATCACGATATTGGAGCGATACCAGAAAAACATAATTGGCATTCCAATTCCGATCAGGGATGCCAAACCCCTCGCCAACCAAACGGGATAATAATCATCCAGGCAAAAAGTAAAACTTACGCACCACAGCCAAACAAAAAGGCAAATTACAGCAACGAAGAATAACACCACGCGGTGGAGTATCGCCCGCCAGCAGCCTCGATTCTCAGTTGGGGGAGATGTACTCAATTTTGGTGTTACTGATGAAGTAGATACGAGTGAAAACTATGTGAGCCAATTCGCAAAGCGGGCTGTCGCTCCAAAATCCGGAACTAGCAACCCATACATGTTTGCTAATTCCAATCGCTTAAAATTTCAGCCTATCAGACGCTTTTTCGAGTTTAGGACGCTACCCATTTCTGGCCAAGGGCGACCCAGAACTCTCGGTACAGCCGCGTTTGAAATCTTGGTTTCTGGGTTCAAACCAACTGATTTTTAGGGAATTCTCTCTCACCAAGATTAGCCAAACCGCCAGAGTTGAATTTGACGGGGCAATTTCCAAGGCAAAATGATTTCTGAATCTCTAATATTTTGTTTTTTTCGCGGCAGCACCCTCTTTTAAGGGAGAGTTCTGTTAGGATAAGCAGCGTAGCCAGTTTACTGGACTTGGTTTCACAACAGACTCTGCAGAACTTTTTTTTGGGATTTTATAATGGCTGAAGGCACGATCAAACGACTTACTGACAAAGGATTTGGATTCATCGACGTTGGAACCAACAAGGATTTGTTTTTCCATTCTTCAAATGTAGAAGGCACTACTTATAACGAGCTTCGTGAAGGACAGAAAGTCACTTTCACAGAAGCCCAAGGTCAAAAAGGTCCGTGCGCCGAGAACGTTCAACTCGTGCAGTGATCGGGCCGTTGCCTGTAGGCAATCTGATTCAAAAGGCAGGGAGACCCCCTGCCTTTTTCATGCGCTGTCTTGAACCCCTTTTGCAGGGGTTAGTTAGTATCGCCCGCCACCTTTTGAATCTTTCTTCTGAAGACTAGGAGCGAGTAAATCATTAAATGGAAACCCGACGCGTC
>CAYSQZ010000095.1:0-4715 GCA_964433035.1 uncultured Pirellulaceae bacterium | reverse complement strand
ACCTGCGAAAATGACCTGCGAAAATGACCTGCGAAAATGACTTGCGAAAATGACCTGCCAGTAATAGATGCGCTTTAGAACTGACCCAGGTCTTCTGCTCGCCAACGGCTGGAGCGAACTACCTCGACGGCTTTCTCTTTGCGCAGTTCCCGCAACGGCGACATGTATTCTTTCTGCCCATGTGCTTTGAGGTTTTCGACGCAGTGCCACTCTTCATAAACATGGACTAAGTTCTCATCCTCCAAGTCAATGCTGAATTGGTAAAGTTTGGGACCTTGGCTACTGGCCAGGACTGCGTTGCGAAGCGCAGCAAGTGTATCCATGACTTCGTCACGATTTTCAGGCCGAATGCGAAATGACAAGCTCAGTACGATCATTGGAATCCTGGAATAGCAAATAGGGAGTCGGAGTTGCCAGAGGTGAGTTTAATTCTTGATGCCAGTCAGCAACTTTTCGGGCATCACAAGTTTACTGGATTCCAACGAAGCAACCGGGAACGAACAATAGTCAACCGCATAATAAGCGCTTGGGCGATGGTTGCCGCTCATGCCAGATCCTCCAAAGGGAAGCTTTCCACTGGCACCAGTCGTCTGTCTGTTCCAGTTTACAATCCCGGCCCGAACTTGGTGGATGAACTTTTTGTAGCAGTCTTCGTTGCTGCTGAGCAAACCAGCTGAGAGACCGTAAGCCGTATTGTTGGCTTCTGTGATCGCGGCGTCGAAATCTTTGACGCGAATCACATTGAGCAGCGGTCCGAATAGTTCTTCGTCGCTTCGATCGGCAACCTCGGTGACGTCGATCAAGCCAGGTGAAAGGAGTGCATCGCAGCCACGATGGGTTTGAAGCTCGACGATCGATCTTCCGCCGGCGCTGATCAATTTCGATTGAGACTCAACCATCCGCCGCCCCATTGGCTGGGAAATAACCGTACCCATGAACGGCTGTGGCTCGTCATCAAAAAAGCCGTAGGTGACTCGCGGGATCATTTCTACCAGCGTTTCCAGAAAACGCTCAGCGTCGTTGTTGTCAGGCAAGATCAAGCGCCGGGCACACGTGCAACGCTGGCCTGAAGTAAAAAATGCAGACAGAATCGTCAAGTATGCGGCAGCTTGGAGGTCGTCGGCTTGATGGACGATCAGCGGATTATTTCCGCCCATCTCCAACGCCAGGATCTTTTGCGGATGTTGCGAGAAGGTCTGGTGAAGCGACTTACCCGCGGCACTGGAGCCGGTGAAAAACAGCCCATCGAGTTCGGCATGACTGGCGATCGACTCGCCCGCCGGCCGCGAGCCCTGAATCAGATTCAGGACCCCATCAGGCAGACCTGCCTCAGACCATTTCTCGACCATCCACGCCCCAACGCCCGGAGTGAGTTCACTCGGCTTGAAGACGATCGTGTTTCCGGTAATTAAAGCCGGAACAATATGACCGTTGGGCAAGTGAGCCGGAAAGTTGAACGGTCCCAGAACGGCGCACACGCCATGCGGCTTGAAACGGGTGACCGCTTGCATGCCCGAAAGTTCAAATGAAGTTGTGTCGCGCCGGTTTTTGAAAGCGTCGATCGACAAGTCAACTTTCGATGCTACGGCGCCGGCTTCAGTTTTCGTTTCCCATAGTGGCTTGCCGGTTTCTTTCGCGATCAGCAGTGCCAATTCTTCGGCGGACTCTTTCACGATGTCCCTGAAACGCTCGGCGATTTCAATTCGCTGGGACGACGTTTTATCCCACCAAGGGCCAAAAGCTCGCCGAGCTGCTACAAACGCTTGGTCGATCTGTGCGCCGGTGGCTGCATTGCCTTCCCAGACGACCGACTCATCAACGGGACAAGTCGACTGGAAGAATTCACCTTGGCCAGCAATCCACTGCCCAGCAATTTGAAGTTCATTTTTCGGCATCAGGTTGATTCCTTAGGTCATTGGAGGTTCGGTCTTCCGTGGGTCCGATGGGAAAAGTTTGGCGACGGTTTGGAATGAAAAGTTTTGGTTTGGATGAACATTGAATTGAGATTGTGTTAGGTTCGACTGCGAAGCGAACCTACGTAACTTTGATTTGCAATCGAAGGTCATCCACCCAAAACCACTAAGCCGCTTTGCCACGCAAATCGACACAGCGAACTTTATCGCCCACTTTGAGCCCCAGTCTCAGTGCCGTAACCTGATTGATCACGACTTCCTGATTGTTCCACTTCGTATCGCCAAGGCAGGTTTTAAAATCCAGTTTGGCATTGGAAACAAGCTGCTGGTGCCCCCCGACAACTTCTTTCTCGATTGCGCCAATCGTTCCGGAGACGCTTCGCTTGATCGCACCGATCTCCGACATCTGGCAATGCATCGTCGGACCGCCATCGAAGATGTCGACATGACCGCGATACTCAAAACCTTCCTTCACCAGCACGTTTAACGCAGGTTGCGTGTTCTCATGAACATGGCCGATCACCTCTCGCGCTGCTTCGGGTAGCAACGGAATATAAATCGGATGCTTGGGCATCAAGTCAGCGATGAACTTCTTGGATTGACTGGTCAACGTTTCGGCTTTGGGAAATTCGATCTGGAAAAAGTGCGACCCAAGTGCCGTCCAGAGCGGTGACTTACCGTTTTTGTCGACAACGCCACGCATTTCGGCAACAATCTCTTTTTCAAACCGTTCGCCGAAATCCGCCATGAACAGAAAACGTGACAGGCTCAGTAGCCGGCCATGCCCGTTGCCCCAGTATTCTGGTGAAAGAAACAGGCTTCCAATTTCAGTTGGACCGTTGTGCTCTTCTCGCAAGTGAAGCACCTGCATCGTGTTGTCAACGGGCGGGTCAAGATCGTTAGACTTGTGGACCGACTCTTTGATTTCATACGAATACATCGGCTCGAAACCACCGATCTTCGAATAGATCGAACAAGTGCCCACAATCTTGCCGTTGTTGAGATCCTCCATCACAAACACGTACGGCTGACCGCTGGGTTTCGAAGATTTTTGAGTAAACGCAAACAGCGATTTCTCAATCCGTGATTCAAGTTCGTCTTTTGAGATCTTTAGCGTCGTCAATCCGTACTCCGACTTTTGAATCAGCTCAAAAAGCGGATCCAGATCGGACTCGTGGACTCGGCGGACGATCAACATTGAATAGGTCTACGCTTTCATTTCCGAGACTACGTTTTCGATGATCTGGCAGGCCATATCAATGTGGGCCTCGGTAACGCATCCCAGCGGCATCAAGAATCGAACGCGACTCGGATCCCCGCCAGCCATGAACGACATCAAGCCCGCGTGGTACAAACGGTTGACTGTATCCTTGGCAACTTCTGCTGATCCGTCAAAGGGAGTGAAGGCCACCATGCCACCGACGCCGTGAGGTCCGGAAACGGACCCCGGATGTTTTTCACCGATGGCTTTTAAGCCGGCAGCGAAGTGATTGTGAAGCTGAACGTTACGGCCATTGGCACCAAAATTTCCATTCTCGATCAAGCCGGACACGATCGCATGCGCTGCGTACATCGCCCAAGTGCTGCCAGTAAACGTCTGACTGATCAAACCCGGTTTCGGGTTGTAGTCTTCGGTGAACAGCGTCGCACAAACCTGAGATATTTTTCCAATGGTGACCAGATCAACAAGCTTGTCCAAGCCAAAATGCTGAAACGCAAACGGCCGAGTCGTGCGGCAGAACGATTGGACTTCATCGGCGATGACGGCGATATTATTTTCCTTGGCGACCTCGATGATGGCTTTAAAGAAATCCGTATCGCCTTCGTAGTAGCCACCTTCGCCTTGGACCAACTCCATCCACAGCGCCGCGTGCTTACCGGGATGTCGAGCGATATGATGCTTGAGCCTGCGTACCGCATACGCAGTACTTTTCTCTGGCTTCTGGGAATTGAAAAACGGAATGTAGTCGACTGAAATCGTATCCGGCAAGCCGACACGATATTTCGCTTTGTCGGTTACCTGCGCCAGTCCAAGAGTTCGACCGGCAAAGCAATGTGTGAAGGCGATGACTCGATTGGCAGGGTGGTTTTTCTGGAACGCCATCTTAAGCGAGTTTTCATTGGCCATCGCTCCGCTGGTAGTCAGGAAGCAGTGTTTCAGCTTGGCTCCACTTTCGCACGCCGTTTCGGTAAGCAACCTCGCGATGTCGCAACTGTTAGTGTTCTGTTGCAAGTTGCCTTGCATTACCGTGTCGCTGATCGCCGCGTCGACGCCGGCATTGATTAGCAACGGATGGCTGTGACCATAGCCGTGAACGCCGATGCCGGTAATCATGTCGAGTTTGACACTTCCGTCAGCAAGCTCAACAAACGGCCCATTGCCAATGCCGCTTCCCAGATAAGGGAAGAAAATGTTGTTGCCGCGAATCGAACCAAACTCGGCCAGGAGTTTCTCGTATTCGACCGTCAGCTCCGGGTTGGGCGGGCGAACTGAGACTAGAGTTTTTGAATGCTCTGCAACAGCGTCCTGCAGAAGTTTCTTGGCTTCCTCGATGCGCGGATCAGCACGAAGATTGTCGGCATGCAATGGGTTGGTCATTTTGGTTCTCAAGTCGCGTTGGGGTTGTTCTTGCGCGCAATAATATCGCACGTTCTCAAACTTGATGCAATTCGACGATTGATTCATTGATCGCCCATCGGAGTAGTCCGACCGACCGATTGGTTTTAGTGGTCTGTCAACGGGTGCCATGTCTACGCTCGCGTAAGCATGCTCACGCAAGCGTGAAGCATGGCACCCGTTTT
>CAYSQZ010000094.1:0-17065 GCA_964433035.1 uncultured Pirellulaceae bacterium | reverse complement strand
AAGTCAATCAGTACGAAACCCAGTTTGTCCGTGAAGGCTTGATCAGCATCGGCTACTCTGACGCCGAGGAAAAGCAACCGGCGGACCTTTGCATCGTCAACACCTGCACGATCACTGGGGAAGGCGATTCGAAAAGCCGCCAAATCATTCGCCGTATGAATCGTGATAATCCCGACGCTCGAATCGTCGTGATGGGTTGCTACGCGACTCGCGAACCAGAAGCCGTCGCTTCGCTGCCCGGGGTCTCTGAGGTTGTGACCGACAAGCGGGAGCTGCCGGATCTGCTAGGAAGATTCGGCGTTGTGGATATTCCCAATGGGATTTCTGGACTTAACAACCGCCACCGCGCATACGTCAAAGTTCAAGATGGTTGTCTACTTCGTTGCAGCTATTGCATTATCCCGACCGTTCGGCCAGACATGTTCAGCCGTCCTCTGGATGAAGTTTTGGCCGAGTGCCGCGTCCTGATCGACCGAGGTTTCAGGGAAGTCATTCTGACTGGAATTCACTTGGGCCACTACGGCGTCGACTTTAACAAAGGCAAACCAAAAACCGACTGGACGCGGCTTTCACATCTGGTCAGCGCAATCTGCGAACTCTCGCCCGATGTTCGGGTGCGGATGTCGAGTATCGAAGCGACCGAAGTCACACGTGAGTTGATCGACGTGATGAAGGCGTACGAGAAACAAGTCTGTCCTCACCTGCACGTTTGCTTGCAAAGTGGAAGCGACCGGATCCTCCGACGGATGAAGCGTCGCTGGACGCGGCGACACATCATTGATCGCTGCGAGCTGGTGAAGTCGGAACTCAAGTTACCTGCCTTTACGACTGATGTCATTGTTGGGTTTCCAGGCGAAACTGAATCAGATTTCAACGACACGCTGGACGCCTGTACGCAAATTGGATTTTCCAAGATCCACATGTTCCCCTTCAGCTCCCGTCGAGGAACACCGGCCGCAGACATGACGGATCAAATTCCAAAGTCCATCAAATCACAACGTGGCCGGGTGCTCAAAGAACTCGAAACCGAACTCAAGCACGAGTACTTTAAACGTCTTATCGGAGAGCGCTTGCAGTTGCTGGTCGAGAAAGTTGATCAGGACGGAATTGCTTCGGGAACCTCTTGCCGATACGCACAGATTCGCGTTGAAGCGCCCGACGCAAAAGAAAACTCGCTCATCGACGTGGTCATTGACCGAATCGAAGATGATGCACTAGTCGGCAATTTGGCTGAGCTGGACTCTAGCAAAGCGGACAAGGCATGAAGCCATGCTCGCTTATCTAAACGGTCAGTACCTACCGTACGCTCAAGCCACCATTCCTGTTGGCGACTACGGGTTCACCATGGGTGTTACTGTTACCGAGCAGTTGCGAACCTTCAACGGCACGCCACACCTGATCGAGCAACATCTTGCTCGTTTGAACCGAGGGCTTGAGCTAACGGGAATCCAAAAGCAGGACCATCTACTGAAAATCGCTAACGAGCTGACGGTGAAAAACTTCGCGGAGTTGGATTCGAATTCTGATCTGTCATTGGGCATTTGCGTCACACCCGGTGAGGTTCACGGCCCGCAGAGCCCCACCGTCCTGATTTACAATCTTGAATTGCCGTTTGAGAACTGGGCGCACTGTTACTCCGAGGGATTATCGTTGACGACTGTCCAAACCCGCGAGATTCCGGGGGCTTCGATTCCCAAGCAGCTCAAGTGCCGCAGTCGAATGCATTACTACCTCGCTGAACTTGAGGCGCGCCAACGGCAGCCCGAGTCGCGTGCATTGATGCTGGATCAATCTGGAAACGTCGCCGAAGCAACCACGGCAAGCGTCGTGATCGTCAACGATCAAACGATCATCGCGCCACCTGAAGCAGACGTGCTGCCCTCATTGGCGTTTGAATTTTCTGCCAAGTTGGCCGCCAAGCTCGGGATCGCAGTCTCGCGCCGGGCAATTTCGCTGGCCGAACTTAAGGACGCCGATGAAGTTCTATGGCTGAGCACGCCGATGTGCGTTCTGCCAGTTACTCAGGTCGACGGATCAGAGATAGGCCGTCGCAAGCCAGGGCCAGTCTTTTCAAAGTTGATCGACGCCTGGTCCAATGAAGTTGGTCTGGACATCATCGAGCAGGCTCAAACTGTCTAGGGCCGGGTGTTCGCTGCATTGACCCAAATGACGCTAGATTTTTTCTACTTCAACGCTCATATCCTGACCGCCACGAAGCATTCGGATGACTTCAATCGTTTTCTCTCGCTCGATGTAGAACACGACGTGGTTCGGGAAATCCTTTACCAGCTTTGTCCGTAGGCCCGCAAGTTCAGGCAAACGCGAAGGAAATGAAGCTCCGCTGGCAGGAAACAATGCCAAGCCCTTAATCGTCTGCTCGGCGCGTTCGAGAAACCGCAGAGCGGTGTCGATACTACCATCGGCAATGTACGTCGCGTGTTGCTCGACATCCTCGATGGCTTTGGGGCGTCGAAAGATTGGCTTCAGCTGCTCACTTGCCAGTTGCCTTTGACACAACCCGGTTCTTGATCGCTAGCCATTGGTCGTCTGTCCATGGCTCCGCTGGGCCACTTGCGATTCCCGCCATCAACGTTTGTACGATCTCACCCTGTTTCTCACTCGCAGCTGCAACTAACGCTGCGATATATTCACCAGCGCTCGAGTAGCCAGCTTGCTCGGCTCCTTGGGAGACGTAAGACACTAAATGTTCTGGCAATTCAACGGAGATGCTTGGCATGAAAATTCAGCCTTTCTTTGTTGGTTCGCGAACGACAACATGGTGTTGGCGTTGAGGCGCTTCGGGCACACCTTCGCCATAGTTCCAGCCTCGCTTCCATTATACAATCAAAATTGATTCAAGCCACCTTCGCGTCGGTCGCGTTGGCATCCTAAAACTTTCCGTGTCGGAGGCAGATTTTGGACGATTCAAATCCTTGGCAGTCTCCAGCACACGTTGATGGCGGCGCTGGTAAACCTAGGCGAACGTTGCTGCTCGTTTCTTTCGGCGTATTGGCAGCTTACACCACCTACACGGCCATTCCCCCAATACTGCGCGCAATCCAATTGTTCTCTGCCAGTGACCTCACTATAAAGATACAACGGTGCGGGGCATGCTTGTGCCTTCTGTTAGCGGCGGCTTTGCTGGGTGTGGCAGCATATTCGTGCCCGCGTGGCCGGTGGCGACGCATTGCCATTTCTACGACGTTTGCCATTGTGTTGACGATCGTCGGGCGATCCTTGATTCACGCCTACAGCCTGTAAGTGCCCACCAACCGGTAAAGAGTCTTCCCCTGATTCTATTGAATTTGGCAGTCCGTGCAGCAACGCATAGAATCAACTGGCCTGCCATGTTTTCAAAATCAACCTGTATCCTCGGCGTTCTGATTTGTAGCTGTCTATTAGCCAGGTGCCAGGCTCAAACTCCGCCAAGCCCTGGTGAATCGAACTCCACCGCGAACAAGCTTGACTGGCTGAACGAAGAAGAGCGTCAGTTTCTCAAAGATCATCCCAGGATGAGGGTTGCTCCCACGCCCCATTTTCCTCCTTTTGAATTCTGGGATCCCGGCGACGATCTCCAAGATCTCGATGACGATGTTTTTCGCGGAGTGGTTTCCAGCCATTTGGAGTACTTTCAAAAAGTACTGGGCATTGAGTTCGAAATGGTGCGAACCGAGAAATGGGCAGACAACCTCGCGATGCTCGAGTCGCGAAAGATCGATGCAGTACCTCTGTTGGTACCCTGGAGCGATCGGGACTATGTCGCGGTAAGCAAACCCTACATTACTTACCCGGCCGTGATCGTCGTTCGCAAAGGCAGTGGCATCAAGGAAGACATCTCGCTCAAGGATCTGGCCGGCAAAAAAGTGGCGGTCCCTAACGACTACACCGGCGAGTCTTTTCTGCGTCAAAACCATCCGGACATTATCGTCGTGGAGACAAGCGATCCAAGCGAGGGAGTCCAGCTTGTTTCGACTGGGGAAGTCGATGCGTTCTTTGGTGGATCAGCAGCCGTTTCCTACGTCGCCCAGCGGGTTGGCATTACCAACGTCCGGATCGCTGGTGAATCTGACTTTCAATACACCAACGGTTTTGGAGTCCGTAGTGACTGGAAGATCTTTTCGTCCATCATTACCAAAACGCTTGACCAGATTCCGGACGGGCAGAAAAGTGCCTTCTACTCTCAATGGATCACTGAAGGCTTTTTGAAGAAAAAGTTCTACGAGACGAGGCGATTCTGGTGGATTCTGGGAACCGGGGCTTCCTTGCTGTTGCTGGGTTCAATCGGAATGGGAATCTGGAACAGGAAGCAGGCCGCGTTTATTGATCAGCTTGAAGAAGAAAAGAAACGCACCGAAGCCGCAAGGCTCGAAGCCGAAGCCGCCAACGAAGCCAAAAGCAGTTTCGTCGCCATGATCAGCCACGAGATTCGCACGCCGATGAACGGTGTGCTGGGAATGTGTGAACTCTTGCGAAACACCGAACTCGACACAAAGCAAATTGACTATCTGGACTGCGCCAGTGGAAGCGCCAAGAGCCTGGTCGAGTTGATCAATGACATCCTTGATTTCTCCAAAATGGAAGCCGGAAAGCTGGAGATCGACCCACAGCCCTTCTCCTTGCCAACGCTGATTCGTGAAGTGATGACACTGATGCAGCCCCAGGTAGGCGCCAAAGGACTTGAGCTGGAAATAATCCAGGATGAAGGACTTGGCAAAGCCTACGTTGGAGACGAGCTACGAATCCGCCAAATCCTCCTGAACCTTCTCAGTAACGCGATCAAGTTTACTTCGCAAGGGAAAGTCATCGTTCGCGTCGGTCGCATCGATTCGGGCAAAGAGGATTTGCATCTGATCGAATTCGAAGTCGAAGATTCGGGAGTCGGAATTGCACCAAACAGGATCGAACGTGTCTTTGAGCCTTTTGAACAGGAAGAAATCAGCACGACACGGCGTTACGGCGGAACAGGTTTGGGGCTTTCAATATGCCGACAACTGGCTGAGATGATGGGTGGAACCGCGACGGCAAGTTCGCAACTGGGAAAGGGCAGCAAGTTTCGATTCTCTGTCAGCCTCGAGCCAACCGATTCAATTCCCAACGCGACTCCTGAATTCGCAAGCAAACCCAACAACATCAATCGACTCCATGTTTTGCTGGCCGAAGACAACCCAATCAATCAGAAGGTTGTCACGGGCTTGCTGGACGTGCGTGGGCACGCGGTAGATATCGTAACCACGGGCCACGATGCGCTGACCGCAATTGAAAACGGCAACTACGACGTCGTGCTGATGGATATTGAAATGCCAGAGATGGACGGGATCACTGCGGTCGGCCAACTCCGCAAACAGGAAATCTCCCAGCACCAGCTAGTGATTGCCATCACGGGACACGCAATGTCGGGCGATCGCGAACGATTTCTCCAGGCTGGCATGGATGGCCATCTTGTTAAACCGTTTACTCCGGATGAACTTTATGCGGCGGTCGAAAGCTCTGCAGCGACTCACGAGTCGATTTCTAACCGCAGTACTAAAACCTCGCGCCCGACACAGGCTTGCGTCATTGATCGGGAGCAAGCCCTCGCGGCAACGGGTGGAAACGAGGCGCTGGCGAAAGTCATTTTCGAAACCTGCGTTGAAGAGTCACCTGGAATTCTCGATGAGGCGAAACGGGCAATTTCCGCAGGCGACTTTGCAACTGCCAGACGTTGTGGGCATTCGCTGAAGTCCAGTTTTGGAGCCATTGGCGCAATCAGGGCCGCTGAAGTTTCCCAAGTCCTTGAGTTTCTCGAATCCAACGACGCGCAGGAATTCACCAAAGCCGTTGAGCAGATTCAGCTTGCGTTCGAAGAGGTCAGCAAGCACTGAGCGACCTTGCCAAGCCTGGGAACGTGACTTGGTTCGTCAAATCGCTGCTGGAGAATTGCCAGTTGTCGTTTCTACCAACTCTGAACAGCCGCGTTCTTGGGGTCTTCTAAACCGAGCTTCTTCATCTTTTTGTAAAGCGTGGTTCGGTTAACGCTCAATTGATCTGCAGTCGCGTTGCGATTCCAGTTGTTTTCGCGCAGACACTGCAAGATGATCTGCCGCTCAGGACCTTCCAATGCCTCTTTGAGCGTTTGCCTTTTTCCAGCGGTTGGAATCGTCAGCGTCGTTGAGCTGCATGATGTGATGTGAGTCGGAAGATCCTTGAGTCCCAGCAATGGTCCATTGCCAAGCAATACTGCCCGCTCGACAATGTTCTGAAGCTCGCGCACATTTCCTGGCCAGCTATAGTCTTGCATCGCTTGGGTCGCACTTGGATCGAATCCTTCGATTTGCTTGTTTTCTTCTTCGCAAACTTTTGCGAGAAAATGCTGTGCCAGCATTGGGATATCGGATGTTCGTTGGCGAAGCGAAGGCAGCTCGATGTTGATCACGTTGACGCGGTAATAAAGGTCTTCTCGGAAGCGGCCTTCAGCGACGGCTTTGGAAAGATCTTCATTTGTCGCCAAAACGACTCGAGTGTTTACTTTGAACGTCTGGGTTCCACCAACCTGCTCGAACTCAAGCTCCTGAAGCACTCGAAGCAGTTTGACTTGCAGGCTTGGTGATGCGGTGGCAATCTCATCAAGGAAGATCGTTCCGCCATCGGCTTGTTTGAATTTTCCGATTTTGTTTCCCGTGGCTCCGGTAAACGAACCGGCAACGTGCCCAAACAGCTCGCTTTCAAGAAGATTCTCCGGGAGCGCACCGCAGGCAACCTCGACAAATGGGGCTTTGCGACGATTGGAACGCTGATGAATCGATCGAGCGATCAACGACTTTCCGGTTCCGCTTTCGCCCGTAATCAAAACAGTTGCTTTGGTATCTGCAATGCTGTCGACCAGGTCAAAGGTTCGCTGCATTCGAGCGTCGTTGCCCACGATGTTGTCACGACCAAATCGTTGATCAAGCTGCGTCTTAAGTTGCTCATTTTCTTCAATTACCTGCTGCTGCGACAACGCGCGATCAAACGCGATCAGAATCTCGTCATCGATCAACGGCTTGGACAGCAAGTCAAACGCACCGGCTCGAATCGCTTCGACTCCAGTGTCGACAGTCGCGTATCCAGTCATCAGAAGCGGCACGACGTTGGGATGGTGCTTCTTGCATTGACGAAGCAAATCCATTCCATCTTCCCCACCTAAACGGAGGTCAATTAACGCCAAGTCGTGAAAACGTTCATTTATTTTTTTTAAAGCTTCGGAAGCATTGGTAGCTAGGGAAACCTGGAAACCTTCTTCAACAAGCCACTCTCCCATTGAATCTAAAAGGTGACGGTCATCGTCGACCAAGAGAACGTTCCGTTTTTGATTGTTTGTCTTCATACGTGTTTTGTAGGGTAAGCGTGGTGTTATGATTCGTGCCGACGTTCACAATTGTTAACGTGAATCTTTTGTGATCCCGGTAGGTTTATTTAGGTCACCATCTCACGACCGCACGTTGGATTCCCCAGAAGTTTTCTAAATTCAGATTCGAAACACGATCGGTGGGAAATATTCCAGCCTGCGAATTGAAACAATCAGAAAATTGATTAGATTCGGGATATCTGGCCGACCATGATATGGTCATTTTGGCACGGCGAAACTTTTCTCAATGAGACCGGTTTCCAGCGTTGGACGCCAATTTCAGATATTCACTGTGATGCGCAGCCGTAGGCCATGAAAACTACTATTAAGAACTAAGAAGAAACAAAGAATATGCCCGCGAAGATACTGATCGCCGACGATCACCCGATCGTCCGCGAGGGGATCCTCAAGTTGGCGACACCCGCTGGAATGGAGGTTGTCGGTCATGTTGATTCAGCATCAAAAATCATCGAAACGATCGACCACCTCAAACCGTCGGTTTTAGTCACTGAGGTACGACTAGGCGGTCAAGATGCACTCAAGACTCTCGAGAAAATCGGGGATCATAAGTGTCACGTGGTCGTCTTCAGTTCGTACACCAACCCCACAAATATCGCTCGAGCCGCGTCACTGGGATGTCACGATTTTATTCTCAAGACATCCAAGTGCGAGAGCTTATTTGGCGCCATCACGAACGCTCTTTCTGGCGCCCCAACTCCACAATCGAGCCTGTTGATTCAGACGAGAACTCGTATGCGAAGCTCGTCTCCGTTCGTAAATGAAAGCCCGCTGACCAACCGGGAAACACAGGTACTGCGTCATGTCTCGATGGGGTTAAGCAATCGTGAGGTGGGAAAGTCACTGGGAATTAGCGTCGAGACTGTCAAAGAGCACGTACAAAACATTTTGCGAAAGCTCGACGTTAACGATCGAACTCAAGCCGCAGTCTGGGCGGTTAAGAATGATATGATTTTGAGCTAGTGGTCCGTCAAAACTGAATTGACCAGTCCATGCAAGGATCTCCGATCTGAAAGCAAACCAGATTAGATCCAGTTAATTCAGATCGGTTGGACTACTAGAACTTGACTTGCTTTTTTGGAGGGACTTTGAGCTTTTCGAAAAAGCTGATCATTTGCTTCTCCAAACTCTTAAAGTCAGAACCAAACGCTTTGGCAAATGCAGCGGCGCGATTCCTGGCTGTATGGTCCTTAAATTCGGAACGTTTGGCATCGCTGCGCAAAAACCGCTGGTACTTTGCAGGCATTTTTTCGCTTAAGAAAAAGGTGAGCCCCCAAGCCAGCGAATAGGCTTTTTGGGGATCGCTTCGAAAAATATCGTCTCGCAGCACTATTTTAGTAAGCGTGCCCTCCAACTGCCCTTGTTTGAGATACTGCTTCAATCCGATCAGGCGGTCGCGATTTATCCTATCGCTCTGCCGATGGTATCGCATGCTATTGTTAACGCCCGGAGCCTCGAACATCATCGCCAGGCCCTCACTGATCCAGCGTGAGTTGACGGCGTATCTGTTATGCACGCCGGTATTGAAAGCAGTCTGATGTGTTGCTTCATGAATGATGGTATCCGCGTTGAAGAACCATCCACTGCCCCGAATTCCTTTTCCCTCAGATTGATCGTAGGTAATGATTCGATTGCTGACTCTTGAGTAGTAGCCCAAAATCTGACTATCGTATTTATGATATTTTCGAAGAAAACGATCGAAATCGGCTCGCGACTTTAGAACCACCGCTACCATCGGAAACTGGGGCTGCTGAAGACTAAATCCGCGCGATGAAAAGTAGAGCTTGAACCGCTCGTAAAGTCGCTGAAACGGCATTGCCCAGACGTTGTAGTCGCCGTGAGGATGGACGACGACGAAGTTCTGTGTTGCCGAAATCTGATATTGGCTACCAAACTCTTTTCGAAGTTTCGATTTCACTTCGTTGGCAGTGTAAGGTCGAAACCCGTTGGATATCTTGGAGTAGTCTTCTTTGGACTTAACCGGAAGGAAACTGAGTCGTCCGTCACGACGAAGCATCAGCAATTCTTCACCGTCCCACGAGATTGGCTTACCAACGTAAACCTTTTTCTTCTTCGAGACTTTGATCGTGATGTTTGGCTGGCTTTGCGCGGCAGCAGAATCGGTCGAAAACAATACAATCCCGATCAACAAACCGAAGTATACAACTGGCCGGAGGATCGAGCGTGTCGTCTTTTGGACGGCGGCAAGAATCATGGATTTTCTCGTGAAGATTTTTGGGTCACCAAAATCTAGATCACGAATTCCGTCCTCACTCGGAAAACAATGAAATTCCGTCCTTAAATTGTTTAGACGCCGAAATGAAAAATCGTTAAAATAGGTTCTGGTAACCTCAGGGAGTCGCGATGATATCTAGCTTAAGTAATCAATTGGCGTTTGTTTTAGTCCTCTTTTTCTTGGGAACAATTGGATTGGGCCAATCATATGCCCAAGATGCCCAAGATGATCAAGCAAAGGCCCAACAACGGGAACTCAGCGACATGGAGCTGATCGAACGTGTGGCGTTTTTGCAACGTGAGCTTGAGGCTCCCGAAATCCCCAAACGCGATGAAGCGGAAAAGGAATTGATCGGGCTGGGCGTGCGAGTGCTTGACTACCTCGAAGCTGCCGATGAAAAGACAACCACCCAAGCCGTCGAGCGACTTGGTAGAATTCGCCAGCATTTGGAAAAGATCGCTGTCGCTGCGGTTACCAAAGCCAGTCTTGTGAATCTCAGCGGTAAAGTCTCTGTCGGCAAAGCCCTTGAGAAGATCAAGCAGCAGACGGGCAACGATGTCCGCTTGCCCGAAGGAGTCCCAGATCTATTCCGTGATCGAGAAATTGAAGTCAAATTTGAAGACGTTCCATTCTGGGAAGCCCTCGCTTCGGTGATGGAACAAGGCGAACTAGTCGTCGATGCTTACGGTGGCGAAGCTGGAAAGCTGATCGTCACGCCATCTGAAGCGGCCAGAATCGCGGCGGCCAATCCCGATGCGCCGCCAACCAAAAAGTCTGCTACTGAGACACCTCGAAATATATCGGGAGTTTTTGAGCTATTGGTCACTCGGGTTAACGCATCTCGTAATTTGCGTAATCCGGCACAGAACTATTGCAATCTCGATGTTGTGATTCGCTGGGAGCCGCGAATCAATCCAATCTCGATCGTCCTACCTGCTTCAACAATTAAAGCGATCGACGAATTTGATTCGGCTGTTGAGATCACCAACCAGGAAGCGGTTATGTCGGGAACCGTTCAACGCGAGATTCCGGAACTTGAGTTTTCAATTCCAATTGGATTGCAGGATCGGCAAATCGAAGAGATCAAATCACTTGATGCAGTAATCGACGCGGTTTTACCTGGTCGCGTGGAAACATTCAAATTCAAAAGCCTTGGCAACATTGAACCTGGAGCCAGCCAACTTAAAGGTGGAGCAACGGTGACGTTTGAGGGCATTGCCAAGAACGAAGACCTCTGGGGCGTTAACGTAGGGCTTAGTTTTGACGAAGAACATAACGCACTAGAATCACACCAAGGCTGGGTTTATGACAACCCGATTCATCTGGAAAACGAAGCAGGCGAAAAGCTCGAAGCGCTCGCCTTTGAGGGAGTTCGCCAAACCAACTCAGAGGTCGTGATTCGATACTATTTTGAAAAGGACCCTAAAGACTATTCACTGCACTACACAACGCCAGCGGCGATCGTCAAAGTCCCGGTGAAAATTTCGCTAAAGAAAATCCCGCTGCCGTGATACAGCAGGTGAGTTGAAAATCTCTGGAGCTTGGTATGGAAACCCGACGCGTTAGCGAGGACCGGTCGCCGTCCTTCTCCGGCGTCAACGTTCGCAGCGGATATACCGCCATCAAATGCGACCAATGTCGATGGCCGCCAGAGAGCGGAATGGCTAACTCCTTTGGCCGATACCTTTGATCAATTCATCAACGAATTACAAACTAAAAGATTCCCAGCTGATCGCGAGCGTCGTCGGTCATCATGTCCTGGGTCCAAGGCGGATCCATTACGACTTTGACCTCAACGTTTTCCACCTGCTCCAATTCGCCAGCGTACTTTTTGGTTTCCGCGACAAGCTGCGGGCCGGCCGGACACATTGGGCTGGTCATCGTCATTTCAATTTCGACGTTGTACTTTTCGTCTTGGCCCTCGATCGGCAAAACATCAACAACATAGATCAAACCCAGATCGACGATGTTAACGAATAGCTCAGGGTCAATGACTTGCTTCAGTGCTTCGCGAACGTGATCTTCGTGTAGTGCTGCCATCTTCTTGTTCCTGTGTTGAACTTGCGCAAAACGCCAAGCCCGTGTGTTACGAGTCATTTGGGATCAGCACCCAAGCTGACTCAATTCGTGAATTTACTCTTCGTTGATTCTAACCATAATATCGTCGCCGTCGACTTTTACTTCGTGAACCGTTGTACTCTGAGTCGCTGGCATGCATGTCGCCTTGCCGGTGCGGACGTCGAATTTCGCCCCGTGACGTGGGCACTCGATCTCGCAACCCTCATGCTCTCCGTCGCTGAGCGTCCCACCGTCATGCGTGCAGACATCGTCGATGCAGTGGTATTCCTCGCCAACCTGAAAAAGAATGACCAAGCGATCGTCAGCTTCCACCAATAATTTGGCTCCAGCGGAGATTTCGGATTTGGAAGCGACTTTGATGAAGTCTGGCATTTGGCGATCTGTTTCTAAGGCGGTTGATTTTAAAGTGAATTCTCAACGCGACATCTTAGCAACTGGTCCGCGAGCTGTGAGATTCTAAATCATCTGGAACCGGGATTTTTTTATGATCGGTGTTCAATGTCAGATCAATTCGCAGCCGCACCTGCGCTACTTTTGCGGAGAGGCTGGAATTTTTTAGGCATGTTTCCATAAAATCACAGCCCCGGAGCCAAATGCGACTGTGGGTTTCGCCGTTGCTCGCCCACTAATGGCGGCGGAGCACTCGCGGGCCTTCCCAACATCGACACGCTCAGCCCCAGCGGCGACAGCATTCAGTCCGACCAGGAATTCCGGATTCCTGAAAGCCTTCCAAGCAGAAGTGGCCCATGGCTTCGAGGTCGGCAATCGGAAGCTACCGGCCAAGAAGAAAGTGCCCAGGATGCTTGTCGACATTATTGAAATACAGTTCCATGTCATAGGTTGTCTTCGCGTTCACCGCTTCACGGTAGGAAGCAGCACGCTCTTGCATTCCATTTTGTACGTAGAGTGCGTATAGATCACGTGGCTGTGATGAACTGAAATGATAGGACTTCTCTGACTCTCGTATAGGACTCTCCAGACTGGCCAATACATTTTTGACTTTTGGAGTACTGAATCGGCCATTCTGTTGCAGCGCGTACTCGAAAAGAATATTCCAAGCCACGCCCCATGGAATGCTTCCTCCCCACCAGTCTTGTGGATTTGGCCTAGTCCGAACTATCTGCCCCAGCTCGTCAAGATATTCATCTGGTTTCTCACTAGCCAGAGCGATCACAAACAAACAACCGTATTCGGGATGCTTAATACGTTTTTGGAATATCGATCTTGTTCGTTCCAAAGGAAATGACAATAAACTGGCCGCGGCACTGGCAACTACTTTCGAATCTTTGTCTTCTAGTTTTGTTTCAACGTCATCCAACAGGTCCTTGATTTGCCCTCTTCCAACGCCTCG
Source organism: uncultured Pirellulaceae bacterium (assembly GCA_964433035.1). Lineage (GTDB taxonomy): Bacteria > Planctomycetota > Planctomycetia > Pirellulales > Pirellulaceae > Mariniblastus. Next base: position 4,018 of record CAYSQZ010000094.1, on the reverse strand, counting down.
AATCGCGCTGGCGCGGACGATCGGTGACGAATCATCCATCAACCGTTTCCAATCTTGGGCAGGAACCTGGTCGACGAAATCTGTCAAAAGGGTTGCCGCTTCGGCACGTACCAACTCGGAATCGTCTCGACTCCATTTATTTGCCAGCGGAAACAGCTCAGCATTGGCCGTATTAAGCAGTGACTTCACGGCAAACGCACGCAACTCACTCGAGCGACGACTATTTGCCATCGCAATCAACCGCTTGCTACAAGTTTGTGCCGACAGATTTAGCTTGGTGGGCTGCTGAATTGCGTGACCCGGAAAATGCTTGGGGTTCAAGCGAATCAAATCGCTTTTCCATTCTAACCCACTCGGTTGAAGCACCAACTTCATCGCCGCGGTGGCAACCGCGTCTTTGTTTGAATCGATCGAACTCGCGATGACTCCAACAACTTTTTCGCGATCAAAACTTTGGTGCCCGTTCCATGCCGTACCAGAAGACATCGAATTCAACTGTCTAATTGCGTAGACTTGAGAAGCGGCAATCCGCGACTCAACGGCATCTGTCAGTTCGTTCCAGTAGACTTCACTGAGGTTTTCACCACGATGCGGTTTGTCGTTGATAGAGCTTAGGACTCCCTGGTCTGCTTTGGCACGCTCCAAGTCCCAGATCTGTCGTAGCACTACTGAAACTTCGTGTTTCTTTGGCGACAGGTTAGCGCAAACAAAATAGTGTTTGCCCTTGTCAAAATTGTACGACTGAGGCGCTGACCCATTCTTTGAAAATGAATCACCGTTCGGCCGATAGTGTCGAAATCGTACGTGCTTTGAACTAGCGATCTCACCTTTAACGATCGAGATTACTTTGAAGACAGTCTCGTACGATTGCAGAGAGCGTCTTTCTTTGAACGAGTTATCTTCAACAGGTTCGCTGCTGATCACCGTTCCCTTGAAAATTACTTTTGATGCTTTCTCCAATTCAGGCAATGTCAGTGCTTTCCTTATTGGACCTTTCATATTATTTGCCAAGCACGTAGAACAAGAATAAATGGCAACCAACGTCAGAAAAGTGTAAGTGGTGAGTAACCGCATCTAACTACCTCCGCGCAAGTGGACGATTAGAGCCTATTTCTTTATTACAGTATTTAATGACGATGCAATCCCGCGATTGATTAGAGCCAATTTGCTGATTTGTTGGAATTCTGGCGAATTCTACTACAAAGGCTCAACTGCGTCGCTATCGTCAGAATGTACGGCTTCAACCGCTGCTCCTGGACCCAAAAGCGGAGCTGCGATTTTGAGCATTGCCTCGGGCTCAAATACGTTGTGTCGACACGATTGGTCCACGGCAGACACTATCATTGATTTGGAAGATTGGTGGCGAGAAGGTGGAAAGCGCGGAAAGGTAATTGTCCGCTACACCTAAAGAGATGGTCTTATCGGCGTTGTGCAATTCTTGAAATAACACGGTTTCCGCTCGGCCTTTTGGATGCTTGTGGTCTGCCTTCGATTGCTACCACCCTGATTTTTGAATCAACCCTTACCGGTTTCCAACAGCCGTATCGCAAGTCCAGTATTCCTTACAGATGAATCCTCGGGTTGGACGATCAACAGGATAACGCGTTTGTTGTCTTTGACCTGTTGTTTTTCGAGTTCTCCTATGTCCACCGATGCTGCTCATTCAGAGTTTGATGCATACGCCCAACAATATGAAGCGGCGCTGAACGAGGGCATTAGCGTCTCGGGTGAAAGCTCACAGTATTTTGCAACACAGCGCATCGCCTGGACGGCCAAGTTGATCGGACCAAGCGTCAGTTCAATTCTTGATTTCGGATGTGGAGTTGGAATCGGGGTTCCAGAGTTGCAGAAGCATTTCGAGCCTGAGTTGACTTGGGGGTTTGATCCGTCGAGTGCTGCCATCGAGCGGGCAACTAGAGAGCATGGAAATGAACAAACGCAATTTTGCTTTACGGCGGATGAGATACCCGAAGGCAAATTCGAGCTGGCCTATTGCAACGGTGTCTTTCACCATATCCCTCCGGCAGAACGCTCAGTTGCGTTCGACATCGTTTTCCGCGCGTTAAGTCCGGGAGGCTGGTTCGCATTCTGGGAGAACAATCCCTGGAACCCTGGAACACGCTACATCATGAGCAAAATTCCATTCGACAGAGACGCGATCACAATCTCGCCCAGCGAAGCCAAACAGCTGCTTCTGGCTGCAGGTTTTGAGATCCGGCATCGTCATTCGCGGTTCATCTTCCCGCGTTCATTAAGCTTCTTGCGCCCGTTGGAAGATCTGGTTTACCGTTTACCGATTGGAGCACAGTATCTGGCGCTTTGTCAGAAGCCAGGTAGTTCTTCTGTCGGTTAGCAAATTGCCGTCACATTGCTAAACTTCGATTCTGGTGGAGCACTAATTGGCGTTCGTGCCACTAGCGCCAGTTGTCAGGCGAAACATCGCCGGCGTCACGCGTGAACATCGCGCGTATTTTCTCCGTGGGTACGTCTTTGAAGTCAGCGGTAAACGCAGATCCGTCACATCTAACACCGATCCAACTGTTGTTGCGATGATCATCGTCTTTCAGGCCGCGTAAAGGGCCTTTGGGATCAAACACATAGTCCCAGGGTTTGGTCCATGGCACCGCGTGATCCGAGTTCACTTGTACGAGCATGATTGTGTCATGAGAACCGTCGGATATTTCTATGAACCGAATTCCTTTCCCGTCGCCGGGATCGAATGCTCCGTATCCAAAAGGCCGCTGGAACAACGTGTGACCCTCTGGCCCGGTATCAAGTGGCCAACGACTTTCATAGGCCGAAGGCATTTTGGGGAGTAGCTTCAGATTGTGTGGGCTGTCCCATGGCTCATCCAGATGAAACTGGGAATACAAATCTGCTTCGTCAAGAAATGGCAGGATGTGAACGCGCCAACTGAGACCTTGCCCCGGCGCATCGGATCTTTCGGATTTTCCATACATCGGCGGAAAGTAGTAGCAACTGCTTTCGTAGTTTAGGTTTGCCAAACCCAACTGACGCAGCGAATTCAAATCGTGACAACGAAGACGACTGTCTGTTGAGCAGCTCGCTGCAGGCAACAGCGATAGGGCCATTAAGCAGGCCAAGCCCAATCCCGCGAGCGTTCGCCAAGGACTGATTCGATACTTTCCGGGCACTACAGCAATGATCAGCTCGGCCACACCTGACGCCACCGCACCGAGAAACGCCAACGCCCCTACAATGACGGCTGGGAAAAATAGCATCGGCAGCCAACCCAAATCATACCGCAGATGGTAGCGACCGGCCTCCAACCACCCTGTCACGAAAGTCAAAAGGGCACATACGACGGCAATCAAGCCCAGCGACAGGCACGTACTTTTACCACCAGTCGAAGGCTTGGTCGGTTCCGAAGCAGGAGCTTGCTTCCAGGCCGACGTAGTTGTTTCCAGGTGGTCGTTTGTGACCAATGGGTTTTGATGCGAAGCTGAGTTTTGAAATGAAGTAGCCATATACCTGAAATTCAAGAGCGTTAGACAAAATTGCTTGATCCAGACGTCGGTCCTTGAACGTGACGCCGCATAAATCTGCACCGGCGTTGAGGCTCAAGTAAGGCGTTTCCTGATTCGCGCCCTGTTTTTGTCGATTTCCGATTCGCACCCTACCGATCACAACGATTCCACCGCTTTCGTGGATCCTTCGTGAGTTGGAGCTGTCTCTGGGCGTTACCGCAGAGGGCGGTACAGAGGGAGTTCAGTTACCTCCACAGTAACGAACGTTACATCGAAAATTCCTTCGCATTTTGCCAAGGCTGTTCTCGCATGAATCGCTCGGTGCTGGCAACGATGCGTAGACAATTTGCTGCCCGTCGCGAATCACTTGGCCTTCAAAGTTGTTAGACAACGCGGGCAAGATCTCCAAACCCGCCTGAGTCTCCTTTTTTGACGACCGAATACGTCCAGTAGATTTGACTGGCTTTGGATTCGGCGAGTCGCCTCGCTTACGCGTCGGGTTTCCAATTGGGAGAAGATTCGACGAGTCG
>CAYSQZ010000093.1:10783-17227 GCA_964433035.1 uncultured Pirellulaceae bacterium | reverse complement strand
AGCTTGCTTGATACGATTGATTGATTCTCGAATATCTTTGGCCGAGCCAGAATTCGGATTTTCGCCGAGAAGATATTGCTCCATTTCTTCAAGCGCTTTGATTTGCGACTTTGCGTGACCGCCGTAAGACTCTAGCACTTTGAGGCAACCTTTGATTCGACTACCTTTGCCCCACAGCGTGGGTTCCATCACCTCAATGCACATCTCCATTCCCTCAGCAATGCGATGCTTGGCGAACAATTTGATACCTGTGGTCCGTGCAGGTCCTGAAAACATCACACCACTGGTTGCGGGTTTGAGAACCGATTCGCGAATCGCTGGTAAGAGTGGGGCAATCTCTTCAAACGAAAGTGTTTTATACACGCTTTCCAACGAACCACGCGCAGTGCTTTCCGGGTTCTTCAAGACGACCTGGACGGCTTCGTAAACTAAGTCGGGATCCACTCCCTCAAGCGATTTTGACAACATGCCATTGAATGCTCCGGCATAAACGGGCCTGGAACCAAACAGCAGATAGGAGACATATCGCTGGGTCGTTTGCCGCGGGTCACTTTCATCAACATCGGCAACGACTTTCAATAGCTCCGGCGCTGTCGCCAATGCTTTGGGGCCGGTCGCTGCAAGTGCTCGACCCGCTTGCACGCGGAGCCAAAGCTCATCGTCCTTGAGCGTTTTGGCCAAAAGAGGAATTGCCGGAACCGAAGAACGCCCCATGGCTTCCAGTGCACGACAAGCGCCCAATTTTTCATGGAGTTCACCACGCTTGAGCAATCGCATCACATAGGTCAGCACTTCTTTGTTGCCGCGTTTCTTGAGGTGTTTTGCTGACCTCTCACGAACAACTGGAGACCAACTCGAAAGTCCTTCCAGTAAGTGTTGGGTGCTACGTTCAGCATAGGCTGAGTCCTTGGTTGCGGGACCCCAGTCCGCTCCGTCAGCGGTAACCTCAGCGGCTTCTTCGGGAGTCAGTTCTTTACTAACGCTAGGTTTGCTTCCGCCAATCCTTAATGATTTTGCGCCCACCGCGTAATTCAATAGATAAGCACCGGTAGAGTCCCAGTTGGCGTACTTGTGATCCTTGTTCTTAGGCACCCCGGGTTCCCCCTGATAGAGAAAACTCCCGTCCCAGCGCCGAGCCAAATCGTATCGCCAGCCCCCGTTTTTGAACCAGGCTCCCGTTGCGTTAGGTCCGCCTCGGGAAACACCGGGCAACGCCCAAGTGAATGCGAAAAAGTTACCGGTGTGGCCGATGTCTTTTGATAAGCCATTGCTGGCGGTTGCCATTTTGGCAAAGAACTCCGTCCCCTCTTTGTCACCCAGGAGATCAAACATCACAGCTGCCATGCTGCTTTTGCCATTGTCGTCGTGAACGATCACGCCGGGTTGGTGATCCCCGTAAGGCAAGGTACCTTTGCCGGTATAGAATTTGAAGTACCTGTGAGCCTTTTCTATCGCTTGCTTGACTTCGGGATCGCGAACGCCAACTTCGGTCGCCATTTGCAGCGACATTGTCATCGTCAGGCCCGGCGAATTCATCGCCCCATAACCCAGACAGACTTTTGTCTCCGGATTGGCGAACCTATGCCCCCACGTTCCAGCGGAGCTTTGCCCCCGCGCTGAATCAACTGCCAGCCGACGTATCGAAGGCAGTACGGATTTGTCCCCTGTCGCCATGACGTATTCGCAGAGAAACATGTTGACGTAGCCGTAGAACCAGCTTTGAAATCCTGCTGAATCCGGGATTTTATACTTGCTGGCCCATTTAATTTCTTTTTGAATGAAGGGGAGATACTTTTTGTTGCCACTGGCCAGTAACACCATCGCGTTGCAACTGCGGGTAATTGGATTCTTTACAAGTCGCTCGCCACTTGGATTAACGATCGCCTCGCATCCTTGCTCGAAGATCTTTTTGGATTTGCGACAATTGTAGGGCGCCGTATCAGAATAGGCCCCCAATTTTTGTATCCGAACGGTAAGCGTTTTTTCTTTGCCGCTCCGCCAGACGAGAAGATTGAGACGACCTCCGGCGGCTTCGGCTTCGCCGATGGCTTTGCCGTAAGCGATTCTCGCATCGGACTCGAATTTTTTCTCGCCGATCCCAAGGATGACGTCTCCCGTTCGCAGCACTTGAGCTGCCGGTGAACCGGGAGCCAGTTTAGTAATGTAGATCTGCCGAGACAGGGTCGTTTCCCGACCCTTGCCAAAAATCCAACCACGGGCTCCGGTTGGCCCCAGGTTCCAATCGTGGATATTGGAGTCCGGCTTGTCGCCACTCGTAAAATCAGGAACGCTCGCCTGAGCTTCGCTCTTCTGGACTATAAAGGTTGTTCCCAAGGTGAGGCCTGGAGTCATCCAAAAGGCGGTTGCAACAATCGCAAACAGCGCTGAAGTGAAAATGTTTTTCATGTTGATTTTTGACAGTGATTAATGATTAAGCCAGTATATCGGTTCGTGGTCATTGATTGATCGAAATCGCTCGTCCCCAAAAGAGACGTAACTCACGACCTTATAAGATACTAATGAAGGCGAAAATTGGTGAGAAAAAATTTAATAATAATCCCCAGCTCGCGGTTCGGCCTCGCCACCAAAATAGAAACCGAGTTCTCGTTTGAGACCGCCTGGGAGAATGGGAAGGTCTTCTCGTGGAATCAAGAAGGTTGAAAGCTTGAGTAAGTCGATAAAGACCCGATTCTGACGCGTCGTTTCGCTCAAATAGTCATGTCCAGATGAGCCGCCGGTCCCAATTTTTGTTCCCAGCATCCGCTGAACCATCGTTGCATGCCGCTGTCGCCAGTTGGTGAATAGCTCATCGACATCGGCAAGCAATGTCAGGAAGCGGAAGGGCGAATACAGCATCGGTTCATCGCGGTACAAGTTGACAAACAGCGTCGCAAGGAACGCCTGATGGGAGAAACGAAACTGGCCTTCATCGCGCAATTGATTGAATTTGGACTCGTCAAGCACCGATCCAAATCGGGTGCGAGTTTGAGTAAGATCGTTAAGCTGATATTCCTTTTCGCGCTCCGTAAGCGTCGGGTTGGACTCGATGATTTTGCTGTCTGAAGCCAGCATTTTCTCAACGGCTTTTCCGTATGCTTTCCAAAACTCAAAATCTTCAAAATCAAGAAACGGCATTTGATTCAGCCAGCGATCAGTCAGCTCCAACAGCGTGGGCCGCTCTTCGAGATCGTTAAGAAAGCTAAGATCGGCTTCGGTTAGTCGCGAATGAAAAAACTCGCGATCGGCATTGATTCGGTAGTGTCGCTTAAGGCCAAGCTGGATTTCAATCTGTTTGAATTGAATGCTTTGGAAACCGGATGCCGGAACAAGCAAGTCACGAAATTCCAGGAAATCCAACGGAGTAATCGTTTCGATAACGTCGATCTGCTGAATCAAAACACGTTGGATCTCTTTGATGCGTTCCAGGCGGTGGATCGCTTGCCCCATTCGTTTGTTCTCGACTTTTCCAAGCTGAAAAATCTCGATGATCGAATTTAATTCAAACGCAATCTGCTTAAACCACAATTCGTAGGCTTGGTGCGTAATGATGAACAGCATTTCATCATGTGCGGCCTTGCCGTGTTTAGCACTCTCCAGATCCTGCGCGTTGAGCATCTTGTCGAGTTGAAGATAGTCGCCGTAATAGATGCCCGAGGTCATGGTCCGGTTGGGGAAAAATATGAAAACTGAAACAGGTCATATGAATCTGACGAAATTTCGCCGCGCTGACCTAAAACGAAATTTTAGAAGAGGAAGCCCTGTTTGATAAGCCGATCAATCGGTCCTGCAAAGAAACTCGACGGCATCGAGGAGGGATTTTAGTTGGCGTGGAACAAAGGGTTGGGGCAGATGGGACTTGCGCGTTTAACACCCGGGTTTACAAGCGGAACACTTCAACCCTCCCCGATCAAAGCCGATCGTCTTTTCTCGACCCTCCCAATCTTGGCCAAACTTGGGAGGGTGACTTAGTTTTGTTAAACCGCTCAGACTGAGTAGCTAAACTACCACTCGCTACCGGGCATGGCGACTGGAGCGGGCTCGTAGTCCTCCGCATCGTTAATATCGGCGGGCCCTAAGACCTTTTCCGATTTCATGAAGTCTTCCCACTCAACCACTTGACCGGTGTACGCGGCTTCACGGCCCATCAGTGCCATCAGGGTGCTGTAGCTCATGTAAGTCCCGTCGTTGATCGGCCTGCCCTCGCGAATGCTGCGAAACAGATACCGGTGCTCAACGTCATACATGCTGGGCTTCCTTTTTATCTTGTGAGAATTTTTTCCCAGCTCGTTTTTAATTTCAGCTTTTAGAACTTTTGCCGAACCCTTTGTTCCAATAACGTAATCTTCGGTATTCGTGTAGCAGCCGGCCATTTGGCGGCAATGTGCGAATGTTTTGACATCGCTGTCTTCCCACTCGAATACCGTGGCAAAGTGGTCGTAGACGTTGCCCCATTTTTCTCCCGTGCGAACCAATCGTCCACCAGAGGCGAAACAGCTTTTGGGAGGAACGTCGTCCATCAGCCAAAGGGCTTTGTCCAGTGAGTGAATGTGCTGCTCGGCGATATGGTCTCCCGAGAGCCAGTTGAAATACGGCCAATTACGAAGCTGATATTCCAATCTGCTCCACTCTTCTTTGTTGCCTCGGTGCCAAGACGTTCCAGCCAGGTAGTTTTCCTGAATCGATTTTATCTCTCCAATCTCACCGTCTTTGATACGGCTGATCATCCCTTTTACGCCGATATCGTATCGCCAACATAAACCCGAGACGATACTCAAGCCTTTGGTGCGTGCCAGATCGCAACTCTCCAATATTGAACGAACTCCTGGCACGTCGACCCCCACCGGTTTCTCGCAAAACACATGCATGCCTGCTTCGACGGCGGCCTTAAGCTGCGTTGGCCTGAAGTAAGGAGGCGCGGCGAGGATCACCACATCGACGTCGGTTTGGCAAAGTTTCTTGTAGCAGTCGAGCCCGTCGAACTTGCGGTCTTGAGCGACCGCACAACGTTCTTTTAATTGACCTTTGAGTGACCTCTCGCACTTGTCAACACGATCCATGAAAGCATCGGCCAACGCGTGGACCTCGCTATTCGAATCGGCATTGATGGCGTTGATGACAGCGCCGGTTCCTCGGCCGCCGCATCCAATTAAGCCAATTTTGAGCTTGTCGTTGACGCTATGATGGAATCCAAAGGCCCGACTTGCCGGCAAAGCGGCACCGATGGTTCCCGCGGCCGCAATCTTTCCGGTTTGGGAGATAAAGTCTCTACGATTTGTACCTTGATTTGACTGCATCGGTTTCCATTTCATTTTTGATTGCCGGGAACTCTAACTTGAAAGCCAAGGCAGAAGCCTGTTTGGGCTTGCCAATAAAGTCGCTACTTGAGTCTGCTTGTGGATGCTCGAACGATCAGCTCACCAGCAAAATCTGGAGTCTCTGCTGGCTTGTCGTTAATAATATCCAACAGCATTTTTGCCGCCGCCCGACCCATCGCTACTCCGGGCTGAGCGATTGTCGTTAAGGGCGGTATCGCAAATTCGGAGATTGGCTGATTATCGAAGCCAATAATCGACACGTCATCAGGAACGCCTATGCCCCGCTGGTAGAAGGCCAGCCGAGCGCCAAGTGCCATTTGGTCATTGGCAGCAAATACAGCGGTCATTGAAACTCCCGCATCGAGCATCGTCTCGGCTGCGGATTTGCCACTGGCGTAAGTAAAGTCACCTTGAGCAAACAAATCTCCCGGCACTTCGAGACCGGCCTCAGTCATCGCTTCTTTATAGCCGGCATACCGCAGGATCGCGTCCCGGTGATTTGATTTACCCATGATGTGTGCGATTCGCTTGTGACCCAAATCAATCAAATGCTTAGTTGCATCGCTGGCCGACTTCTTGTTGTCGATGAAGATACAAGCATCTTCATAGCCAGGCGCTTCTCTGCCTACCATTACAAGGGGAATGGACGTGTCAACCTCGTTGAAAGCTTCAATATCAAGTGTTGCACCGATAGCCAACAGCCCATCGACCTGACGGTCCACCAAGGTCATAACCGCATTGCGTTCAAGGCTTTCTTGCCACTGTCCGTCCACAATGATTGCCGTGTAGTTGGTTGGGTTGAGCGCCTCGATTACTGCCTTGGCGATTGATTCGTAAAATGGAGATCCGGTACCCCCGGTAACGATACCGATCGTCATTGACTTTCCGCCGGCCAAGCTCCTGGCAAACACGTTGGGCCTAAAATTCAGCTCCTTCATCGCATCGAGCACCGCCTGACGTTTGGCTTCGTTCACGGGTGTAGTGTCGTTGAGGACGCGGGACACTGTGCTCTTGGAAACATTGGCCTTGCGGGCTATGTCTTTGATGGTGAGTTTCTTTTGGTTCATTGAAAAGAAAGCTTGGTGATTAAGTTCACGTAGGGCTCCAAAATCAACCTATATCTTACCAT
>CAYSQZ010000093.1:0-10683 GCA_964433035.1 uncultured Pirellulaceae bacterium | reverse complement strand
TGGCATGATTGGCGAGTTCAATCGCAGCTACGGGGCTCGCCGCCTAATTCAATTTTAGTTTTCGAACATAGCGGATAAATTCGGCGTCGAGCTCCTTCAGGCTTTTGCCAAAAAACTGATGGAAGTCCTCCAGTCGTTTTTCCGGAGTGTCTTCGACCAGTACTTTTTTTCCCGCCATGAATTTCAGGTATTTGACGAACTGATCTGCTTTGCGATTGAGAAGAAAGTGAGTAAAGGCCCAGGCTTCGGCGTACCCTGAAGCGGCCGTTTCCGGATCTCGCAAACGCTTGTCACTGGAGATAAGCATCCGAAGTGATTTAGGTCCGTCGCGGCCAGCCAAGTCATTTTTGAATTGGATCAAACGCTCATCAAATATCTGGCCAGGCCCCGTCCAGCCTCGACGCGCCTTGAGATTGGGGGCTTCAAAATACATCGCCAGTCCTTCATTGAACCACAACGGTGATTCGGCAAAGCGAGTTTGCATTCCTCGGTTAAAGATCAATTGATGCGTTGCTTCATGAATGATCGTCGCCACCATCCGAACTGCAGCGGGACTACGAAGAATCTCTTCCATCTGACGATTGTTTTTGTTGGTTGGGTTTGAGCTTCTTTGATCGGCCGTCAAATCAAACATCGTGATGCGATTGGTTTGAAGGTTGTAGTACGCGATTGCAGCTTGGCCCGGACCAAGTTCGCGTTCAACGTGTTGCATGTACTGAGCCCGCGAGCCAAAAACGATCGCGACTAGCGGATACCGCGGTTCGTCAAGCTCGTACTTTTTTCGCTTTTCCCAGAACTTCTCAAACGCATGATAAAGCCGCGATTCATACAATCCGCCAATCCACCGCGCAAAGTCGACTTCGTTTTGATAAGCGATCACGTAATGCTTTGTTTGGTAGATTCGGAATCCATCGGGAAGTTCTTTTAGAAGCTGCGCACCCAAATCGTCTTTGGAGATCGGGGCCGTCGCAACGTCATCGTCCACCTTGGAAACAATCTGCTCCGGTTTTACAAACCAGATTTTTCCCGTGTTCTGACGGAAGTAGAGGCTCTTGTCTACCGCTTCGATCAGGATCTCTCCGTCCAGCTCAACCTGTTGGCCGCTGATGGAGAGCGTAAGATGGTCCGCCAAGGCAGCCGACAAGACGGCCACCAGGCATAGCCAAGTCAGGATCAAGATTGAAAAAGTTAGTCGCATTTCAAAGTAAGTAACAGAAGTAAGTAACAGTTTAATGAAGTTTAAATCAAATTTGATTCTAAAGGCGATTGGCAAACGAGCAAAACAAGTATGAAGGGGTTGTGAGTTTATATTAGTGGTTGTGAATTTACAGTAGTGTTACGTCTACCGATAAATGTCATGCGAGACTTTGGGTGCCATGCTCACGCGCAGCATGAGCATGCTTACGCTTTGCGTAAACATGGCACCATGGCACCCGAAACGATCGGATACATGGCATCCGAAACGACCGGATTTTACATGGCATCTATCGGTAAACGCACCAGTAGGTCAAACTCTGGTTTATTCGTCAGGCACAGCCTGACCTACGCATCGCGCTCAATCGAAATCCCACTGTTGTTATCACCAACCTAATACTATCTTCGGCCGCTGGGCCTGTGATTCAAGCGAATAAAGTACCAGCCCACCAAAGATATTATCACAATCGTGAAGGCCGTGACGATTGTGATTCCTGCAGTCATTTCATTGACACCGGCATGCAAATCCCCCAGCATTTTTCGGGGCACCGTGTCCATGCCAGCCGGGCGAACGATTTGCGAGGCGGACAATTCTCCAAAACTCAAGGCAAACGTGACCAACCAACAGCCAATCAAGGCCAGTCGATTTTCCGACAGACCAAAACGGCTCAGCCGAGTCATCCACCCTGCCCCGTCGATGTCCGCGGCGTCCAATGTGTCTTGGGGAATTTTTCGAAATACGAACCAGACAATTAGTGTTCCCAGTGGCCAGCAGAATACAAAGTTGGCCACCACCGGCCCGGAGATGGTGTAGTTGTAAGCCCAATGCACCAATGTGCCGTTTTCCAGATTAGAGAACAAGCCACCGATCAAGGTGCCGATCGTTGGTCCTGGTAACGCACAGGTGATCGCCATCGCCAAGGCCAACAATAGCTGAGCTACTCTCGACTTTCTTGTGACAAATCCTGTCAGTGTTGCCACCGCAAGGATCAACGTGGCACTACAGGTCGCGATCAAGAAGGACCAGATGAATTCGCTTCGATAATCCAGCGCCGAGCCAGCGACGGCATTAAAAATCTGGTTGATCGAATAGCCTTGGGTCGGTACTCCGTCGATGGGGAGAACGAAAAAACTGGCTCTCAAGAAAACGTTGCCAATCGGTACTCCTACCAACACCACCAAGATCAGAACTCCAACCAGATTTCGTTTCCATCCACCAGGGATACTGCGTCGAGGAGATACCTGATCGCCACAAAATTCAAGACTGGTCAGTTTTGAAAAGAGAAACAAAGCCATCACGGCCATCCAGCCTACGATAGCGACCGTCAACCCAGAGCTAAGATTGCCAGCCTGGGCCAACTGATCGGCCGACCAGTTTCCCCCAACCGAGTTGATGCCCAACGAGTAGCCCAAATATATTTGCTCGGCAAGGGTTCCGATTTGATACAGGTCGGTGACTGCGATTTCGCGTGCGCAGAAAACGATATTCCAAAAGACGCAGAGGACTAAAAGCGGCGCGATTCGGGGAAACGTAATACTCCAAAAGACGCTTGTCGCAGACGTTTCCAAAAGGGCGTGCTCTTCATAAGACCGGTTTCCTGTTCGCAAACCAATCAGCAATATCAAAGCAACTTGCGGCGCGGCAGCCAACCCGTGAATCCAGCTCGCAGCAGTCCAACCTGAAACCAGCGGTACCAATACCTGTCCTTGGGAGGAGGTCAGCCAGCCCAGTTTTCCAAAAGCGGCGTCCCAGCCGCTGACGTGAATAAACATCGGTACCAGTAGCAGAGCCAGACTCGCGATCAGCAACATCCGCGAAATAAACCCGTCGGCTGAGCAAACCCAAGCGATTAATCCGCCTAGGGGTACCGCGATCAACGAAGCGCAAACACCAAGCATCACGGTTCGAAGAAAAACGGCTCGATCAGCGCCTGAATTGGACAGCACTACTAACAAGAACAGCCCAATCCCGATTAACGCGGCAACTGCGATGTAATTCCATAAATTCGAGTTCGTTCGTGGCTCGGAGTTTCTTGGCGGCGGATCGGACATTAACGAAGTTTAATCTCCAGGATGCTGAGTATGAAGTGTCCTCCCAGAGACGCGATGGTGCGGAGCGATAGTTCTTTCCTCTGGCAAGCTAACATTCTGATAGGCGCATAGCCCCGGATTTTGGGGCAGCAGCTCGCGTAGGTCCGGGCTCACGACTCCGAGAGTCGTGCTCGTAGAACGACTCTTTGATTTCCCCCAACGTATCAGCCCAAGCTAACCAATACTTGCTGCCTTCAAACGGTTCACCTTGGAATCCGTTCGCAAACCGTAGGGGCGATGGCAGATAATTTCCACCGTAATTCCCCGGCAAAACAGCTCTCCCAAATATATTCCATAAAAACTGCAAGTTCTCGTTTTAGCTTTCGGCCTCTATTTCGTCTAACCTTGTGTCATTCGGTCTTTCACGCATTCCAGTAGCGAAACCGCAGATGAAATTTTCGGGGCAAACTTCGATTGCTTTAAACGCTTCCGCGTTAGGTTCGAATTCTCGGAAAACATCCAGCGGAAATGGAGAAGGCACCTTTTTAGGTGCCAAGGTACTCGACGCTATGGGACAACTCGAGAAGCGAGCAACATTTGAAAGATTGGTCAAAGAGCATCTCGATTCCACGACCCGTGTAGCGATCCGTTTGACTGGCAACCAAGACTTGGCCGAAGAGTTGGTGCAAGAAACGATGCTGCGTGCCGTTCGCAACTGGGAGTCGTTTCGACATCAAGCTCAATTCAATACATGGTTGTATCGAATCCTGATCAACGCGTTTCGAGATCAACACCGCACTAAGCCACGAGTCAATTTTGTCGAGGTACAGCCCAATACTCATGTTGCCAAGTCTGATTCGGTTGAAGCAAACGTAGAAGCAACTGAGTTGAGTGACCTCGTGGGAAAGCTAATCGCAGAACTCCCCGACCGTCAGCGAGAAGTACTTGTTTTGTCGACATACGAACAACTCAGCAATCAACAGATTGCTGACGCATTGAAGATCGAGGTGTCCAATGTACATGTGACACTATCGACCGCTCGAAAAAAGCTAAAGGAGTGGCTGGCAAGAGATGGCAGGATTTGACTTAGGAGTCAATATCTGGCTTTGACTTTTCACTCACCACGACTCAAACGAATAAATGAACAACTCCGATCCCAACTCCAATGGCGACTATGACTCGCCGCAGAACCAAGCCATCAGCGATGCGCGGCTTGATGAGTTACTTGATTTGGCGCAGCCAACGCTTGATCCCAAACGGCAGAAACTCGCACACCAACAAGTCGCAGAAATTCTTGAAACAAGTCGTGGCGATATCTGCGATGAACGTTGGGCCCGCTTGGCAGGCGGCCGTCTGCTTGGTTTGCTTGCATCTAACTGGCGGTCAAACCCGGCTCGGCTCCAGCTGGCGATCGTCGTTTGTGGTTCGATACTACTGGCTTGGATAGGCTGGTTGATGCTTCCAACTGCACCCACCGCGGTTCAAATCGTAGAAAACGCATCAAGCCATGGCAGCAAAAATCCTGAAGCCAAGAAAGCAAGCAATCCCAAGACTTACCCTCCAATCATTTCTCAAAAACCAACTACAAAAGCAAGTCGCAAAGATAACTCAATTGCATCACAACAAAGCTCGATCCCAATACTCGAGAAATTCGATACCATTGCTTCACAATTTACGATTCAAAAACATGAGGCGACTATATTGAAAGCGGCGGGTTCCAAGTTTGGACTTTTTATGGCAGAGCGGTTTTCCAGCGGCTTAGAACAAACTGCCAGTGGATTACAAATTTCGCTCGTAGTTCAATCGGGCTCACGTTCCAAGAGACGTCGAGTCAAAGAGATTCAAAATCGTTTGCAGCAAATCGAGTCAGTTCAACGAGAAATCGAATCTTACTTAACAGCCTGCCTCACGCGTCTTCCGGAAGAACAAGCGACGGATGCGTTTCGAATCTTATGTCGAGTCGGATCCCAGCGCTCGCTGCAAACCGTCTTGCAGCACTGGGATCACGCCCCCACCCATTACGATGCGGTGAAGGCCGTGAAACGGTTGGGGAACTCAAGATTGATCGTACGTTTGATCACCAGCTCAGTTGATCCTGAAACACAAACCCAATTGATGGCAGCCCTGTTGTGCCAGTCGAAACCGTCAAGCATTGATTCGTTTCTCCGCCTAACCGCCGAACAAGAACTCTACTCTGTCGCTCATCAATGTGGAGCGACGTTGCGGCCAGATTGCTTGCCGGTCGAAATCTTAATCGAACGCCTGCAGTCTAACCGAACGAAGATTGCCCGAGCCGCTGCGATCACTCTTGCAGAAATGAATGATCCAAGAATCTCGTCATACTTAGTACAGCTCGCGTTACAGCCTGAATCAGCTAGACCCGCAGTGATGGCATTGACTGCCAGAACCGACACTTCTTCCGTTGACTTTATTCAATTGGCGGCAACCGATGCTCGCTGGTCAGCGACGGTCATTAATGAACGGAAAAAGTGGCGCCGTTTACTAGCGGTGAATTAGCCTGGAAATCGCTAAATCAAACACAAAGCCCACAAATTTTGCGAACTGGTAACTATCCTAAATTAGAGGTTTGATTTTCAAATCCAGTTTGAGTTTCAAGTCCATTGACTGAGAGGTAAAAAAATGAACATTCCATTTCTTACGTTTGTACTACCCACCAACCGCGGACTTAAACCGTTTTTTGTGATAGCCGTTGCTTCGTTAGGACTGGCCTTTTTGGGTTCAGAAACGACTGTGGCTCAGGACAAAGATGAACTGTTTGTGATCAAACTACACGATGTTCAAGACTTGGTTTCTCGCGGCGACAATCAGCCATTCAGAGGATTCGTCTTGCCGGGCATCAAGCCAACAGCACTTTCCCACGGCAGTCGAGCCACCAATGGAGGATTTAGTGCCAACGGCAACCGACAATCAGGTGGCGTTTTCAACATCGCCCCGACAGCTGCACAGTTCTCTGGAGGTGGAAGTGGCGTACATAGTACACTCCCTACTAATTCTAACGGCCAGTCATCAATGAAAATCGAAGAACTCAGTGGCGTTATTATGAATTCGATTGCAACTGAAAATTGGCTGGAAACGGGAAGTGGTGAAGGCAGCATTCAGATTTTTGGCAACATCTTGATCGTCAGCCAAACCGAAGCGGTTCATTCACAAATCAAAGTGTTTTTGTCGATGTTGCGTGAGGCAACTGAAAAGAGGCGGCAAATGATTAACATCAAAGCGATTTGGTTGACAATCGATGAAACGCAACTGGAAAAACTTGACCCTCAATCCAATCAAGTTGTCGACAAAGAGATTCTTAAAAAACTGGCTGGAGAACATGGTCGGCGAGCACAAATAACCTGCCTCAACGCCCAAACCGTTCATGTAGCGGCAGGAAATTTAAAAAGCTCCGTAGAGTCTGTTGTACCTGTCGTGGGCCAGCATGATCTGAAACTGGAAGAACCAACACAAGTCGCAAAAGCTCAGCCTGAAAAAGCAAAGGTCCCGAAACATATTATGGCCCAATTTTTCAACTCGGCACAAGATTTGGTTGAAAACGGTCTTGAGACTGAGAGCGGCGTTGGATATCAGCCTGTATCGCGTTGGATCAACTACGGATCGCTTCTGCAAATCACCCCTTGGATCAAATCAAAGTCGGAGATTGAGATTGACCTTTCCAGTATCATCATCAACCCTGGATCGAAAGCACCGGGCTTCAAGGCAGGCTCGACCATCGTCAATCGACATGACATGCATATCCAACAGTTCCGTAGCTCATGTCGAGTGAACGTCGGGACGCCAACCCTGGTCGGCGGATCAACTTTTGAATCTCAAAAAGAGAGTGGACTACAAACTTACTTAATCATAGAAGCCACTCCCGTGGTCACGAAACAAGCTAAATAGGAATTACGTGATTTGACAGCAATGTAGTGAGATTCGCCAATAATTTCGAATGCCAGCTGTCCGCCGGATTTCTGGCGCGAGTCCGCTACATTTTAAACCCCAGAGCCGCAACGAAGTAATCAAACCTCCGCCGGTTACTGCTGAGCATCTCCTTCATCCCGCCGATATCTGGCGAGACTCTTTCCACGTAGGTTTCGCAGAGCATCTGCATATCACCGTGCTCGATGCCGTTGTGAAACATCTTCACAAAGTGACCCGCACCACCGCGGGCGACCCATTGGCAACACGGTTCGCCTTTGTCGGTTTTGGCAGCAATCGCTTGGAAGATATTGGCTTTAACATGTTCCCAAGCGTCAGCGTTTCCGCCGGGCATGATCGATGAGCCTTTTAGTGCTCCCCGCCAGAGACGCCGGTACCGATGAACAAAACTCTCTGTTCCGCCAAATCGTGCGGCGAATCGAATCGGGGAACTCACTGCTGCGGCCATGGAAGTCAAACGCCAGCCTCTGCCTCTCGGCGAGACTTTCCACATGCGTGCCTTTGTGGGTGAAGCGAAGCCCGAACAACCCTTAGATTCGTACCAATCGCCATTTGAATTTTTCTACCTGTGAGAAGATTTTGCGTTGGTTGTCACACCGTGACCTACTTTTAAGCGTAAGAAACGCCAAATTATATTCTGTTCGAGACCGGGTCTGTGTCCCAGATTACAAACCAAAATTCAACTTCCAACCAATCCACATCGTGGAATGGCATTGCCGGCGGTCCAGGCAATGAACTCAGTGATTGGTTGCAAGCTGAGGTGCCCGAAACAATTCGACACTCAATTGTTCCGGTCGACCAATTTGGCTACGAATCCGGCAAGTCCGGAAAAACGAAGCGCCAAGCCGAATTCAATGCCGGCCGTTTTTGCGCACAACAAGCACTCAGTACCTGGAATCAAGATGGCCCGGTTGGCCAAGCGGATGATCGCTCACCGATTTGGCCAGACGGATTCGCTGGTTCAATTTCTCACAGCAAGAACTGGGTTTGGGCATCAGCCGCCAAGACAGACCAAATTCTCTCAGTCGGTGTCGACACCGAGACTATCGTCGACGCGACAACACGCTCACAAACCTGGAAGCAAATCGCCACGATCGACGAACTGAGAACGCTGCAAAGTCTCGATCTCGATCCGACGGCTGAATTTACTGTTTTGTTTTCAGCCAAAGAAGCATTTTACAAATGCTTGTATCCGGTTTCCAAACAATATTTTGGCTTCAGAGACGCGATCGTCGAAGCTTGTCAGCGCGGACAGTTGACGATTCGAACACGGACTGGAAGCCCGGTTTACAAGCTCAAGCCAAAACAACTTACCGTCCAATACTTCGTCGACTCAACAGACGTCTTCACTGTCACCTGGATGACTAAAAAGGCATAACCATGGATCTAAAGCAACTTTACAAACAGATTAACGATGCGACTATTCGTGACTTTCCCGTTTCGTCGATACACGACATGATTTCGGTCCAGTGCTGCACCAACCCAGATGGTATCGCCGTTTTGGATGATTCGGCAACCCAAACGTACGCCGAGCTGGATCGGAAAAGCAATGAGTTGGCCAACTACCTCCAGTTGCTAGGTGTTGGAACCGGTGATCTCGTTGGACTCTGCTGCGACCGCAACGTTGATACCCCCGCGATGCTGGTCGGCATCATGAAAGCAGGCGCTGGTTACGTTCCGCTTGACCCCGACTATCCTGTGGATCGCCTGGTCTACATGGTCGAAAACTCAGGCGTTAAGCATGTTATCGGCAACGAAAATCAGCTTCCACTACTTGAGGAATTTAAGACACCATTCACAGTCGCAGAACGCGATTGGGATAAAGTCGCTGCCGCCGGTTCGGACGCCCCCAAAACCCAAATCGACCCTGCCAAGGATGTCGCCTATGTGATCTACACATCAGGATCGACAGGAAAGCCAAAAGGCGTTTTGGTTCAGCACAGCGCTGCTGCGAATCTTCTTTGCAGCATGGCCCAAAGCCCGGGATTCACTCCCAGTGATCGACTTCTTGCCACGACGACTTTGAGTTTCGACATCAGTGTCAATGAGATGTTTCTGCCTTTGATAACAGGTGGTTCGATTGCGATCGTTTCCCGCCAAACTGCCAAAGATACATTCGCATTGATCGCCGCGATGGAGAAATTTGAAGTCACTTACATGCAAGCCACACCAGCGATGTGGCGAATGATCGCGGAAGCTGATTTCGAGTGCCGGCCTGGAATGACGTTTGTCACCGCTGGCGAGCCGTTGCCGCGTGACTTGATCAAGCCAATCCTGGAAAAACGTTGTGCCGAATTCTGGAATTTGTACGGCCCGACCGAAACAACCGTTTACTCAACCGGAGCCCAGGTCATCAACGACACCGATCCAATCTGGATTGGCGTGCCGATAGCCAATACGCAAATCTATATTGTTGACGAAAAGGGCGAGCTTTGTCCTCCCGAAACGCCAGGCGAGTTGCTGATCGGTGGTGATGGTGTGACGTTGGGCTATCTGAAGCGTCCAGAACTCACGGCCGAAAAGTTCCACGACTTCCACGGTAATAGAGTCTACCGAACCGGCGACTTGGCTCGTTTGACTCCGTGCGGGCAGATCGACCACATGGGTCGAATGGACAATCAAATCAAGTTTAACGGACACCGAATTGAGCTTGGCGAAATTGACGCCGCGATGGCGATGCAGCCTGGCGTTCGACAAGCCGCCACGGTTCTTCGCGAAGATCGGCCCGGCGACAAGCGTCTGGTCGGTTATCTACTGGCCAAGGACGGTGAGCAACCCAGCATCGCCAAGGTCCGCGAAAACATTTCGCAAGTGCTGCCTGACTACATGGTGCCCAACACGATCGTCGTCGTGGACGAGTTCTGCTACACCCCAAGTGGCAAGCTTGATCGCAAGTCATTCGCCCCGCCCTCCACTTCTCGTCCCGATATCGGTGTCGAGTATGTTGCGGCCAAGACACAAAGCGAAGTTCAGCTAACCGGGATTTGGAGCGACATTCTTCAGATCGACAACGTTGGACTCAACGACAACTTCTTTGAGCTTGGCGGAAACTCAATCCGCGCCGTCAAAGTTGTCGCTCGGGTCAAGAAAGAAATGGGCATCGTTGTTACCGGTGCCGAGTTCTTTGACAACCCAACGCCCAAGTCATTCCTTGGTCTGACTGAGAAGAAAGCCGCGTTGTTGGCAAAACTTCAATCAACCGGAACGACCAACCGCAGCGGTGGCACTGGTCAGTACGCGATCGTCGGCATGGCGGCTCGAATGCCCGGAGCGGCAGATCTCACGGAATTCTGGCAGAATCTCGTAGATGGCAAAGAGTCAATCACGGTCTTTAGTCAGGACGAACTCGATTCAACGCTTGATCCTCGCGACACAACCGATCCACACTACGTCCCAGCTCGTGGAATCATTGAGGACGCCGATCACTTTGACGCTCGGTTCTTCAAGACGCCACCTCGCAACGCCGAGTTTACCGATCCACAACAGCGAATCATGCTTGAGCTGGCTTGGACGGCT
>CAYSQZ010000092.1:0-17269 GCA_964433035.1 uncultured Pirellulaceae bacterium | reverse complement strand
GTACTTTGTACTTTGTACTGAAACCCAAAACCCAAAACCTATTACCCAAAACCTATTACCTAATACCTAACCCAATGACCTTTCTCAACAGCCTATTCCTGTTCGCAATCCCGCTGATCGCGGTGCCGCTGTTGCTTCATTTTTTGAAGCGGCAAGAGCAGAAAGTGTATCATTGGGGAGCGATGCGGTTTTTGAAGGAAGCAACGACCGAAAGTCGTCGGATGAGACTGCCCGAGTCCTTGCTGTTACTGCTGGCCCGGTGTTTGCTTGTCACCGGACTGATCTTTGCGTTGGCTCGACCGCTGATCAATTGGGGCGGCACTGCGGTGCTGGATCGAGAGCTGATTTTGATCGTCGATGATTCTCTGTCTACTGCACGTCGAGTCGATGGCGAGCCAGTCTACAACCGAATCCGCTCAGCGGCCGAAGAAGTGATCTCCGACGCGCCCACGAATTTGCCGTTTCATATTATGTTGGCCAGCGGAGGAGGTCGATGGATTGGCGAGGAGCCTCAAGCCGTCAACTCGACGCAGGGCAAAGCAGCTCTTTCCGCACTTGCCGAAACACAGCCTACCTCAGGTTCAGGTCGTTTGATGACCTGCGTACGCAAAGCGATGAGCGCGGCCAACGACCGCGAATCAACGGTTCGCCCGCGACCGGCTCAGCGAATCGTGATCGTTACCGATGGCAAGACCCCCGCGTGGTCGGGTGCCGAAACTTCAACCCTCACGCAATTGCGGTCGACGATTGAGCAAAGCAAGCTCCCGGTAAAAATTCAGGTAGTAGAGATTGAATCGACGGATGCTTCGTATCGAAACTTGTCGATTTTACAAATCAAGTCAGACTCCGATCGCGTTGGCGTGAAGGCGTCGGTTCGATTGAGCGCCGAGGTTCGCAACACGGGGAATGTGGAAACCAAGCCATGCGGGATCGCGTGGAAGATCGGTGACAAAACCGTTGGGCACAGTGCAGTGCCGGAACTTAAGCCGGATCAATCGACAGAAGTCTTTTGGACCAGTCGCTTCAAAAAGGCCGGTCCAGTTGCGATTGAGGCTCATCTGGAGCATGAAGCCGACGACCTGCCCGAGGACTCGGTTGCCAAACGAGCGTTCGAAGTTGTAGATCGCATTCCAATCCTGATCGTCGACAATCAATCTCAAACCTCCGAAGCCGATCTGCAATTACAGCCGGTGACTTTCCTTACGGCCGCGATCGGATACGACGAAGGAGCCGAAAAGTCTCGCGAGGGCGAGTATCAGTCAATCTTTGAACCGACCATCGTTTCGGCGGCTGAAATGGCTAGTGAAGAACTGTCCGTCTTTGACGCGGTTGTCGTCATGGGAACGGAAAATGATTCGACCGAGCTGTCTGACTTGTTGATTCCGGAGGTCCGACGGGGTTGTGGCGTGTGGATCATGACGGGGGCCGATTCGGACCAAGCGTTGTTCAATGCCAACTGGTTTCAAGAAGGCGAAGGTCTGAGCCCTCTGCCGCTGGTGGAGAATTCGGACGAGGCGTCGTCTGTTGCTGACTTGGGAGCGTACAAGAACGGAGAAGACGAGATTCGGATTCATCCTCCATCTTCCCGGCATCCGGCAACACGCGTTCTTTCAGATCAACAGCGAATCGATCTGGATCAGGTTACACTCCAATCGCACGCGTCTTTCCAGCCAATGATTCTTGGCGACGAAGTGTCGGTGCCGCTGCGGTCGAATCGTGGTAAGCCACTGGTGATCGAGAATTCGATTGGCAATGGGCGAGTGCTGGTCCAATCGTTTCCGATTTCGCTTAACGTGACCAACTTGCCGGTGACCAACAGTTTTGTAGTGATGGTTCATGAGTGGTTGGAGTACCTCACAGGACCTTCAGCCCGTACGATGAATTTGTCGGCTGGAGCACCTTTGGAATGGCGTTATGAAGATCGAAACCAACGTCCGGTCGAGATAGAACTACCCGACGGCACGAAAATTGACCTGACTGAAGATGCGAAGCGATACGGCGTCGATCAAACAGCGGGCGTCTTTCGGTACCACTCGACGCGTTTGCCTGGGACTTACATCGCGCGAACGTCAGTTCAGGCTGAAGTACCTTTGGAAATTCCGTTTCGCATTTCGCCGCCTCGCGAAGAACTGCTGGCTCGAAGGTCGAGTGAGAAACTGCTTCAACAATTGACGGAAGTGGGGCAATTTGAGGTGGCCGGTTCCGGTAGCGAGTTGTCCGCGTCGGCTCAGACATTCTGGTCGCAACAGGAAGAATCGAGCTCCGTTGCCGGTGGTCAACCGGTCTGGCATTGGATCGTGCTGGGACTGTCGGGATTGTTATTGTTGGAGCTGTTGCTGGCCGGTCGAATTGGCCGTCGCCGCGGGCCGGTGTCGGAGTCGGCGACCCAAAAATTGAACAACCTACAGCAGCTGATAAAAACAGATCGGTTTAACCCTTCCGGTGCTGTGAAAGGCAATGCATCGCCTCCAAACGTGACTACGAAAGCATCATGAATACGGAAACGATCCAACAACTTGTTTTTGAATGTGGCCTGAGCACGCTAACTGTATTGGTTCCGGCGCTGGCTTTGTTACTGTTGTGCGCGTGGTTTCTATTTCAGGAGAGAAAACACCTGGGCGCAATCTGGGCGTTCGCGTTCCTGGCTCTGCGAGCCATTGCGTTGGCCGTTTTGGTTTGGATGTTTCTACAGCCGGCACGTGTCACCGAAACGCTGTCGACGTTGCCTCAGTCGGTTGCCATGGTTGTTGACAGTAGCGAAAGTATGTCCGTGGTCGATCCGGCTGGTGAAGGGCAGGGCATTCGCTGGCAACTATCTGGCTTGCAGGAAGGCGAAGCGGATTTGCGCGAGGCTCAAACCGCGATTGATTCGGCGTTGATCGCCATTGAAGTGGCTCAATCGACATGGATGACGGCTCAGGAGACGCTTCAGTCAAGCAATGACGCTGAGGCAACCCAGCGCGGGTTCAGGGAAGTGGCGTTTGCACTCAAACGCGCTTCTACTCAGTTGAGTGAAAACTTTTGTAAGCACTGGAGTGTGGCGTCGGATCAATCTCGTGCCGAGGAGTTCTCCGTGGAATTGTTGGAGCTGGCGGATTTCGCTTCTGAGATCGATTTGGATTCCTCTGGCGAAGAAGCGAACAATCAGATCCAACTTTTGCAACAGCATCGAAACGAACTGGCAGACTTGAACCGATTGGCCAAGACGTGGGGGCGTTCGCTCGAAAGTGCAATTGCTGATCGTCTGACGGATCACGGCGCCGGGGATAATCGGCGGACCCAAGTCATGCAACTGGTCAGCGACACGGAACAAAAAAAACCGATCGCTTCCCAGGCTCATTTGAGTATCAAGCGTTTTACGTTTGATGATCAACTTACCCCTGTGCTTTCAACAACCGGATGGGAAACCGGTAACACCGCTAACCCGTCAACCGTAACGAGCGAGGATGACAGACTCGATCAACCAGACGCGGAAAACGTTTCCGGCAGGACCAACCTGACTGCAGCGATCGAGCAGATGGTGCAGTTGGCCGATGGACAATCGATTCGAAATGCAGTCTTTCTGACCGACGGCGCTCATAACGCGCTCGACACGGTGAATCCCGTTGAGATTGCGGGTAAGTGGAAGAACCTGGCGATCAGCTTTGTTCCGATCGGCAGCTTGAAACGGTCCAGAGATTTAGAGCTGTACCATGTTGAACACCCCAGGTCGGTAATTCGAGGCGACAAGATTTTGGTTGAGGCTTTGGTGTCGACGACTGGTTTTGACGGAAAAACCTTTAATCTTCAATTGTGGGCCGACGAAAAACTGGTCCAACAGAAGTCGATATCCATCGACGGAGATCAGGTTGACCTGCGGCATTCCTTTATGGTCCCGACTGAAGCACCGGGCTCGATCGAGTTCGAGTTGACAATCGAACCGCTTGAGGGGGAGATTTCTGCTGCCAACAACACGGCTATTTTTCGCGTGGGCGTAGTCCGAGACAAGATTCGTGTGATGCTGGCTGATCGGATCAGTCGATGGGAGTACCGCTATCTGGATCAGTTGTTGTTTCGTGACAAACACCTTGAACACGAGATGATTTTGTTCGACCCGCGCTTGCGAGCAACAGGCAAGTTGAAAATGAACGCCGCGATCCCTGCCAACTTGGAAGAATGGACTCAATACGATGTTGCGATGATCGGCGATTTGACGCCAGATGAGTTCCCTGAAGACGCGCAAGAAGCGTTTGTCGATTTCATCAAGGAGAAAGGCGGAATCGCGATTTTGATGGCCGGTCGGAGTGGCATGCCTCATGCGTTTGAAGATCAGCCCCTGTTCGATGTTTTACCGGTTGAAAAAGCCCAGGAAGAACAGAACTGGGATCAGTGTTACGTGAAGGTGAACCGACAGTCTGCCAACGTGGAAGCGATTCGTTTGGATGAGTCTCTTCCAAAGTCGCAGCAGTTGTGGAAGCAGGTTTTTCAGGACCAGCCGATCACTTGGGTCTCGGATTACTCGTCTCCTCGGCCTGCCGCACGCCGTCTGCTGGATGCGATTCCGTTTGATGATGAAGGCAAAAAGCTCGATCCTAACGAGCTGGGCTCCCAGCCATCGTGGGTTTGCTGGCAACAGTTGGGAGCAGGAAGAGTGGTTTATCTTTCGGCGCCCGACAGTTATCGCCTGCGATATCGAAGGGGCGATCGCTTACACCACCTGTTTTGGGCTCAGCTGTTGCGATGGATTATCTCGGACGATCCTGGCGGCGACGACGGGCGGGTCCAATTGACAACAGACAAAACGAAATACCGGCAGCACGAACCGATAAAGGTTGCCGTGACATTGACGGACAATGATGGCGAGGCAGTTTCTGATGCTAAACTGAGCGCCGTATTTTCGGCCGGAGCAGACGAGGAGTCAGTCTTTGATTTGACCGCCGACGAAACTGAGCCGGGTCGCTACATTGGCAACGTCGAAAGCCTGCCGGCGGGAGCCTACCGGGTGGCCTTGCGCGGTGATGAGGTCGACGATTCCTCCAAAGGTGGACCAGGCGTGAAGACGTTTGTCGACATCTCGCCATCATTGAATCTGGAGAGCGTCAACACGACCTGCAACCGAGCTTTGATGAAGCAAATCGCTGAAGTCAGCGGCGGTCAGGTAATTCCTCCAACGGCTTTGACCGAATGGTTGACATTGCAAGCTGGTGTTCCGGAAACGATCTCTCAGGTTGAGCGACGTCCCTTGTGGAATCGCTGGTCCAGTCTCTGGATCGCGTTCGGTTGCCTGGCGACCGAATGGTTTGTTAGACGAGTGAAGGGTTTAACATGATTAATCAAAAAGGTGAAACCATGATTCGAAACAACTCCAAAACCGCGATGCCGGACAAGCTGCTTCGGCAGGTCCAACAGGTTCAGCGATCCAGTCAGTCTCGTGATCGACGTTACGCCTGGCTGATCGCTGCGTGTGTGCTGGTGACCATGATGATCGTGGCCATGATTGTCGAATCTCAGTTGAACCTGTTCAGCCATACACTGCGCTTTGCATTGACAACCGTTACGCTGGTTGCAACGGTAACTTGTGGGTGGCTTTTTTGGCAGCGAGGCAAACGACAAAATGAACGGTTGCTGTCGGCTGCGGAACAGGTTGACTCGACCCTTCCCGCTATGGAAGAAAGGGTGGCGACGTTGACCAGCTGCGAAGAGGAGCGGCTGAAGTCAAAACTGACTGCTCACCCGGCGCTGTTGAATCGCTTGGCCGTTGAAGCATCTCAAATCCATGAAAACGTCGAATCCAAACCGGTTGTTTCGCAGAAAGTGCTCAAGCGGCCGCTCACCTGGCTCGCCACTGCCGGACTGGTTCTTTTGGCTTTGTTCGTTTGGGATTCGCAAAAAACGATGGTGCAACTGGGGCGCTTTTGGGCTCCCTGGTCCCAGCTCTCGGTCACCAATGTCTCTTCTGTTGAAAGAAGCAAAGTGGTGGCCAGGCACGAGCCGATCAAACTGAACGCTGCCTTGGCTGGTCGAGCCGTTGAGGAACTACAATTCGTATCCAGATCGGTGGAAGATGAAACGTTGTCCGAGACCAGAATCTGGCCATCGTCCAAGGATCCGACCGTTGCCACCTATCGGCAGCCCAAGGCGGTCCAATCATTTGATTATCGTTTTCGCGCCGGAGATGGGCAAACCCAATGGCATCGTGTGACGGTTGCGGATCGCCCGAAGATCGATAGCTTATCAATGCGAATCGTACCTCCGGCTTACACCGGTAGAAAAGCCAAGACGTTCAAGAAGCTCCCGAAAAAACTGCGAGTCCTTCAGGGAAGCCAACTGGAGATCGAAGTCAAACCAAGGACGGACGTCAGGACAGCTCGTTTGGTGATGGGCAAAACGAATTGGCTGCCGATGGAGCTTGAAGCGTCCGGTGCCTATGAGGGCTCGATGGGACTTCACCAGTCCGCCAATTTTGAAGTTCAATTGACGGAACTACATGGGCTGGTTAATCGTCGTCCACCACACTGTCGTTTGCAAGTCGTTTCCGATCAGGCTCCCAAAGTGAGAATCGTTCGGCCCACCAAATCGACGGTTCTTTTGCCCGATGAAACGATCGATATTCATTTTAAAGCAAGTGACGATTTTGCCATCAAAGAGATGGCATTGCGCGTCTACACGCAGCGGGAGGGCGAAGCTCAAGCGACGATACATGAAGTTCCCATTCCACTGGACGATCAGAAGAACCCTCGAAAGATCGAAGGATCTGTTGCCTTGGATTTGGATCAATTTGATTTGAAAGATGGCGACACCATTCGTTACGAAGTTCGAGCCAGCGATAATTTCATACCGCTCCAATCGGAGCAAAACATTGAGGCGCAGCCGATGAAGGGTGTGCAGCTAACGCAAAATGATAATGAAGCACCAGATTCGGCCGATCAAACGCCACCTGAACTAGCCAATGGTGCCGCCAATGCCGAAAGCGAAAGCACGGATTCCGCCAAGCCCGATTTGCCGGAAGCTACCGATCCGAACGCTCAAGTAGCTGGCACGCAGTCTTCTGACAATTCCCAGGATCCGAACACGTCGGATAGCGCAAATTCGAATCCGTCCATGGAAAACGCGCAGGCCAATGCATCTGCGAATGCCGCTGCTGTAAAGGAAGGCCATCCGGCAGGCCAAGCGCCACAGCCTCAATCTGCTCAGGGCAAGTCCGCCCAACAGAATCAGGTTGCCGCTAATTCGCAATCCAGCGACGGCTTGAATCAAAACAGCCAGTCAGCGGGATCGAAAGATAGTCAGGGCGACAGCGCCGGTAGTCCGAGCGAAGCGAAAAAAGGTGAACAACCGCCAGCGGATCGGTTGGCTGGCAACCCGAACCAACCCAATGAGGCCACTAAAGACAATCGCATCGTCGCTCAGCAGGAACCCAATGAATCGGATCCGGACGGTACGTCGGAAGCAGGTTCCAACCAACCAGCTTCTGGGTCGGCGCAGGCGAACTCCGACCAGCAGGGCGCTTCGCAACAAGCCAACAAGTCGCCCAGCAATTCCAACAATCAATCGGACTCCAGTCCGTCCGAGTCGTCCCAGGTGGCGGCCAAGGATACCGAAAAACCGAACGCCGAGGATTCTGACGCAGCGGAGCAAAAGGATTCCGATCCAGCGAAATCCGATCCGGTTCAGATGGCAACGCGTCGCTTGGATGTGGGGCAGTCCGCCAGCAGTGGTCAGCAGCAAATCATAGTCGATCAGTACGCGGGTGGTTTCACATCAGAACATCGGAACAAATTGGAGATCGCGATTGCTCCAGTGCTGGAACTTCTCAAAGCTTCGTTGGAGAGTGCAGGGAAAAACGTACGTAGAGTCATGAATCCTACGACGGCTGATCCGGTCACCGGAGCCATTGCGGTCAATGTGCTTCAGGATGCCGGATCGGTACTGCAGAAAGCTTCAGAGGCCGTGATCGGCCTGAATCAGAAAACCAAAAACACGCCCTATGCATTTGTGGGCCTTCGTCTGGAGTCAATTCGTACCGCAGATGTGTCTCCCGCTTGGGAAGATGTGCGAAAGGCAATCGAAGTCGACGGCGAGTCACGACTAAACCATACGAGTTCCGCGTGGAATCATATTAGCCGGGCGTTGGCGACGTTGAAAAAACTGGAAGAAGAGTACGAGCAGGTAAAGCGAGATTTGAAGCGAGCAGACGACATTCAAAGATTTAAAAAGATGCACCAAGTGTTCATCGAGAACAGCTTGGCCATGCTCAACCCGCAGAACCCTTCAGGCGGTGGCCCCAGTCGAAAATCAGTTGAGTTCGACTTGGACGAGGAGTACCTGAAGCGTCTCAAAGAAGTATTGCAAATGCGAGAGGAGATGATGGCTGAACTGGCACGAATTCTGGCGGACGATCCGCAATTGTTGCGACGATTCATGAATAGAATGAATTCTCGCAATTCAACAATTCGTAGTCAGCTGAGTTTGATCGCTGAGGAACAACGAACGCTTGCTCAGAGAGTCAACGCGTGGTCTGACGCCGTTAAAAATCCGCAGGACATGGCCGAGCATATGTTCAATGAAACGGAAGAACACCTTGCCGGGATCCAGGAGGTTGCCAATCGGCTTGCTGACGTGCAAGATACGTTCGTATCCTGGCTTCCTCTGGAAGATGATGCCGAAAAAGGAGATGCCGCCCACACAATGGAAAACTTTAAGGCTGCCGGTCGCAATTTGACCGAAATGGTCGCTGATGTGGATGCGATTCTGATCGCGAGTGGGCTTAGTCCAGATTATCGTCGCCGAGTAAAACCTGTGCTTGAGAAAGCAACGGTCGCCGACAAACAGTTGGCCGATGTCGCTCAGTCGTTGCAGCGGCTTTCCAATGATCAGACGAATGTTGAGATCGCCAACAACGCCGTTCGTCGATTGCCGGACTTGCAGAAGATTCGATTCGACACTCAGCAATGGGCGGGCAAGTTGGAGTTGTTGATTGACGATCAGGTCAATGAAGTATACTCGGTCAACCAGGAAAATCGTCGCGATCAATTGCTTGAGTACTCCGTCAAGATTGCATCGCTCGATAGCCAGTTGGTGGCGGCCTTGCCGGATGATTACGGGGAATTGCCCAAAGACGTTGCGACGAAAACAAATGAGCTTCAAAAGCTGGTCGACGTTGAGATTCCGGCCGAGCAACTGATCGCGGCTCAAACACTGTCCGATGGTACCGCGGATTTGTCGAAAGCTGGACAAAGCCAAATCCGTGAGAAATTTGCGACTGCCGAACAATTGTTTGATGAGGTTCTTCAGGCGGTCGCGGATGAACTGGACAAATTGCCGGCACAGGATCCCATTGCATCTTTGTTGGAGGACCCAACGCTCGATGAGATTCTGTTTCAATTGGAAAACGAGCTGGACCTGCTTGAGGATTTGGGGCTGGGGCGCCGACCCAGCAACCTGCAAATCGTAGGAGACTGGAGTCGATCAATGCGGCAGCAGTTGATGGGACAACAGTCGCGAATGCGGAATCTCAGCAACCGAGCCTGGCGAAACGCTTTGGCCCGGGCGAGGGCCAGGAACCAAGGGAATCGCAAGTATAAGATTGCCAAAGACGACGAGCGATGGAACTTGTTGGTCGGAAAGTTGGCCGAAGACGTATTGCAAGGCGATAAGAAGATCCCACCAGAACACCTTCGATCAGCGATCGAGCAGTACCATGAACGAATCAGCAAACTAAATAACGAGCAAGAATAGGAAAAACGCACGGCTCGCCAGAATTCGTGACAAATGGCAGATAAATTCCACATTATTTTTGGGCTTTGACCTAACGTGTCAAACCGCTGGATTCTTCTATAATCATTCCAGCTAACAATCATCAATGTCAGGGATTTGACACCAGTGAATCAGGATTCTGCCAACAACGAGCTTCCCGAAGAGACGCCGCCCGGACCAGTTCCCAGCGAGCCAACCTTTGAGAGCGATCGTCGCGTTTTTTTGGGACTTCAACAACCGCCGCTGGTCTCAGCGACTGATTGGCTCGTTAACAGCTTTCAAACCAGCGAGGCCGGACCACCTCGGTTGGACTTGTCGCAGTTCATCGTTGTATTGCCGACGCTTCGTTCGCAGCATCGGCTCTTACAGTTGCTGATTCAGGAAACCGATCGGGAGAATCTTCTCTTCACGCCGCCCGAAATCACTTCGATCGGATACTTGCCCGAGTACCTTTACGTGGCGGCCAAACCCTTGGCGACCGACCTTGCTCAGCAGATCGCCTGGTCCAAGGCACTGGCTCAATCGCCTAAGGAACAGATCGCTTGCTTGACCGGCCGGCCGGAAGTTGAAGATCTCCAGGACTGGCAACCACTGGCCGCTTTGATTTCGAAACTCCACTCGCGACTGGCCAACGATATTTGGAGTTTTAGCAGTGTTGCCCGGGAAGTAAAAAAAGTATCGGGTTTCCTTGGTGAAGAATCAGCCCGCTGGGACGCTTTGGATTCGATTCAAAAACGATATTACTCGATGCTGACCCAAGTTGATCTATGGGACAAGCAAGGTGCACGAAACTACGCCGCCAGTGGGTTGCTTAAAAATGACGAGATCCGTTGTCAGACTGACAAACAGATTGTCATGCTTGGCACCGCCGACTTGAATCTGTCGGTTTCAGAAATGATTCGCCAAGTCGCCACCACCAGTCCTGAACAAATTCATATCCTTGTCGCCGCTGAAGGTTCTACGGCGGACCGATTTAATGAGTTCGGCAGTCTGATTACTCAGCAGTGGCTCAAGACGCCAATTGAAATCTCCAACGATCAGATTCTGATTGCCGATCAACCGGCCGACCAAGCCGACGCGGCGGCGCATTATGTGAGTTCATTGCCTGGCAAACTCAATCAGGAGCTTGCCGCCGATGAAATTACGATCGGCGTTCCTGACCCGACCATCATTCCGCAGCTTCAGCGGAGCTTCAACGCGATCGGGCTTAACCACCGAAGCCTCGTAGGTCGGCCATTGGCCGAGACCGCGCCCGTGCGGCTGATGACGGCGTGTCGTAATTTTCTCGAACTTCAAAACTATGACTCGTTTGCATCACTCGTTCGGCATCCGGACATGTTTGGATGGCTAAGCACACGCAATACGAACAATCGTTGGCTGGGAGACTTGGACAGCTATCAGAATAATCACCTGCCCAATCGAATTGCGATCGGCAGCAAGCAACCATTCGGGGATCCTGCGGCGATTGCCCAGGACATCGATCCGACCGACCCAAAGTCTGAGGGTCGCGCCCGTCGACGAGCCGATTCAGTTAAGCTGCTTAATCAGTTGCACGCTGACATTGGCGAGCTGCTTGAGCCGCTGCTCGGCGATCCGCAACCGATCGCAAACTGGACTCAGCCCTGGAGTGTGATTCTTGATCAGATTTACGGAGAGCGAACGCTGGATAAATCTGACCTGAGTGACCGGCAGACAATCAAAGCCTGCCGCGAAATTTATTTTGCGTTGGGTGATCAACGGCAAGTCCCGGAAACATTTGAAACGCTGACTGGCGCGGGACAGGCGTTAGATTGGGCGATCCAGGCGGCGACGGAACTAAGAGTGGTTGATCCACCAATTGCCGATGCGGTGGAGTTCGCAGGTTGGCTTGATTTGTCGCTTGATGATGCTCCCGTGATGGTTGTCACCAGCATGAATGATGAGCATGTCCCGACGTCGGAAATTGGCCATCAGTTTTTGCCCAATGAACTGTGCAAGACGCTTAATATTCTTGACAACGATCGTCGCTACGCTCGTGATGCTTATGCCTTGACCGTGATTACCTCGGTTCGTGATCACTTGCTGTTGATTACGGGCCGAAGAGATGAAAACGGAGAGCCCAATCGCCCCAGCCGGTTGTTGTTTTCGACCGATGATCATACCGTCGCCCGACGGGCCAAAGCCTATTTCAGCTACAAAGGCCAATCGGAATCGCGGCTGTGGATACGTCCTCATGCAGGGTTCAGCTCAGATACTGGAAGTGCTGGGTCTGCCAACGGAGATGAACACACTGCCGAATTTCCGGCGGAGCAGCAATTTGAAATTCCCTATCCTGTCGACGCTGAGCCAATTAACAGCTTGGCGGTGACGAAATTTAAATCCTTCATCGAGTGCCCGTACCGCTTTTATCTCAAAATGGTAATGAGACTCGATACGAGCGTTGACGACTGGAGCGAACTCAGTGGTGGCACGTTCGGCGATTTGACGCACAACGTACTCGAAGCGTTTGGGAAAAGCGATCTTCGCGACTCGACTGACTCGGGTGAAATTTTTGAATTCCTGAGTAATAAGTTGGATAACTTTGTCGATAAAGACTTTTTTGGTTCTCGACTACCGGCGGTCCGGATTCAAATCGAGCAGTTGAGGCTTCGCTATCAGCGGCTGGCCGCGCATCAAGCCCAACGACGGCGGGAAGGTTGGCGGATCGTTAACACCGAAGAGCATCTGTTTCACGATTTTATGGTCGATGGAGAAGCCTTCGAGCTGCATGGCAAGATTGACCGCGTCGACCAACACGAGGATACCGGCCAAGTTGCGATTTGGGATTACAAATCTTCGGACGCAGGAGAAAAACCTGGGCCCGCGCATTACGCGTCCAAGAAAAAGGAGTGGAAAAATCTTCAGCTGCCGCTTTACCGGCACTTGGTTAAAGAAGTTGAGGTTATCAAAGGAGCGGATTTAAGCAACGTGATTTTGGGCTACGTGTTGTTGCCCAAGAAACTGGATGACATTGGATTCGAAGCCGTCGAGTGGGAGCGGCCTGTGCTTTTGGAGGCGGATGAAAAAGCTCGCGAGATCATTCGCAAGCTTCGCCAAGCCGAGTTCTGGCCACCAACTCCAAAGCCGCCGATGTACAGTGGCGATCTAGCTGCGATTTGCCAGGATAACGTTTTTGAGCAGTTCGATGTCAACAGTCTCGACGCTCAAGACGGAGAGGTGGTGGCGCCATGGTAGACGAACTACGAGGGCAGTTTCCCAATCAAATTATTCGGGCGTCCGCCGGAACCGGAAAGACGTTTGCGCTTTCCAATCGTTACTTGAAACTTTTGGCTTCAGGCGCTCCCTGTGAGACGATCCTGGCCACGACATTCACCAAAAAAGGCGCGGGAGAAATTCTGGATCGAATCATCGAACGCTTGTCTTCTGCAGCGCTTGACGATGATGCGGCTCAGCAGTTGTCCCAGGAAATGGATTTCGTACTCCCGCGGCAGCGAGCGGCAAAGATTCTTTCGGATTTGGTGGCGAATCTTCATCGGCTGGAGATCAGTACGCTTGATAGTTTCTTCAACCGGGTAGCCAAAGCGTTCGCGCTTGAGCTGCGACTGCCTCCCAACTGGGACATTGTCGATCAACAACAAATTGGCCGCATGAATGACGAAGCGATTCATTCGGTATTGCGAAACGACTCGGTCATTAATTTGCTTCATATGCTTTCCAAAGGCGAAGCCACCCGGCGCGTGGCGACAATGATTCGAGATACGGTAGATAAAATCTACGCGGTGTATCGTGAGTCCGGCCCACATCCGTGGGACCAGATTCCTAAGGTAGGCCGATTGCTTACGGAGCATGAGCTGGAGTCGTTCGAGTTGGCGGTCGAAGCGATCGAGCCAGAAAAGAATGGCTTGAAGAAACACTGGGAAGTGGTCAAGCAACTGGTTCGGACCAGAGACTGGGACGGTTTGCTCGGTGCCAAGTCGTTGCAGAACATGCTCGACGGCAGGCTCAAGTACGGCCAAACCAAACTTACCCCTGAGATCCTGGCGGCACTTGAGCAAATCAAACCGCATCTTGCGGCGTTTGTTTCCCAGCGACTGATTTCGCAAAACCATTCGACCCGCGACTTGCTCGAAGCGTTTGGGGTGTTGTTGGAAAAAGCGAAAGACGAAACGGGGGCGATTCGGTTTGACGATGTCACCGAGCGGCTGGTCGAATTCGTTTCGATGTGGGACACCGAGAGATTTTCGTTTCGGCTGGACCATCAGATTCAGCATCTGCTCCTCGATGAGTTTCAAGATACCTCGTTGGCTCAATGGAAGATCATTCGCCCGTTTGCGCAAGCGGTAACTTCCAATCCTGAATTGCTGAGGTCGTTCTTTTGTGTTGGCGACATGAAGCAAGCGATCTTCGGTTGGCGCGGTGGCGTGGCTGAGATCTTTGACTTGGTCGATGACGAGCTTCCCAATCTTGAGGAGACCCAAAAGCGAACGGCCAGTTATCGAAGCTCCCAGCCAGTAATCGACATGGTTAACGGCGTCTTCGATAACGTCAAGAAGTACGCTTGTGACAAAGAGATTTACAACGAAGCGATTTATCAGTGGGGCCAGGACTGGTTTGAGCATCATACGACCAACAAAGACGAGTTGCCCGGTTATGTGACGATCGAAATGGCGGCCGAGTGCGCTCCGCAGCAAAAGTCTTTCGAACATGCCAAAGATAATGCTCGCAATCGAAAGATGGTCAATAGAACCATCAAGAGAATTGGCGAGTTGGCAAGAACGATTCCTCCTCATCACGATATCGGTGTGATCGTACGGACCAACGCAGAGGTGCGAACATTGATCGGTCGATTGCAAGCTGCGGGAATTCCGGCCAGTGAAGAGGGTGGTAACCCAATCACCGATTCGGCGGCGGTGGAGCTGCTGTTGTCAGCGTTGACGCTTGCCGATCATCCCGCCGATAGTATCGCGAGGTTTCATCTTTCGCACAGTCCTTTGGCGGACCGGTTTGGGCTGGAGCCGGAAACGAAATTCAACCAGAGACAAAACGGTGATGCGGCGCAGGTTGCGGCGGCTCAGTTGCGGTCAGATTTGATTGCCGACGGCTATGGTCCGACCGTCGAGTCGCTGGCGCGGTTGTTGCTGGATCAATGTACTGAGCGAGAGACGATTCAGCTTCAGCATCTCGTGCGGATCGCTTACGACAAACCTTCGCAAGACGATCAGTGGGAGCTTCGTCCGTCGAGGTTTGTGGCTTACGTTCGTGATGAAATCAAAGTCAGCGACCAAAGTTCGGCTCGTGTACGCGTGATGACGATCCACAAATGCAAGGGCCTCGAGTTTGATGTGGTCGTATTGCCAATGAAGTTGACTTCGTCAGGTTGGGCCGGGATGACGCCAACGGTTGTCGTGGGCCGAGAGAATGCGACGGTTCCCATCAGCGCCGCGACTCGTTATGTAGGTGAGAATATTCGGAAGTTGATGCCTGAACAAATCCAAGTCATGTTTGAGCAAGATCGGCAGCGCAACGTGCGCGAGTCGATGTGTGTTCTGTATGTCGCGCTGACACGCGCAGTTCACGCGACTCACGTGATCCTTTCTCACGGTGCCAAGCCGGATCACAAATCACCAGCCGGGATTTTGATGGCGACGCTATGCCCCGACGCTGAGCGGGCTGAAGGAATTTTGTACGAGCATGGCGACGATCACTGGTATGAAAAAACGACTTCGGATGACTCGCCTGATCCATTCGGGTTGGATGAGTTTTATATGCCCAACATCGTTTCTCTTAATCCGGGTTCGATTCACAAAGAGATTCGTTCCGGGCGTGGCTTGCCTCGGACCAGTCCTTCGCAGGGACCGGGCGGCAATGAAATTCGCTTGGGAAGCATTTTTGAGCCCAGCACCAGCGGAGGCCAAACTCGCGGGACGATGATCCACGCTTGTTTTGAGCTGGTTAAGTGGGCCGATGAATCGTTGCCGACGCGCCAGCAACTGGAGTCGCATTTGAAGTCGGCAGATCCAACGGTTGAAAATGTTGATCGTTACATCGACGAGTTCCATGCGATGCTCAAGCACGATGGTGTTCGAAAGCTATTGTCCAGGTCCGATTACCAGGAGAGCTACTTGCTGGAGTTTGCTCAACCGGATGAAATCATGCTGGAAGCTAACCGTCTGGAAGTCCAAAACGAGCGGCGGTTCGCAGTTCAAACTCCCGACGGATTTTCGGAGGGCCTGATCGATCGTTTGGTGCTGGTGTATCAAGGCGATCAGATTGTTGCCGCCGACGTGATTGATTTCAAAACCGATTTGCTCGAAGCGACGGAGCTTCAAAGTCGGATCGAACATTATACGCCTCAGCTTAACGGGTATCGGGCTGCGGTCGCCAGATTCACGCGTTTGCCGATTGAGAAAGTTTCGACTCGAATGCTGTTTGTCTCCATTGGCAAGGTCGTCAATCTTGATTTGATTGAGACTTCCCTTGGCGGCGCAGAACCCAAGCCGCGACAGCGAGCCGACGCTCGCCACTCTTCTGGCAGAGCGAAGAAGCCAAAGCTCGGTTTTTCAAAAACTCCCAAGGCCACTTCTCCAAAATCGTCGTCGGCTAGGACTACCCAAGACGAGCAAGGTTCCAAACCTGTCCTTGATGAAAAGAAGCAACAACGGACTCTCTGGGATTGATTTGAGTCTGCAAGGGTGCCAAAGAGATCACAGGCCCTTGTTTCAGCAACGTTATTGGGTAGCTTATAGCCAGTATTTTGCGTCAATATAGAACGAGGAAGCGATGGCACTTACCGAATCAACGATGATGAAACTGGGCTCCGATCTGCCTGCTTTTGAGCTTCCTGATTTTGATGGACAGCAAGTCAGCTCGGCTCAGTTTGTTGGCCGGCCGCTGTTGGTGATGTTTATTTGTAATCATTGCCCTTACGTAAAGCATGTCGCCGACGAGTTGGCGCGGCTTGGCAACGACTATGCAGACCGCGACATCGGAATCGTGGCGATCCAAAGCAATAATGTAGAAGAGTACCCGGATGATTCTCCGGAGTTGATGAAGCAGGAAGCCGCTGATCGAGGGTACGTTTTTCCGTATCTCCACGACGAATCTCAAGGCGTCGCGATCTCGTTTACCGCAGCTTGTACTCCGGATCTGTTTTTGTTTGATGCCGATCACAAGCTCGCCTACCGCGGACGACTGGACGAAACTCGGCCCCTGCGAATCAAATCGGGCGTTTACGATTCGACTGGCCAGGAGCCAGACGGCAAGGAAATCCGGGCGGCGATCGAAGCGGTGCTTTCGGGAGACAAGCCAGCCGATCAGCAGCTACCGGCGATGGGCTGCAATATTAAGTGGAAGCCGGGCAATGAACCGGACTATTTTTGATGCCGCAAATTATTGGCGCCACAACGTTGGGTGAATGCTCACACGTAGCCAGGGTTCCGGTAATTCAATTGGTGCCAAACCTAGGCATAGTTAGAAGTCTTGACAATTTATCACAAAAGTAGGTCAGGCTGTGCCTGACGTGGCCTACCGACCAACTCTGTTTTGTCAGGCACAG
>CAYSQZ010000091.1:14953-17410 GCA_964433035.1 uncultured Pirellulaceae bacterium | reverse complement strand
TGGGGCTACGGCATCACACTGCCAATCCTCTTCGTCGTCTCGCTGACCCTACTCACGCCCTTTCGTTGTTGAGTCGAAAGCAAAGTCTTGATTGGAGTCATCGGCAGTGGAGCGGCTTCGTTCTCAGTGTAGGTGCTGTAGGAGTTCTCGTCGCTGGCATTGTTTGGGGAACTCGTAACCTCATACTCGATTTGATGTACCCGACCTATGCGTCTCAAGCACTCAAGATTTACCCATGGGTTACAATGGCCGCTAGTGCTCATACGATGTCGATTTTGGTTCGCCCCTTGGCTCTCAGATTTTTACCAATTCAGAAGGTAGCAGCGTATTCGTCACTGAGTGTTCTTCTGATGATTGCATTGATGATTGGGTTTTCATCCAAAGGGGTGGAGGGCATCGCGATTGGATACGCAGCGGGCGCTTGGGGGCAGTTTGCGATTTGGGCTGGGTTCCTTTGGAGCTCGAAAGGTGGATTGTCAGGCAAGTCGAATCTTTCCAAGGACGATTCGGCCGTGAGTTCAACATGAATGCAGACATCCCCTCTAAGGCCGAACTGAAAAGGGTTCGCACGTACTCATACCCTCAACCAGACTCGCAGTTCATTCGGAGAAAACCGAACCCAACAAGCAAAACGCGATGTGAAGTGATGAATTGAAGATAGTCTTTGAAGACCGTGCGCGGCACCAGCCGACGAAGCACTCCAAGCGTTTAAAAACAATAAAGATGTTAACCCTTGAATCCTAGTGGAAAGGAAACCACAATCAACCTTTGCATCGTAGCAAGTTCGAGCTAAATATTGAACGCTAAATTGGGCAATGCCCACACTCCCCTGAGAAGTTCTTCTTGTGGGCTGGCGGGTTTAACATTTAACAATTGACATTGGTTGTCTCAGTGCCAAACCCAATATCATTAGCAAAATCATATAACGGAGAAAGATTATGTCTTCAAAGACGCCAAATCGAAGAGGTTTTATTAAATCAGCTGGTGCCGCGGCAGGTGCTCTTGCTGTTAGTTCCACGGTCGCTTCGGCGTCTCCGGTAAATGAGCTCAAAGATGCAAATAGCAAGTTTCGTATCGGCTTTATTGGGCCAGGTGGACGTGGTTTTGGTGCCCACGTGAAGACTTTGACAAAGCTGCAACTCGAAGGCAAGCCGATCGAATTGGTGTCTGTTTGCGACGTTTACAACAAGTACTGTGATCGGGCCGCCAAGCATATTGAAAAAGAAACCGGTAAAGCCCCGACAAAATACGTCGATTTTCTCGAAATGATCGAGAAAGAAGATCTTGATGCCGTATGTATCGGAACACCGGATCATTGGCATGCCGTTCAAGCGATAACCAGTCTTGAAAAAGGGCTTCACGTCTACTGTGAGAAACCGATGACCAAGACCGTCGAAGAAGCGATCGACGTGATGAAGGCTTGGAAAAAGAGCGGGAAAGTAATGCAGGTTGGCGTTCAATCAACCAGTCTTCCACTGTGGAAGCAGGTCAATGAAATGCTGACTGCCGGTAAGCTTGGCAAAGTGTTGATGTATCAGACTGAGTTTTTCCGCAACTCATCGATGGGCCAATGGCGTTACTACGCACTTGAAAAAGATATGAACCCCAAGAACATTGACTGGAAGCGATGGCTTGGTTCTGAAGAAGGGTTAGCGGAGTACGAAGATTTTGATCGGGCCAAGTACAAGCAGTGGCGTCGCTTCTGGCCCTACGGATCTGGAATGTTTACCGATTTGTTTGTTCATCGAACTACTTCCATGCTCAAAGCCACCGGGTTGAGGTTCCCTGGACGTGTTTGTGGTGCGGGTGGAATTTACGTTGAGTACGACGGTAGAGATGTGCCTGACGTTGCAACAGTTGTTGCAGATTTCCCGGAAGGCGTCCAAGGTTTGGTGACGGCGACGATGGCCTGTCAGAATACGCCGATCAAGCAGACGATTCGCGGGCACTTTGGTTCACTCGTGTTCGGAACTGGTGAAGAGTTTGATGGTTTTGATTATGTTCCTGAAAGACCTCAGGTCACGCTCGATAGCAAACTGCAGAAGGAGCGAATTCCAACTGAGATGTTAGAAGATTCGACCTATGTCCATTTCTCGAATTGGATTGACGCGATGGTCGCGGATGATCCTTCGATGTGTAATAACGACCCAGCACTTGGAGCCGCCGCGATCACTACTGTGATTCTGGGAGCCAAGAGCTATCGTGAAGGCAAGGTGTACTTCTTTGATGAAGAGTCGTTGACGGTCAGAGAAGCCGATTCTTCGTGGGCCAAGCGTTGGGAAGAGAAGTCTGCAGCTCGCGATAAGCCCAACCACATTCCTGGTTGGCAAGCCGGTGATACCGGAAGCACGCTCGTAGAGCCGGAGTATATGAATCTGGCGGGTCCTTGGGTCGATGGCAAAGAGCCAGAGGCAAATTAGTTCGCTACTGGGTTCGTGTGGGTGGCTACTGAGTACT
>CAYSQZ010000091.1:13191-14853 GCA_964433035.1 uncultured Pirellulaceae bacterium | reverse complement strand
CTAATTGCTGGGTACTGCGTACTGCGTACGTTGCTGCTGGCAAATCTACTGCCTGACCCACTGGCCACGCAAAGAGTAAAGGTAATCGATTGCTTCGAGCGAATACTCTGCGATTGCATTGTCAACCGATCGGGCTTCCAGGATCGCAAAGTCTTCGACAGTGATCGTGCGGTCGTTCATGTAGGCTTGGGCTCGATCGCCAAGCGATTCCAGCAAGTCCAGATCTTCGAGATCAACAACGTCGCCACCACCGTTTCCGTCAAAGTTCGTTTGTTCCACGTTGGTGAGTTGGAGCATCCGCAGCGTTGTTTCAAATTCTATTTCATCGAAGCTACCCGAGAGCGTGTCTCGACCTTGAGATCCAGTTAGAACCGCGCGATCAGCGCCGCGCCCAAGGTCGATTTCAACTAGGTCAACACCTCTGATGTTGTTGGTCTGCCCATTGGAGTTAATGATTCTCACACCGGCATCATTGGCTCGAACGACGTCCGCACCAGCGGTTCCGTTAGCAACAGCCCGGTCGAACCCTCCGCGATTGGCGACCAGGTTAACGACCTTAAAATCTTTGGCTGCAACCGAACCGGATTCAGAAACGAGTTCTGCATCGCCCCCGTTGCTGTAAAACAAATCATTACCAGCTGTGTCGAAAATTTGCGCGATGTCCGAACCACCTGTCGAAACTGCTTCAACGGCATCGAAGCCGCGGGCGTAAAGCTGGTAGCCTTCGCCATAAAGTACGTTGACCCCATTGCGATGATCGAAGACGTCATCGTTGTTCGATGAGCCGTTGACCGAATCCCTTAGCTCGACAGTATCATGTCCACTTGATGCGAACGCATTGACTCGCGAGAAACCATCAACGGACACAGTTGAATTCGCTGAGAAGATTGTTCCAGAGTTTGGCGTCAAGACATAATGCTCGTTGCCAGCCGAGTCGTTGAGGTTGGCCAAGTCATTACCACCTCCGCCGTCGACGTTTACTTCAGCAAAGTGATTAAATACCAGATAGGTTCCCGAGACTTGAAATGCATTGTGAAAGCCACGGGAGAGAAAAAAGTCGTCGCCAGCGGTGCCGACAATATCAACTGTATCTCCGCCGCCGCTAGAAGCAACAAACGCGAGGTCAAATCCC
This sequence comes from uncultured Pirellulaceae bacterium, assembly GCA_964433035.1. Lineage (GTDB taxonomy): Bacteria > Planctomycetota > Planctomycetia > Pirellulales > Pirellulaceae > Mariniblastus. The sequence goes on along the minus strand of CAYSQZ010000091.1, from coordinate 13,721 downwards.
GTTACTGTACTTCGATAGCTCCCGTTGGAAAGCGTCGCTGAATATCCATCAGCCGTATTGCGACCGGTTAGCTGATCCTGGCCCTGCGAATCATTTAAGGATACGACGTCATATCCGCCGCCACTGGAAACATCTACCGTCGCAAATCCACTGGCCGAAAATCGGAGCTTTTGGTTGACTGCGTTTAGGCCATTAGCATGTACGTTGACAGTATCGTTTTCCGCACCAAGCTCGACAGAAATCGAATCGTCGCCAGCTCCACCGATGACGTTGATGCTGCTAACGGCCGACTGACTGTACTGGTAATTCGTGCCGTTGACGTTAATTAGAAATCTGTTCTGGTTGGAGTCAACGGTGACGCTGATCTGGTCATCCCCATCCCCGCCCAGGACTGTCAGGTTGCCTTGGTTGACCCATACGGCCCCGGGGTCAGTGTTGAGCTGTGGCGTTTGCGCCGGAGTCTGTGTTGGAGCTTGGACCGGTGCCGGCGTTGCTGGAGCTTGGACTGGTGCTTGAACCGGTGCTTGGAC
>CAYSQZ010000091.1:5719-13091 GCA_964433035.1 uncultured Pirellulaceae bacterium | reverse complement strand
CGCTTGGACTGGCGCTTGGACTGGCGCTTGGACTGGCGCTTGGACTGGCGCTTGGACTGGCGCTTGGCCGGATAAATCAACGGAGATTTGGTAGTGTCCGTTGCCGTTGTCTGAAGCAACGACAAACTCGTAGGTTTCCCCCGCTTGGACATCAAAAGTGATTTGATTGCCAATGATCTGAGCATCATTTCCGATCACGTCGACCAACGGCACCAAGTCATCAGTGACTTCGAAGCTGATCGTTAGTTCACCGGTTCGTTGGGCTGTAAATTGAAAGCTATCGACATCGGAGATTTTTCCAATCGTGCCTTCAATTATTTCTCCGCCAGTGACTGTACCAATATCTGTGGCGGTTTCGATTGAGTCTGAGTGTCGATCATTGACGACTGATTCGAGTGCGGCTTCTAAATTGAGCCGGTCAAAATACTGTCCGGTGACAGAATCAAAAATCTGATCTGCGGTATCGAGGAACTGCTGATAAAGTAGCTCTTGGTTGATGTTCTCAGTGCCCACGAACTCGTTAGCTTGACGCAGAATCGCGCTGGCCCCAGCAACATAAGGAGCTGCCTGGCTTGTTCCTGATGAAGCGAGGAACTGATCGGTTCTTCCGCCGACGAACAAGTGATCGGGCACAGTACTCCGTAGGTTTTCGCCCGGTGCGACGAGGACTCTTGAGTCCCGCTGCGAGAAGTCGCTTAGATTACCCTCAGCGTCATGGCTGGCCACGGGAACCACATGTTCACTTACTGCAGGATAGCTCAACCCGGTTTCACCAAAATTGAGAAAGCCGTTTCCTGCCGCCACGCTGATAAAAAGCCCATCGGCTTCGAGTTGAGCGAACTCATCTTCAAGAATCGCAAAATCGGGAACCGTGTCAGCGTTCCAGTTTGCACCAATTGAAAGGTTGACCGTTGTGATCGGATTTTCGAATGAATCCTTGTTATCGTGAACCCATTGTAGGGCTTGCTCGACCCATTCCAGTTCACCGCGACCGGCATCGTCGAAAACGCGAAGCCCGACTAGATCAACGCCCGGCGCAACACCGCTGTACTCTGAATCCGAACTACCGATGATTCCGGCGACGTGGGTGCCGTGGAATCCCGCCGGCCCGTCGTCGAATGGATTGTCATCGTTCTCGGCAAAGTCATATCCGCCGACGACTCGATAGTCCTCGCCGAACCCGCCACCTAGAGCGAGATGATCAAACGCTATCCCGGAATCAATCACGGCGACCGTTTGGCCAGTCCCGTCGAAACCATACTGGGCTGCCAAATCACTGGCTCGGGTTCCTGCGTCTTCGAGTGAAACGACCTGTTGGGTCATCGCCGGTGAAGCGATTTCGAGTTCAGGCAACAGCGACCCGACTGCCTGGGCCGACATCACCAGTCTTTGTTCGAATTGCTCGAATTGGAGTTTTCGATTTTGGTTTACTCTAATTTTACGCGACATCTGAGTACTCAATACGCTGGGTCAAACGACTCGAGCGAAGCGCAGTAATCGCGCGAGTCGGACCTTCATGGTCTAGGAACGCCAAGTTCCATTGGGCGTAGGGAGCAGGATTTTGCTACTGTTGTCGTTGATCAGGTCGAACAACCGCAACTGAGCCAAGCCAGATATTGTCAACGTGCACTACGTTGATGAATTGCGGAGCAATTCGAAAGGAACCGGAGAGTCCTTTGACCGGCCTGGCTTGTCGAGGAGCCTGATAGACAAGCTCTTCTTCAGTTCTTTCCAGGCAACAACCGTTGCTGCCATCAGTGAAAGCACTGCCGGGAACTATACGTTTGGCGGTATGAAAACGGTTTGAAAAATATGAGTGTTTTTCAAGGCGAGATTCGAGCAGGAATACTAGTTCAAGTTTGCGGATTAAATGGATTGGGGAGTTGGCCCAATCTCTGTCAAAGAAGTTGCGTCTACCTTAAAGAGGGAGAGCAGTTTGTGGAGAACTGATATTCGGTCGATACAGAATAAGCGTAACAGTCGAATTGTTCGGCGCAATCCTCTCAAACTCAGGAACTTGATGTGAAACCTCTCTCTTCGATTGGCTATCTGCACCTGACCAAGTTAGCAAAACCCGTCTGTGATCGGGAAGTTTACAAACTGATCCGCAAGCACCGCTTCCGATCGTTCATTGAAATTGGAATGGGAGATGGAACGCGAGCCGAAAACATGATTCGCGTTAATCAAAAATACGGCGTCTCGCCAGTCACAAAATTCACTGGCTTGGATGAGTTTGATAGTCGCGACGAGTCTCAGGGTAAGCTGTCGTTGATCGAAATGCATCGACGTCTCAAGGCTTTTGCAAATACTAAATCTCAATTGGTACCTGGAGAGCTGAAGCAGTCGGTTGCCAAAATCGCGAATTCTCACCTGAGGACCGATTTGATTGTGATTTCCGCCCGCTATCAGGAGCAATTGGACGCCGAAACTTGGTTCTATTTTCCGCGAATGTTGCACGCCGGTTCGATGGTTTTGATTCAGCATCAAAACGGTCGGAATTTTGAATTGCTGAACCGGCTTCAGGTTGAAAAACTGACAAAGACCGAAAATTCTCGAAAAGCCGTTGCTGCGTAATTCAGGAGAATGCCCTGAGAAAGGGTTCATATCCTCGCTAAATTTTGGTAACGTTTGGGACTCATGATTTCGTCTTGAACCAGCAAACCAAAAAGGTGAGGCCACCACGGTCTCTTGAAATATCTGTGAAATACGCCGCGGTAGGGCCGATCGCTGTTCACTTACCTGAGCGGATCGAGACGAATCAAGATTTAAAAGCCGACAATCCAAAATGGGATGTCGATTTGATTGCGTCAAAGACTGGGATTCATAAGCGCCATATTGCAGCGCCCAACGAGTGCAGTTCAGATCTGGGAGTAAAAGCCGCCCAGAAGTTGTTCTCCAATTTCAATGTCGATCCCGCTGAAATCGACTTTCTTTTGTTCTGCACTCAGACTCCGGACTATCCTCTGCCGACCACTGCCTGTCTGGTGCAAGAACGCTTGGGATTACCAACATCGTGCGGAGCGCTGGATTTTAATCTTGGTTGCAGCGGTTTCGTATACGGGCTTTCCTTGTGCGACGGTTTGATTCGGTCGGGCGCTGCGAAAAAGATTCTGTTTATCACAGCGGAAACGTATACCAAACTTATCGACCCCAAAGATCGCAGCTTAAGAACGATTTTTGGCGATGGTGCTGCCGCTACCTTAATTGAATCTCACGATCAGCCGTCGCTTTCGGCATTTAAATTTGGCACCGACGGAAAAGGCGCCAATACCTTGTTGGCGACCACCAATGGATTTCGCGATCCTGAAGATGCGATTGAGTCACGGCATCGGCGAAGATGGAAAAGCGATCTCTATATGGACGGGCCCGCCTTGATCAATTTTACGATCGGCAGTATCCCGAATTTATTGCAAGATATTCTCTCCGCCGCTGAAATGACGATGGACGAGGTGGATTTCTTTCTGTTTCATCAAGCCACCTTGAAGATGCTTAGTCAATTGCAACAGGCTCTCGAAGTCCCCGAAGAAAAGGTTCCAATCCTGCTAAGTGAAGTTGGTAACACTGTCTCTTCGACGTTGCCGATTTTGATTCAGCAAATGCGAGACCGTGGGGACTTAAGTCCAGAGCAAAAAAACCTGCTGGTCGGGTTTGGCGTTGGCTGGTCGTGGGCAGGATGCGTTTGGCAAGACGTTTGGCAAGCTTAGCAAGAGCTTGGCGTAGCAAGTTCGAAGTTCGTAACTTACTCCCCCAGAGCTACGCCTTTGATGATGCCATCGATGACCAAATTTCCATCGACGAATCCTTGAAAAGATGCGGCAAACATTGCGTTGCGACGAGCCCGTCCTTTTTTAAGCATTACGATCAAGCGATCACCGGGAACCACTGGTCCGCGAAATTTGACACTTTCCAATCCTCCGAGTCCGACATAGCCGTTGTCGACGAGCTTTGTTTTGAGCGCGTAGTATGACGAAAGCTGAGCCGCACACTCGCAAATCAAAACGCCAGGCATCAGAGGGCGTTCCGGGAAATGACCACGAACCCAGAAAGCGTCATCGGATATATCCTTGAAGCCAACGGCACGCTCATCATCGATAAAGAGGATTCCGTCCAACAGCATGAGTTCAAAACGATGTGGGTTGACCTCACATATTTGGTCTTTGGTGACCAAGATTTTGTTCTCGTCGAATTCTGAAAAATCTACGTAATTTTCTTTAGACATTTATTGCGTCTGCAAACCGGATTAGTGTTCTTTTCGTTGGTGTGAACGAGCCAACGAAAGTCGAGGCTCGCATACTTCGAAGCATATGTTCGCTCAAACTGTTCCATTTTGGAAGCCGTGATTAAAAAGCCTCACAATTTACCACCTATATTGCGGTGTTTTAGTTGTAGGTAATCTGGAAAATTAAGATTAACAATAATGTTTGGGCGCATTGAGGGCAGCGATTAGCATTCCAGATTTCCTTAGATACAATGTTTGACCATTGGGAGATCAGTCGTCTAGCCCGCACAACATGGAACCGTTTTAAAGTATAACTTGGTATCCAGAATTGATTGACACGAACCAGGCTTATTGCTCTGTGTGACTACCAGTCGGTGCTAAAGACTTGGTTTACATTTATCATCAAACGAAGAATTTCGATTTAGGGATTTATTTAAATTTAGGGATTTATTTAAGTAACGGAGTTTTAAATGCGTCGCGTGAGTTTTAAGTTTGAAGGGCAGGCCGACAACGCTAAAGACTCGAATTCCTATTTTCAATTTGGCGCAGATGAGGGTCAAAGTTTGAAAACTGAAATGGGAGTGGAGCTTCCTGACGATAATTCTTCCGGCGAATCGGCTTCCACGGCTCAGGCCAGCCAAACTGATGATTCACCTGTGACATCCGCGGGGGGCGAGGAGTTGGGAGCTCTTGGTCCTGACGCCGCAGCTCAGCAGAACGTTGAGCGCTTCAATGACCAGCGCAAAGACCAAGAAGCTCAATCGTCGTACGTTGGTGACCGAAGCTGGGCAAAAAAACATGAGAAACCAAATGTCTTTGATCAATCGCAAATAATCTACGTGGTCGTTGGGAGTCTTGCACTGATCGGTGGTGGAATTGCATTGCTCGCGAAGACGCAAAAGAAGAAGAATAAAAAAATCTATCGGGCCAAAGCCGGGCGCCTTGATGAGAGGAAAGAAGTCCGGGGTGCCTTTAGACCCGCCAAAAGATTTAAGAAGGCCGCAAACCCGGCTGTTGAGGCGCCTGCAGTTTCTGGCGATGTGTCCTCACAGACAGAAGTGTCTAGTTTAGTGCCCGCCCAAGCCGAACCAATTTTGCTAGTGCCGGTTCCTCAGACCGCTGGAAAATTTGACTTTGCTGGAGGTCTAGACGAAGCTGGAGAGGAGCGCTTTGAGTCAGAAGAGCTTGTCGAGTCAGATCCTGAATCGTCGCCAGTCTCCAACGATGTTGGTTTACTTTCTGCCAGACCCTTTGATTCGTCGCAAGATCGTGAACTGGCGTTTGTCGATTCTGCCAATTTGAGTGATAGTCACTTTGTTCAATCAAGCCCCGCCCAATTTGCCTTTTCTGAATTAGAGTATTCTGGTGGTAACGCCCCTGAATTTAGCGGGGGAGAGCCAGCAACCTTTGGTCAAGACAAGAGCCCTGATGAGGACTCAAAGCAGGTTACCAAAGACATCTTTCAAAACGAAGAACGGGCCAACGAAATGGCTGCCGATAGTGACCCAGAATTAGAACAAGAAGCCAATGAGTTCGCACGGAACTTTTTTTCGGATGAGTCAGTTGACAATCCGGTACCTGCGATCAACGAGGACGAGGACGAGGAAGCGGTAATGAATTCAAAAAATGATGACTCTGGTTTGGAATTTGATTTTGATCTCGAAGATGCTGTTGAGATAAACGATTCAGATGCCGATTTTAATTTTGACATGGACGTTGAGGAGGCTCCAGAAAAGCCTCTCGCGGAATTGGCCGTTGCTGCTGACTTAAGCTCCAGCCCCGAAGCTGACGAGGACTCTGCTGAGTTCGCAGCGATGTTTGATGATTCTAGCGAAGATCTACCTGGGCTGGAGTTGAATGCTCCGACTGAATCAGCTGCAGACGTGATCGCGGTAGCCGATGACGTTGAGATCGAACTGTTGGACTCTGATCTGGATCTTGAAGTTTCTGGTATCTCAGATGAAGTCACTTCGCAAGCAGAAGAATTTGATGTTGATGTTGATCTAGCTGACGATCTTGATGATGTGATTGAGTTAGCTGTCGAAGAAGACGCACCCGAGATATCAGCCGACCTTGGAGCCAAAATTGGTGACGCTGTAGAGGGCATTGGCGATAGTGTAAGTGAGAAGGTCGATACGGCTGTTGACGAAGCGGCTGAGGCGGTTAGTGGTCTGTCAGATAGCGCCAAAGCAGCAGCGGTCGCAGCTGGGGCTGCCGGAACTGCTGCGGGTGGCGGGTTTCTCGGAAAGTTATTTGGCTGGGGTAAGAAGAAAGAAGTTGCTCAGGATACCATTGAGGACGCTGTCGCTATTGAGGGTGCAGTCGACGAAGTCGAATTGGATGACAGCAACACTATCGCTGAATCAGATGTGATTTCCGAGGTCGTCGCGAGTACCGAGAGTGCTGTAGATGTTGAGGCAGACGAAGTCGAGTTTGACCTTGGAATAGAGTCAGAAGACGGCGAAGTCGAATTTGATCTCGGTGGTGGAGAATCAGAAAGCGACGAGTTTGATTTTTCTCTAGATGACGATGAAGGCCCAGAGCTCTTGGCAGACCAAGAGCTTATTTCTGAAATTGAGGTCGCTGATAATGAGATCGCAGCGGTCGCGGCTGAATCAAAACAAAGCGATGATTCTGGCGACTTGTCGATTGATCTTCTCGATGAATCCGGCGAAGTGTTCGACCTCGAAGACGAGCCGGTTGTCGATGCGTTTGATTTTGCTGATGTTGATTCGGCTGAAGCCGAAAAAGACAATGGCTTCAGTTCAAGAGATACGCTTCGCGAGCCTGGTGCAGCTAAATCGGGATTCTCATCAGCTGAAACGCTTCGAGAGCCCATCTCAACCGGGCCTGAGGTTTCCACAGAAACGGAGTCAGATGGTTTAGGTATTGCCGCCTTGGGAGGCGCAGCAGCAGCAGCAGGTGCCGCAGCACTGGTAGGGTTGAACAAATCGACCGGCCAAGGCGACGCGGAGCAAGAATCAGCTGCGGCCACGGCTTCAGAATCGGTTAATGATGAGCTGATCGCCAAAATCCGAGAATTGGAAACTGCCAACAGTAATCTTGAAAGTTCGGCCAAGGCATTGGAAGAAAAGCTGGCCGCCAAGGAAGAAGAATTAGCCAAAGTTGCTGAGTCGGACGGCACTGCCGAGT
>CAYSQZ010000091.1:0-5619 GCA_964433035.1 uncultured Pirellulaceae bacterium | reverse complement strand
CAATCTAACAAAACGCTTAACGAGTCGACTCAGTTGCTTGAAGAAAAGTTGGAAGCCCAAGCCGCCGAGGCTGAAACCGCGATCGCAAAAGTTGAAGAGGACTACGCGGCCAAGCTGGAAGAAAGTGCGACTGGACAATCGGAGATGGCTGCTGAGTTGGAGTCGGTTAAGGCGGAACTCGAGGAAGCCAAGTCGTCGGTCGCTTCGGAAGCCGCCGAGCAGAAAGACGCTGAACTGGAGAAAATGCAGGCTGATTTGGAGGCTGCTCGATCTTCCGATGAATCTCTCAAGCAGGAAATTGAGTCGCTTAAGCAGCAATTGGCTGACGCTGCAGCCGCTGACGACCATGACGGAATGCCAACCTCTTCCTTGATGGGAGCAGCAGGTCTCGGCGCCGCCGGGCTGATGGGTGGTAGGAGCTTGATGGACAAAACCGCTGATTCGGAGCCGTCCATCTCGCCCGCAGATGACGATCTGAAGAAGCGTTTTGAAAAGCGTCTAAAAGCCGAAAGGCAAGCACGAAAAGATGCCGAGGCTCATCTTGAACAAGCTGAGCAACAGCGGAACGATGTCGCCCAAACGCTTCGAGGTCTAAAAAAAGAATTAGTGGAGGCCCAAAAGGCTGCCACAGACAAGCCGCCAGCCAAAGACAATTCGCTCCAGCTCAAGGCTCTCGAATCACAGCTTGAGCGTCAGTCGGATAAAATGAAAACTCTCGGGGCGGAGAACGACAAGCTCAGTGCCGAACTTAAATCGGCTCAGGACTCGATTAAGAGTTTGAAGGCTGAGAACTCGGAGTTCAAAAAAAAAAATGAAGTAGCGGCTTCGGAGGCCGGAGAAGCGGATCGTGCCAAGATCAAATCGCTGGAGTTGGAGCTGCAGCAACAAATTCAAGACAGCGAAGCCAAACATTTGGTGGCCGAGAAACAGACGGTCGAGCTGCGAGGATCGCTTGTCGAAAAAGAACAGGAGCTGGCAGGCAAGATCGAAGAGCTGACGGCAGCGGTAGAGGCCAAGGACAAATCAGCCGCAGAGGAATTACGGCTTCGCGATGAGCTCCGTAAGGAGTCGGTCGAGTTGACGTCTGAGCTCACCTCGGCAAGGTCGTTGATTTCGAGCCTGGAGAATGAAAAAGCAGAGTTCGCCTCCAAGGCTGCGTTGTTGACAAGTCAGCCTTCCCAAGAACAAACTCTTTTGAATGAGACGCAAGAGAAGCGGATCAATGAGCTTGAGGTCCAGCTGCGGACTCAAAAAGATGCCCTGCAGCAGGCGACCAGTTTGGCCGAGAAACAGACGGTCGAGCTGCGAGGATCGCTTGCCGAGAAAGAACAGGAGCTGGCAGGCAAGATCGAAGAGCTGACGGCAGCGGTAGAGGCCAAGGACAAATCAGCCGCAGAGGAATTACGGCTTCGCGATGAGCTCCGTAAGGAGTCGGTCGAGTTGACGTCTGAGCTCACCTCGGCAAGGTCGTTGATTTCGAGCCTGGAGAATGAAAAAGCAGAGTTCGCCTCCAAGGCTGCGTTGTTGACAAGTCAGCCTTCCCAAGAACAAACTCTTTTGAATGAGACGCAAGAGAAGCGGATCAATGAGCTTGAGGTCCAGCTGCGGACTCAAAAAGATGCCCTGCAGCAGGCGACCAGTTTGGCCGAGAAACACGCTCAGCAAATAAGTGTGCTCTCAGCCGAGCTCGTAAAGGCCAAGGAACAAACCGCCACAGCGGAGCAAAAAGCGAATCTTGCTCCCGCTGAACCGAAGCCTGATCTGGCGATGAAATTGAAGCTTGATTCACTGCAATCGAAATTGAGTCAGCAGGCAGAATCACTGGCCGATTACGAGCAATTGAAATCTAAAATGGCGGACTTGGAGTTTTTGCACGCCAAGCAAGCCAAGGAGCTTGCGACAGCCCATTCGGTCAATCAATCCAGCTCTGCGCCGCCCAAAGCACAGGCAACCGAGGATTTGAAGGCTGAGTTGCGCTCTCAGGAAAAGCGAATCATGGAGCTCGAATCAGAGAATCATGAAGCCCAAGAGAAACTAGCCGCAATGATGAGGCTTCGTGCGGAGGCAGAAAGTCGCGCTAAATCGCCGGCCGTCAAAAAGAATAAACTTGCTAGTTCGAGTAAAAGTCCGGGCAAGCGTTTGACAAAGGGTTCGAGCAAAGACGATTTGACTCGTATTGTTGGGATCGGAAAAGTGTATCAGGGCAAGCTCAATAAGATCGGCGTCAGATCGTACGAGCAGATTGCAGCTTGGACAAAGAAGGATGCCCAGGGGGTCGAAGAGCAATTGGGCCTGGGCGATCGGATAATCAACGAGAAGTGGATCAAGCAGGCCAAAGCGTTGCTCAAGAAAAAAAGCAAGCAGTAGCCGGCCTGGCAAAGTTTGAAATGAGAACCGTTGGGGAAGGCGGCTTAGAATCCGCGGATCCAGCTACGTAATTGCTTAGTCAATCGCCCATTTTCTCCACGTTCCCACCAGTTATCACGATCTGCGATCGTTCACTTTTCTCAAGCCACGGGCCACGACTCCGAGAGTCGAGCGAGCTACGTAGAACGACTCTCCGAGTCGCCAATCCAGCAGATGGACTGGTATCCCGCGTTTTGGCGGAATTGGTTAGACTCTCGAATCAATTCTAGTGAGTACGGAGATCACCAATGGTTTGTTTCAAAAGCAGTTGTTTTCGTCCAACCCTACTGTCCCTGGGGTTGGCAATCCTTTCGTTGTTAAGCTTGGTGGGCTGCAAGAATTCGCGTCATGTATCGAATTTGGAGTCGGACGACGGCCGGACATCGCAATCCCAGCAGACTGCCGATTCGGCCCACGTGACTTCGCAAACCGAGGTGGCCAAGGGCACCGATTGGAAACAGTTTCGTGGTCCGGATTCCACCTCTGTTGCGTTTTCCAGTGGATTTCCGACAAAGTGGGATGAGAGCAACGTCGTTTGGAAATCGGAATTGGTTGGACGAGGCGCATCAACGCCAATCATTGTTGGCGACAAGGTATTCGTGACGTCTTATAGCGGCTACGGTGAGTCGGCTGAAAAGCCTGGCGATCTCAGTAAACTGCGGCATCACCTGTATTGTTTTGACCGGATTGGGGGAAGCCTGATCTGGCAAAGAAACGTGCAAGGTAGCATGGCCAATGAGGAAAAGCTAAACCCAAATGTACTCCTTCACGGTTTTGCATCGAGTACACCGATTACCGATGGCGAATCCGTTTTCGCATTTTTTGGAACCTCTGGCGTGTTTGCCTTTGATGTCGATGGAAACTTTCTTTGGCAAACCGATGTAGGCTGGCGCCATGAGAACTTCGGTTCTTCAACTTCTTTGGTGCTTCACAAAGATTTGTTGATCGTCAACGCCAGCGTTGAAAGTCACACGGTCTACGCGCTGAACAAAGCAACGGGTGCGGGCGTGTGGAAAATCGACGACGTCATCCAGTCTTGGTCCACACCGGTTGTGGCAAAGGCTCCCGATGGTAATTTGGAGTTGGTGATTTCTCAGCAGGATATTATTCGGGGTTTTGATCCCAATACAGGAACAGAGCTTTGGAGCTGCGAAGGGATCCTCGATTACGTTGTTCCGACGCCTGTCGTTGTTGATGGGGTAGCTTACTGTAACGGGGGTAAAGAATATCGCGCTTTTGCGGTACGGCTGGGGGGGCGAGGTGAAGTGACCAAGTCACATAAGCTTTGGGAAACAAAGATCGGCGCTTATGTGGCTTCGCCTGTGGTCCATCAGGGACACATGTACTTGATGAAGGAAATAGGTGTGTTGCAGGTTTTCGACATCAAAACCGGTGAGGTCGTCAGCCGAGAAAGAGTCAAAGGTTCGGGAACAGTCTTTGCTTCACCTTTATTGGCGGGGGACAAAATCTATTATCCGCTTCCCGCTGGCGTGCTGGTTGTCGAAGCTTCCCCGAAATACCAAAAAGTCTCAATGAACAAGTTTGCTTCTGAAGATTGTGAATTGAAGGCTTCTTTGGCCGTCAGCGGAGATCGCTTGTTGACGAGAAGTGATAATTATTTGTACTGCATTGGTCCAAACCAAATCAAAACCCGATACAACAAGCTTGATTCTTCCAAGTCTGGGAAGTTCGAATTGATCGCGGCTAAGTCCAAATATGACTACGACAAAAAAGTGAAAAAGATTCGGGTCTACAATCGTTGTTTGGGTTACGATTCAACCGAATTGGAGACCTTTATTATCGCTCCCTACCGTTCAGTGATCACCCCAGAGCAGACAGAAAAAACACGAGAGCTGGTTCGGGAAGGGTTTTCCCCGTTTGTTGAAGCCCGTACGGAACAGAAAGAGATCTACTGGAAACACATCAAGCAAGAGCTTTCTGATGACGAGGTTGCCGGGGCGTTGGCGGCACTCGAAAAAAAGGTGATGGGGCTTCAGCGAGATTTGAGAACCCCGGTCAAAAAGATGTTCTCCGAGGAGCAAATGGAGGCGCACATGGCCGAACATCGGGCTTGGCTGGAGAAGACAAAGAAAAAATAGTGGTGCCGATCGTAGAGAAAAAGTTCTTGGAATTGATTGGGTCCGGAAATTTAAGGGACTGGTGGGCGAATTTGAGTTCAAACAAGCTTTTTTGGCTGCCAAGCTCGAGAATTGAAAAAATTACCATCTCAATGCTCTTGGCTGGCTGCTACTTTCCCCCAGCTGATTTCTCGATTTTTGAATACGGCGGAGTCCTGACGTTAGTTGGGACCGGATCTCGGAAAAGGTGATCGTGGATTATCTTTTTTGCTTCAACAGCGCGGCGCGTTCCAATGGAAGAGCGCTCGCATAAGAACTGATGGGAACGCTCTTATGAAACTGAATCGAATTCTTCCGATCAAAAGCCTCATTTTATTTTCTGGGATCCTGGTCTTGGGCGCTTTGGGCTGCACCAAATCTTCGCTAAAAGATCTGTCGCTTTTTCGCAGCGGCAAAAACATCGCGGTCGAAAAATCAGCTCAGTCAGCGGCTGCTCCAACGCCGCTAGTTTGGCACGATTCATTTGATGCGGCCAAAGCAGCTTCGGCCCAATCGGGCAAACCCATTCTCGCTGACTTTACCGGCAGCGATTGGTGTCATTGGTGCATCAAACTTAAGGAAGACGTTTTTGAACAAGAGGAATTCAAAGACTGGGCTCGCCAAAATGTCACGCTGCTGGAACTCGACTTTCCCAATGACTCGACGAAGGTCAATCAGCAAAACCTCGCTTTGGCAAAGAAGTACAATGTGCGTGGTTATCCAACAGTCCTGTTTTTAACCGAACAGGGTGAGGTGCTTGGGAAACTTGGCTACGAGAAAGATGCTCAAATCTGGATTGATGCTGCTCAGAAGTTCCTTGCGAATTGATTTTTGACTGAAGTCCTCGCTCAAATTTTGGGCTCAATCCAACTGAAAGAAGCCACCCACTCTTTGGGAAGGTCGAACTCGCCATCATTCATGGTGTCGGGGAGCGTAGACGATCGTTAACAGATTGAACCATCAAGATTCTTAAAACCCTCCCCGTCCAATTCGCAAGCGAATTCTCCGACCCTCCCAAAGGGAGGGTAAGAATGAATTGGGTTTTCTTTGCGAAACCGGTCTGCTCGTGAAACAGATCGTCTTGCAAAACAGGTCT
>CAYSQZ010000090.1:0-17444 GCA_964433035.1 uncultured Pirellulaceae bacterium | reverse complement strand
GAGTCGTTCTGCTTCAGCCTTACCTCCCTGCGGAGCGTTTTTGCGTAAACCAATTTGGAAGACAACAGTACGATGTGATATCGAGTTTTACCGTATTGCCTCGACTCGGCACTCGTTGACGGGTCGGGTTCCAATGAGCCGCAACTGAAACTTGAGCTCTCACGAATCTAACCGATTCATTTAACGACGCTGGTTCTTTGCTTCGAGCCTTGCGATTGCTTCCTCGTTGAGAAAATACTCGACTGGGATTTGATCGCGAAGTTTCGCAAGATGCTTGTCGTAAGCGACCTTGCGCTTCTCTCCAATGATCTTCTTTTTGATGTCGACTTGGGCTTCTACGAAAGACGTGTGCCCGGCTTCAGTTCGCTCAAGCACCCGAACGATATGAAAGCCGTCTCTGGTTTCGATGACACCGCTCAGTGTACCCGTTGGGAGAGTGAAAATCGCTGCATCGAGTTCCTTCAACACCAGCGAGCCTTTGGAGGTCCAATCCTGTTGACCACCTTCCGAAGCGAGGAAGCCGTGTGAGCTCTTCTTGGCCAGCGCTGCCAAATTGGCACCGTGTACGATCTGGCTATTCAGTTTTTCAATTTCAGCTTTAGCTGCTGCTCTGGAATCTGACTTGTCGAATCGAATCATGATTTGTTCCCAGCGAGCTTTGGCGACCTGCGCATAGCTGTCGAGATTTTCTCGATAGACATTGAGCATTTCCTGGTGAGTGACCTCGGTATTGACGTTAATCGCTTGGCCGAGAAAAAATCTGGTCATCTGATCCCGCGCCCAGGTCTCCCGCATGTTTCTCAGCGACGAACCCAGGCTGCGCAGGTAGGCATCGAACTGGGGCACTGAATCGACGCCTGCGGCTTTCATTATTCCCGGCATCGCTTTTGAGTCGAACTCCGAACTCGCATTGGTGATTACTTCCTGGACGTCAACGCCTTCGGGTAGTTGCTTCAACATGCCATGGTAAAGCAGTCTTGATTCTACAAATTTTGGAAGAATCTGCGGGATCATCTTCTGACGTTCACGCTGCTTAACATCTTCTGGCGCTGTCGGGATGAATTTCTCAATCAACTGGTTAATTTCAAAAATCATGTCACCCACAAAAATGGGCTCGCCACCAACGATCGCAATCACTTTGCCTGCCTCAAAAGGGACCGCATCGTCCTGCTTGGTCGTGGGAGTCGTCACCGGTTCGATAAAACCTACTTGTTTGATCAACTGTTGACTTGGCGACCCACCGAAATCCGCAGCGCCAACAGTTGACGAGATCGTAGAAGCACGATTGACCTTTTTGGGCTCAACTTCAGTAGCAGCCTGAGCGACTTTGGCAGGAGAAACCTTGGGGACAAAGTCGTTCTCTTTGGTTTGAGGCGATTGGATTGAACCAAGCGGAGATTTCAAGTTTTGCTTGAACGAGTTTTGAATTGTATTTTGAATCGGTTGAGCCGGAAAAGACTCTGTTGGCCTCGGCTGGACCGGCGGCGAGGCGTTGGGTTGCAACCCAACGGGTTGTTCTCGAATAATAGACTTTGGTGCTACAAAGGGTGAGGCGGCGGTCGGTGAAACCGATTGGATGGTTCCGGCAGGTTCGAATGCCCCCGTTGTGGTTCCACTCCCAGATTTATTTTGAGAGGGATTGGGAGCTGAAAAACTTCCGTTGAGATTGGCCGCAGGTTGATTGGCTGCAGGTAGATTGGACGCAGGTAGATTGGCCGGTTGTTGAAGTGAATTGGTTTGGGGTTGAATGAACGGATTGGCAATCGGAGTGTTGGGCGGGTTCCAAATGCTTTGTGGTTCCAACGGGGCCAGGATGACTGGCCCTTTAATCGGTCTGGAGTTGAGCGCGTTGGGCTTTGCGGCGGGAGCAAGCGGCGAACCCGATGCAACTCGAACCGGCGCTGGTGCAGTCGGCGACGGAACGAAATTGGGCGTCGCTGGTACGGCGGCAGGCTGAAAGTTGTAGGATCGAGGAATTGGTTGTGGACTGACGGCTTGCGGATTGCCTGGAGTTTCGATCGGCTGTAGCGCGGACTTAAAATATGGGTCCGGGGTTTCAATGACGGTGCGTTGTTGAAACGTCACTGCTACTGAGTGGCGTCCTGAAACCAAAACTCCCAATGCAATCAATCCAAGCAGGCAAATCTGGCGAGTTGGAAACCGACCAAAGATATTCATTGTATCCAGCCAAAAAGAAGTTGCGTTTGCACCCGGCTTCCTTGAGCCAGAGCAGCCAGATTTCGCTTATGCAAAAACAGGCGAGGCAGGATAGATAGCTCAGGCAGGTGGCTGCAAGAGGGATTTTACGAGTG
Organism: uncultured Pirellulaceae bacterium; assembly: GCA_964433035.1. GTDB lineage: Bacteria > Planctomycetota > Planctomycetia > Pirellulales > Pirellulaceae > Mariniblastus. The sequence continues at coordinate 15,132 of CAYSQZ010000090.1, read as the reverse complement.
CCAGCAATTTCGTCGGTCGGATTTTGGTTTCTTTGAGCGTCACCATTGCGGTTTGGTCATCGATGATACGAATCATCGGGCGGACGCTCGAAAGCTGAGAAAATCTCTCCCGGTTTTCGAATTTAAACGTCAGGTATTTATCGATCATTGTGATTGAGGATACCTGCCAAACGGCGGCTTCAAGCTTCACCTCTGAAACTGATAGCAGTCTTTTGACTGAGGCCGGCAATTTACCGAATCGATCTCTCAGTTCATTTCGCAGTTCTTCGATCTGATCAAATCGTTCCAATCGAGCCAGCCGACGATAGAGGTCAATTTTCTGGCGACGGTCAGGAACGTAGTCGTCGGGCAAAAACGCGGCGACGGGAAGGTCGACTTCGACGTGGATCGAAATCTTGGCGGGTAAGTGCTTCAATCGCCGGACGGCAGTCTCAAGAATCTGACAGTAAAGCTCATATCCAATCGTTGCGATGTGTCCGCTTTGCTGCGTGCCAAGCAAATTGCCCGCCCCCCGGATTTCGAGATCTCGCATCGAGATTGCAAAACCGGCTCCCATTTCGCTGAACGTCTCGATCGCCTGAAGTCGCTTGGCGGCAGTTGGATTAAGGTGTTTGTGTGGTTCTAGTAACAGGTAGCAGTTGGCTTTGTGTTTGTATCGCCCTACCCTACCTCTGAGTTGATGAAGATCCGAAAGTCCGTAACGATCGGCGTGATTAATGAAGATCGTATTGGCGTTGGGGATATCGAGTCCGCTTTCAATGATCGTCGTGGCAATGAGCACGTCGAACTTTCCGGCGATAAAATCGGCCATGACAGTTTCGAGTTCCCGTTCATTCATCTGCCCGTGCCCGAACCGAAAGGTGGCTTCGGGGACCAGTGATTGAAGCTTTTCCTGCATCAGGTGAATATCATTGACTCGATTGTGCACGAAGAATGTCTGACCATCGCGGCTGAGTTCTCGCAGGATTCCGTTTCGAATCACTTCGTCGTTAAAACGAAGCACTTTGGTTGCTACAGCTGAGCGATCATCGGGCGGCGTTTCGAGATTGGAGATATCTCTCACGCCCACCAGCGACATATGAAGCGTGCGGGGAATCGGAGTCGCCGACATTGTCAGCACGTCGACGCTGCTGCGAAGGGTTTTAAGACGTTCTTTGTGAGCCACGCCAAACCGCTGCTCTTCGTCAATAATGACCAGCCCCAGGTTGAAGAACTTGACGTCTTTGGATACCAAGCGATGGGTGCCGATCGCGATGTCGGCTTTGCCCTTGGCCAGGCTCTCGATATTGTCACGCATTTCCTGAGGCGTACAAAACCGGCTGAGTTTTACGATCTCAAGCGGGAATTCCGCCATCCGCTCTTTGAACTTTTTATAGTGTTGTTCTGCGAGAATCGTAGTCGGCACCAACACGCCAACTTGGAAACCGTTCTCAACCGCTTTGAACGCCGCCCGCATCGCAACTTCGGTTTTTCCAAACCCTACGTCGCCGCAAAGCAACCGGTCCATCGGTTGCGGGCGTTGCATGTCCTGCTTGATTGCTTCGATTGCGGAAAGTTGATCGGGAGTCTCGCGGTATGGAAACGACTGCTCAAACTCATACTGCCACTCTGTGTCGGGATTGAAGGCGATTCCCGGACGGCCATCGCGAGCGGCCTGAATGTCGATCATCTCGGAAGCCAGATCGGTGATCGCCGATTCAACCGAGGCTTTTTGCTTGGCCCAGGATTTGCCGCCAATTTTTGCGAGCACCGGTCGGGTCTTGGTCCCACCGATGTACTTTTGGACCAAGTCGATCTTGGTCGCTGGAACAAAGAGCTTTGTCCCGCCATGAAACTCAAGCTCCAGATGTTCGGTCAGTTCGCCTTCCTTGTCGAGCATCTTGAGTCCGCGAAAGCGACCGATTCCGTGCGACAAGTGCACGATCAAATCTCCTTCCCGCAGGTCCATGAAGCTGTCGATCGCTTTGCTGAGTCGCCGCCGCCCTTTGCGCCTCAACTCAGTGCGGTGAAACATTTGGTCGCAACCGATTACGATCGTGCTTGAATCGCGAAGCCGGAAACCTTTGTGGACGCAGCCCAGACCCAGGTGCAGATTTCCGTTTGCTGCCGCAGCAGTTGACGACAAAATCTCGGCAACGCGTGGGATTTCGCCTTCAACTCTGGCCAGCACATAGACGTCAAACTCCTCGCCTTTGGGATCGCGGGCAAGGCGGTCAACCTGCATTCTTAAGTCTCCGATGTCACCACTGAACGGTTCGACCGTTTCCACCGGCAATTGCCAACGTGCACCAAGATGCCCCGTGGCAACATTGCTCACTGTCGCTGCGGTGAGATGCGCCCAGTTTTGAGTGACGTCGGACCAACTGAAAATCTCATCGACGTTGGAGCTTCGCTCGATGTAACGTTTGGCCTGCTCGTTAAGCTCCTCAGGTTCAACGAGCAATAACAGCGTGTCTTCGGGTACAAAGTCAACCAGAAATCCGCGTTGCCCCGGGTCTTCGCAAAGCACGGTTATCTCAATCTGTTGCAGATCAGCGTTGCTGCGCTGCGTCGCGCTGTCAAACTGACGGATTGATTCAATTTCATCATCGAACAATTCGATTCGAACCGGGCCCTCCCAGTCCGCCGCGTAGACGTCGATGATTCCTCCCCGGTTGGAGAATTCTCCCGGCAATTCAACTGCGGAGGTCTGATGGAATCCCTGTTCGACCAACCAGGGCACAAATGTCTCAAGATCGAGTTGGTCGCCGTTCGAAATCCTGCGCGAGTTACCAGTGATGGATTCTTTGGACGGCAATGGCTGCAGCAGTGCCGGCACGGAAGCAACAATGACGGGGCATTGGTCTCCGGCGCTTAAGGATTTGATCAGGCGCAGGCGTTCTCCGTACTCAAGATCGACAGTGACCGAAGAGTTGATGCCAAGCATGCAGGCCGGGAAGCGCTCAATGATGCCCGAATGAAACGTCGGAAGATCATCCAACAGATCGTCTTGCGATTTTCCATCAGGCACAACGACAAGGACGCGGTTGAATTGCCGGGCCAACGCAGCAGTGAGAAGCGCGCAGGAGGAACCCCAGACGGAGTCGAATGTAGCTGTCTCACCTCGTCGCAGTGAATCAACGCATTCGCCAAAGTCAGTCGCGCGGGCGAATTTCTCTGAAAGCCGGAGCAATCGCTCAGCTCCCAAAACTTGCGGAGCTACTTCAACCATGGAAGCCGCATTCTAAGAGGCTTTTTGAAAATCGTCCAGCTATCTGAATAATCGACGCACCAAGAAACTCTGCGTCGCCAGTTGGCGATTTTTTGGAAACTTTATTGGCTGGGCAAAATCAGGCAAGCTACCTCAAGCCCTTTTCGGACCGGAGTGCGATTGATTCCGTTTTCGCCAATCAAGTTGATGAACTTTCGAAGTACGCGGCGCCCCAGATCCATTTGTTCGTCTTCCTGGTCGAGAAGATGAACGATCACTTGAACTGAGTGTTTGGAGCCCAGAAACTCATTCGCTCTTTTAACCATGAAATCAAACTCAACGTCGTCCACTGGCAGGTGCAGATGAATCGCTTTTCCTTCTTCGGCGGGAGTGTTAAGCGAACTCTCCGCTAGGCCGCTCGGCGTTTCTGCTTGAGGATTCTGTTTTTTTTTTTCTCAAGCTCGGCTTTTTTGGCAGCCAAACTAGTCGTTCGCAAGTCACCACGATTGTTTGCTTGCCAGACATTGCCGGTTTCAACATCCAACGCAGTTAGCCACTGGTCACCATAACAATAGGTATCAATAAGTTGGATGTGCTCCAAATCCAGAACGTCGCCTTCGGTTTGCGGCGTATGGCCAATGACCGCAGTTTTTCCACTGGCGTGGCGAGGCGGAGCAAAGTCGCGAACGTGCGTCCAGAACGCAATGTCGTCGGGTTGCTGGGCCAACGGCAAGTCATGAACGTAGTTGGCGTGAATGAAAAAGTGCGTATCGGTCTCAAAGTAGCGAACGCAGTGGCTCAAAAACGTCAGGTGATGCTGGGGGATGTTTTCGACTCTTCCGCCGTAACTGGCGATGGTGGCGTTTCCACCGTGCTGAACCCAAAACTCAAAATCAGCTTGATCACCGCTGTTGAGCCCTTTGTACATCATCAACTCGTGGTTGCCGATCAGCGGAACAAATCGACATTGGGTGATCAGATTCACCAGCGTTTCGATGACTTCTGAGGACTCCATGCCGCGATCGACGTAATCTCCAATTCCAACGATCGTGTCCTCAAGCGTGGGTTGGATTTCCTTCAAAAGACACTTCAGTGCCGTAGCACATCCGTGTATATCGCCAATTGCAATCGTTCGAGTCATCGGGTCAGGTCAATACGTGGGTAGAAAAGATGGTTTTTAAGATGATTCGTCCAAAGAAGGTTAGAGCTGTCATCTTACGCTTCTATCGAAGTCGGGCAAGTGCGATACTCCCGAAATTGAACTCTGTTAGAACCTAATTTTCTTTATTTAGTTTCGACATTATCAGGATATCAGCTGAAATAGAAGTCCTTGTCGAGGCCTCTTTTTGGGAAAGCCCTTTCAATTCATGCCTTTGTGCCCGAACAATGATGGGAGCGGTGTCGGATCTTACCAGCATTGAGCTGCCACGCGTTTTGAGAGCATTGCGAATCGCCCCGTTGTATTGAAGGAAGTTGTGGTCTTGAATTTTGAGTTTTGCCGATTTCAAGTCAGGAATTTCGAATTCAAATTTAACGATCAGGTTAAATGGGTGCCTTGGAGCCGCCGCTGCGGACACATTCTTGATTTTTAGCGACTGACCGTTACAAGTGATCACAATCTGCCCGGCAATTTGTGACGGTCCCTGTTTATTCAGCAAAGCCAGTAGTTCTTCTGGGATCGGAGCATCCAGATGTTGTGAGCCCGGGTCGTTGGTACTTTGGGCAGTTTTTTCCAAATCAAAACCAAACCCAGAACTTAGTCGACCCGGCGATTTGATCTGGGATAGCAAATCCTCTCGCCCTGCCTCATCGGAATGAACACTGGGTGCGGACGCTGATTTTTCAGGTTGGTTCAATCTCGCCTCGGTCTTATCCCGCTCTGTTTTCAATTGATCTAATTCGTGACTTTTTGCGAGGCTGCCTTCAGCGGGAGCAATAAGAGGCCCTGATCCAGCATCTGGTTTTATCGTGGCAGTTTCGAGAGAAGGCTGTTTGTTTTTTGGAGTCTGGCCGACCTCAGGGCTTTGCCATTGGTCGAGGATTTCCTTGAGGGTCGATTCGTTGAGTGCAATCGAGTACTCAGCGGTTGCAAGATTGTCGCGTATCACGATCGCGAAGGTGCGTTCGACAAAACCGTCTTCAAACTCATGTGGCGCTGGGTAGGCTACAGCCAGAAGCGTCAATGCTATGGACAAGACGGTTTTCATGGTTTGATAGATCTAAAACAGAACTGGTACGACTACGGGGCTGTGAATAGTATAGAGTAAGTGGTGATTGGGATTTGATGCCAAATTTCAAATACCCGTCAGACATGTAACAAATAAGTCAGACAGTAATTAATAACTTAGTCACGTTGATATTGAAATCCGATGAATTCAAACCAGATTCTTGACCGTGAGTTTCTCGAAATCCGAGCCAAGGTGCTCGAAGTTGCAGCTTCGTTAGATCGGATCGATCGAGCCCAAGGCGATGTCAGCAGTGATCCTCGAATGAAGTTGATTTCAGATGGAATCGAAATTATCGCCACCGCGCAGACTGACCCGGTCAGAGCGGAGAAAATTCAGCTTTTGTTTTCCCGCGAGTATGATGCAAAATGGCTGGAAACGTTCGAGATCGCGACTCGGACTTAGTGGCAAGTAGATTGGTCGAATGACCAACGTCTGTTTTGGGTACGAAGCCCAGAACATATTCGACCTCAGGAACAAAACATGTATTACATCGATCCTCATCTTCACATGGTGTCGCGAACGACCGACGACTATGAGACGCTGGCCAAGATGGGATGTGTTGCGATCAGTGAGCCTGCATTTTGGGCTGGTTTTGATCGTGGCAGCGGCGAGAGTTTTCGTGACTATTTTCGACAGCTGACCGAAGTCGAGAACAAACGAGCGGCTCAGTATGGGATCGCTCATTTCACCTGGCTGTGCATCAATGCCAAGGAAGCCGAGAATGTTGAGCTTTCTCGTGAGGTGCTGAAGATTATTCCCGAGTTTCTCGATTGCCCCAATGTGCTGGGCATTGGCGAAATCGGGCTTAACAAAAACACTCGCAACGAAGCTATCATTTTTCAAGAACACATGGAGCTTGCGATCAAACACGACCAGCAGGTTTTGATCCACACGCCGCATTTGGAAGACAAGTATCAGGGGACGCGGATGATCCTCGACATGCTTGCCGATCACAAAATCGAGCGAACACGGGTGCTGGTTGATCACGTCGAAGAGCACACCATTGGCGAAGTTCTTGAGGCGGGCTATTGGGCGGGAATGACTCTCTATCCGGTTTCCAAATGTACACCGGCACGAGCTGTCGATATGATCGAGCGTCACGGCGCCGAGCGATTATGTGTCAATTCGGCCGGTGATTGGGGACCGTCCAAGCCAACTGCAGTTCCGGATCTGATAATGGAAATGCGCCGGCGCGGGCACAGTGAAAGCTTGATTAAAAAAGTTGTCTATGACAATCCGCACGAGTTCTTCAGCCAAAGCAAGAACTTCAACCTGTCCGATCCTGCGCTAAGAGGTTGAGCCAGTGGAGGTGGGTCGACCAGGGCCACCTCAGAACTGACTGACAAAGCCAGTGTCACCCAGACGGCGCTGGCAATTGGATTGCTTGCTACCAAGTCCACAAAATGTTGCCACGATATTTCGGGGGAATGCCTGTTCGTGCTGCCTTCTGTTGCTCTTGGCGGATTTGAAAGTTCCGATGCAGATTCGTGCTATAGCCCGTCAATGGTCGCGGGTTGAATGAGGTCCTTGTTGAACTGGTCGAATATGGGGTGGTAAAAGGTTGAGACCAAGCAGGTTGCCGAACCGAGTTTCGATTGAAATTGCGGAACAACTGAGCGTCGGCCGATTCAGCCGCCGCGAGAAGGATGAAGATTGCCGCGGTGCTGACCAGTAAGTGCTTGAAGATCATCTCTCACCTTTGAATGGAATTCGATTTGGAAACCGCAATTGGAAACCGCAATTGGAAACCCGACGAGCAAGCGAGGGTGAAGTCAGTTCCCGCTTCTCCCTCGCTTACGCGTCGGGTTGCCAGATCCCTCGCTTACTAGGATTTGCATCAACTCGAACTCGATGCTTGTAGTACCGGCTTTAGCCGGCTGGATACTATTCCGCCTAAAGGCGGTACTACGAACATCACATTCAGTTTGATGCAAAATCCTATTACGCGTCGGGTTACCAACAGTGCCTCTTGCGACAAACCAGCGACCATTCGAAACTACGAGCCCATCATGCTTTGTTCTGCATTCTTGCCGATCTTGCTGCGGCAAGGTTGTTTGTTTTTGAAGCGAGCAATCTGCTCGTCGCATAACGGTTTCTTATCTTTGGGTGCGACTTCGAGAGCTTTCTCAGCCCACTTAACCGCTTCCTCGAAATCACCTGCTTCAGCGTGGGCAGCGGCCAGTGTATCGAGCTGGTACCAATCTTTAAACTTCGAACTCTTGCAAGCCATCTCAGCCTTGGTGACTGCCAGCTTTCCATCGCGAAAATTTTCGTCGGGACAAGTCGCAAGGAACCACGCGAAACCGTTAAGTGTTTCGTCCAATTCAGGTGCGATCTTTTCGGCGGCTTCGAAATCCTCTTTCGCTTTCTGGAAATCACCCTTGCCCAACCAGGCTACCCCGCGATTTGAAAGCGCAAAGGGACTATGGGGATCAAGCTCATGGTGCCGCGTGTGGTCGGCGAGCGCTTTGTCAAACTCGTTCTGGTAAACATAGCAGATGCCTCGGTTTCCGTAAGCAATCGAGAGATTGGGGGCGCGTCGAATCGCACGGGTCAAATCGAAAATCGCCTCGTCGATCTTGTTTTGTTTAAACAGCACCCAGCCGCGAGCATTTAATCCCATCGCATTTGACGACTGAATCTCAACCGCATCGTTTGCATGTTTGTATGCCAAGTCCAGATCATCTTTAATGAGCGCCAGGTTGCTCAGTCCGACGCTGGCGTCGGCTTGGCTATCGTCCAGTTTTTTGGCTTGTTCGTAGTCCTCTCTGGCACCTTCAAAGTCATCCACCGCGACTTTTGCACTGCCTCGGCTGACAAACCACAGCGAATGGGCATCATCGAGTTTGATCGCCTGATTATAAGCCTTGATCGATTGTTTAAAATCCTGCATCGAATAGAACACCAATCCAATATTGTAGTGAGCATTGGCAAGTTTAGGATTGAGTTCAATCGCTTTGCGAATATCCTTGGCCGCCAGAGGCAACTTTCCTTGAGCTTTGAGGACCATCCCGCGATGCATCCAGGAAACTGGATTGTTCTTGTTGATCGTTAAAGACTTGTTGAGGTCCGCGAATGCTTTGCCATATTCTTCTTTCTCATGAAAAATCATTCCGCGATGTGCGAACGCGACGAAGTCCCTGTCGCTCTCTCGAACCCGCTTGGAAAAGTGCTTGATTCCCATTTCAAGGTCCATCACGTATTGAACCGGGATCCACCCTTTAACATCGCTGAGCATCCGCCATTTTCCTTCACTGGCGGTGATCGTGTGGACATTGCCCTCGAAAACTTTGTCAACTTTCTTGTTGGTGATTAACGTTTCAAACGTGGCAGTCACAACGATCCGGTCACCGACTTCCTGAGCCTCAGCCGTCAGGCAAAGCGGGACGCAAAGAGTCAATGAAATAATAATGTGACGAAGCAGGTTGATTGAAGAGTTGGTTGACATGGCAATAGGAATCGAATCGGTTGAAGGTAACAAGGATACGGAACGTACTTCAGGTACACTTTCTCTTTTCCATCAGCGTACGGCGACTCACCTTTTTTTGCAAACGCTAACGGAGCTACAGTTCACCCGGATATGACCGGTGTGGGAGGCCTGCTATTGGGGATCTGTTAGTTTATTCGGAGTACGGAGGATCGGGGCTTTTGTGAATTTACTTGCCGATGCAGAATCGCCCAAAAACGAGATCAAGAATATCATCTGTATAAACCGTACCAACGACCTGCCCCAAGCCTGCCAGGGCTTGCCGGATCTCAGCGGCAACCAATTCTTCTCCCAGTTGCCCATCAGCTGCCTGAAGCGCAAGATCAACCGATTCGGTCGCCTGAGTCAAACTCTCAGACGCCCGAAGTACGGTCGATCCGACGACCGACGTTTGGCCCAGCTGGGATTTCATGACTGTTAAACAAAGCTGGTCGGATAGACGCTTGAGTCCCTCTGAACTGAAGGTGCTAGTTACGACGATTGGAGCTCCTGCGGGCAAGCAATCGGGCATCGTGGTCGCCAGGTCGGACTTGGTCAGGACGATGATCGTGTTGGAGTCAATCAGTTTTAGCTGTTCGATCTCCCATTGGTCCAAGTCACGGGATCCGTCGATGCAGAACAGTCGGACCAGGGCTTGTTCCTGTTGTTCGATTCGATGTTGTTGCGACTCTCGTTTGATCGCAGCATCTGTGGCTTCGAATCCAGCGGTGTCGATCAATTCGACATTTAAAATGCCCGACTCGATGTTGAGTCCAAGCGTGGCGGAAACAAAATCTGTGGTTGTTCCCGCGAGATCCGTCACGATCGCTTGATCGGATTTTGTCAGCGAGTTGAACAAGCTGCTTTTGCCCGAATTGGGCATGCCGTAGAGCACGACTTTAATTGTCTCGACAGCCGAGTCACGGTTGGTGATTTGTTGCTTAATTTTTTGCAGTGACGTTAGGGCGGTGGCTAGCTGAGTCTTTAATTGATCCTGCGAAATAAATTCGATGTCCTCTTCAACAAAATCAAGCCCGGCTTCCAGCTCAGCCAAAATACCAATCAGCTGCCCGCGAATGTCGCCAAGCGGTCCAGCAAGTCCGCCAGCGAGCTGTTTTAACGCTACGTTCATTTCGTCGGTTCCATTGGAATCGATGACCGCCAATACTGCTTCGGCTTGCGTCATATCGATCCGGCCCGAGAGAAAGGCTCGAAGCGTGAACTCGCCGGGATTAGCTAGTCGCGCTCCTGATTGGCAGATTTGGGAGAGCGCTTTTTGCAAAAGCGGCTTTGATCCAATCGTATGAAACTCGGCGGTCGGTTGCCGGGTGTAGCTTTTCCGGGTCGGCCAGACCAGCAGCTCACCAGGCAGCTCAAGGTCCGAGCCAAGCTTCAACGTTCCGTCGATTGCGTCAGTTGTTTGGCAATCGGTGGGCCGAAGATGATTGGGCTGTGAAGCCGAAAAAATGGGCTCCAGGCATTGAAGCGCTTGTGGGCCGCTAACACGAATGATTCCCCTGACGCCTGCTCCAGGCGCCGAAGCAATCGCGGCGATCGTGTCTTCAATGTCGAAACTCATTACGGTCGATTATGTTTGGGATTTCAGGAACGTAGAATTTGAGGTGCACTGGGCACTGTTTGATGATGTGAGCACCAAATGGCACTTAATTTAGATTTAGATCAATTTCTTGTTTTATGGCTGGTCTGGTGGCTGACGACTCGGAGAACAAAGAATTTCTTGAAAATTAATCAGATTATCGACGAAACATGCTTTTCCAGCGAAGATTTGGGAATTATTCTTAAGGCTCGTTCCTACCTCAATCTTCCAACTTGAAGGACATTAACACTATGAAACTATTTTATTCAGCCTTGAGTATTGCAGCTTTGTTCTGCTTCACCTCCGTTCTATCCGCCCAGCAGACGTTTGATAATCAAGCCGATTGGGAAGCCGCGATTTGCGGATCCGTTGTTGGCGGCGACATAGACTTCGATAGCTTGGTGGAAGAGTCTACTAGTCCGTTTTTCCCGGGAACATCAATCTCCATTTTTGGGCCAATGTTATCGCAAGAGTGGGGAACGCTCTCTAATCCCGTAGGATTCCTAAATGTCAGGGACGAGGTCGACCTTCTCCCTACCGGCTGTCTTGCTGTGTCCCAGCAAATTACCGAGGCATTTCGCGAATTAGCGGAAACCGGCGAATTACCCGATATTATCTTGGAGGATTTACCCCCACAAGAAGTCCTTACCTTGACACCGGATACGACACAAGGCGACGTGGAAGGATTTTGCATCGAATTGATTTCAGACGACGTAGCCGTCAACATTTTCGACGGAGATACTTTGGTCGACACGTTTACAGCCAGCGGCGAAGCTGTAACGCCCGATGGATTTCTCGTTCCCAATGCAGGAGAGACGACGTGTTGGTTAAACACGAACCGAGCCAACGTAACGAGGATCGAATTGGTAAGACCGGGTAAAATTGATATCTGCAGCGCTTCGTTTTCGTTTAAAGAAGACTTCGTCGTTGATGCCGAACCGAGTTGCCAGGATCAACTTCAGGGCGTTATTGATGCGTTGCGTGTGAAACTTGATTCGGCAGTTGGTTATGACATAGACTGGATCGCGGCAGCGATTTACGAACTCGAGAGTGCTCAAGATCCATTGTTGTGGGCGTCGGAAGATCTTCTGTCTGACTTGGGAACCGTATTTTTCCAGCACAACTTCTATGCAACTTTCTATCTTGAAAGTGTTGAAGATGAAGCTCTAGTTCAAAGTTGCTTGATTGGCATCCAGGATCTGCTTGGATGTACTGTTGACGCCGAGGTCGAATACGCATTGGAAAATCCGGATGTGAATACTAATCTACTGGCTTATGCAACGTTTTTCGAAAGTTATGCCGATTCATTTGCTGATTATGAAATGTATCTCAATGCGGTAATCCTTCACTTCTACGCTTGGGTGTTTGCAAGCAACGCGCACTAGTCATTAAAAACAGATCACTAGTCGATCACGAAATGAAGCGGGGCTCCTTTTTGGGGCCCTTTTTTTTTGATCCTTCCGGAAGTGGCGGCTTGAGTCATCCCGGCTTAGTCTCCTGTAGAAAATTGATGCTCTGAACCTTACTTTGCCTTCCACCCATGTTCGGTTTTCTCAGGCTCACTTTGGGCGAATTGACCTGACGGTTCAAAGGGACTCGTAACCTCGTCCACTACCCAGATTCGGTAACTTCGTCCACTCGAAGAGTGGCGCTCAATCGCCTGCTCAAAATACCTATTTCGAATCGCGCTTCTTCAAACGCCTTTTTCGTTCGGCGTTTCGTTGCCGTAGCTCTTCGGCTTCGGCTTCGCGTTTCTGCTGGGCAAGTTGCTCGGCTTTTTCGGCTTTGGATTGCGCCTTTAACTCAGCTTTGGAAGGCGCGGAGATCGAACCGCCGTCGGCCAGGGCCAGCTTATCGGTATCCAAAACTGGTTTGGGCAACAGTTTTCGCTCGATGATCCCCCAGAGACTCGAAGTGATAAAATAGAGGCACAAACCCGCTGGGACTTTGAAGAACATGACGCCCATCGCGACCATCATGAACGTCATCATCTTCTGCATCATCTTCTGGTTGTCGTCGGTTGGCGGCGGCGTGAAAAGTTTTTGCTGCGCGATAAACAAAACCATGGTGATCAACGGCAGGATATTGAGGTAAGGCCCAAGCCAACCCGTTTCGTCTCCAAGCGCCGAGTGGATCATGTCTTTCCAGTACATCAACTGATCTGGAGCCGCAAGGTTGCTGCACCACTGCATGCCAGGGATAAGAGGCTGGTCACGCAACGCGATATCGACGTTGAGGGCTTTGTAGAGCCCGTAAAAAATAGGCAATTGGAAGAACATCATGAAGCATCCGCCAAACGGATTGAAATTGTGCTTTTTATACAACTCCCTCTGAGCAGCCGCACGCTTCTCCATATCATCGGTGTACTTCTCGGTGATCTCTTTCATCTGTGGCGCCAAGTGCTGCATCATTTGGGCGTTGAGCGCGGCTTTTCGAGAAAACGGAATCATCAAGCAGCGAACCAGAACCGTCAGTATGATGATCGAAAGCCCGTAGCTCCAGCTTCCGGTGATGAAGAAGAAAAAGTGCAGCAACTTCAGCAGCAACATTGAGCACCATGAGAACCAGCCGAACGTCCTGGCGTCGCCGAGACCGTACTCGCTAAGCAGCGTAATATCTTTGGGGCCGCAGAATATCTCGAACGACTTTACCGTGCTTCCCCCGCCGGGAATCTCAATCGGAGCCGCCATCTGGAAGGTACAGTCGACCAGCCTTTGGAGTCGGGCGTTCTTGGGGATCTCAGGGATCACGCCGTGTCGGTTGTTAGGATACGCAGTCACACTGCTAACTTCGAAAGCTTTACCTTCGGCAAGTTTGGGCAACAGTGAAACATTGAAATAATGCGAGTCGACGCCGACAAAGTTAAGCTGACGTTCCCTAGGGTCGCTAAGCGGCTCGCAGATATAATTGACTTGTGGGATCGTCTTTTGCGCGCCTTTGACCAGCTCGGGGCACCCATAAAAAATGTAGGAGTTCGCGTTGGTCGATCCAATCACGTCTCGCGCACCGGCCATATAGAAAAGCGCGGTCTGACGCCCGTGGATCTTGTTGGCGTACCACCAGGTTTCGGCGGTCAGGCCCGTGGGACCGTCAAGTTCGTAAGCGATTCGCTGAGCGATGTCGGATTGGTTCTGGACTTCAAACTCCAAATCCAGGTGAAACGACCGGCTGCTCAGGTCGTGGACATCTTCGTCTGAAAGTTCGGGGATCCGATAACGTTTTAAGACCGTTAGCGGCCCTTTGATTCCAAGCTGACTTAATTTTTGCTGCGACAGCTCAAACTTTAACTCGATCAGGCTATCGGTAGCCTGAGAGACTTCCCAGTTGGCGGTGCGCATGTCGTCGTCCAGATCGGGCCATGCCTTCTCGACTTTTTCCATCGGCTTGATCAACGAAAGCACAAACGACTCGGGCCCGTCAAAGTTGGGGTCAATCAGATCTGATTCCGGGCGAATCACCGAAAGCGGCTTTTGAGTCAACGCAACACTTAAACTCTGAGAGGCTCCATTGCGTTTGACGACGACTTCTACGTCGGTGTGAGGTTTGGTCTTTTCATTTAGATACTCGTCCAATCCAGCCGCAGTTACGACTGGCTCTCCGTCGATCGAGACAATCACGTCACCCGGTTCAATACCGGCCAGCTGCGCCGGAGTGCCTTTACCGACCAGCATTGCGGTGCAACCGTCGGGTGTATCTTCAAAAGCCAACGATCCGAGGAAGCCACCTTTCCACACCAGGTCACGGTACTTGAATCGTCCAGTACGCTTGTCCCGAAAGTTCAACTCAACACGGTGAATTGTTGCGGCGCGTTTGTTGATTGTGACCAGATAGCGATCCGATCCATCGGGGGACAGCGACCCCATCTGAATGAAGTCGTCCTTGGAGTTACGCTGAACATCGGCAGTAGAAGCGTTAGTATCAGCCGCTGGTTCCTGGGATGCTGTTGAAGCTTCAGAAGCGTCATCACTGGCGCCAGGTGAATTGGCAGGATCGGTGGTTTGGTCACCAACAACCGCGTTAGCCGTCAGTGCTTCAGCCGACCCGTCTTCCTGGACCAGAGTAGCATCGGCCCCCGCGTTGGGAGCAACCTCTGGTTTGGGGCGCAGGTAGGATTGCAGTAATATCGCCGACGCCATAATCGTCGATACGAGCAAAATGAAACTTAAACCACTTCCGTTTTTCACGTAATCTGATCCTGAAACCAAAAGTTGATTGCAACGCTTGGGCGTTGGAAGAAGGTTGCTTCCACTTCATCGAAGGTTTGGTGAGCTTCGCTTCGATGGAAATTCCACGCAACAGTCCGTAAGGTCGACCCCGATGGTCATCCAAGAAGGGTGCTATTCTCAGGCCATCGTCAAATATTGGAAAGGGGGATTGTTTCTCTTTAAAAAGTTACGATCAGAGCCAGTATTCGGGTTGCTCGGGCTTTGGGTGAGTAATCGGCCTAATTAGTAAGGACTCGTTGCTAAAGTCGTCTTTGGCTGTTGAGGATGTGGTTTTACCAAACGTTTGGAGCAATAACCGCAAGTGGTAACCCAAACGTATCGGCTACCAGCAAAACCACAGCCTCTGCGCGAAATTAGCGGGCATTTCGCATCTTTGGCGGAGCTAAAAGGCTGTTCTCGCTACAGCCGCATAACGGGCAAGAGTG
>CAYSQZ010000089.1:5490-17449 GCA_964433035.1 uncultured Pirellulaceae bacterium | reverse complement strand
CAATCTCTTGCTCGGCGATACTCCGGACTGAAGGTCTCTGGTAAGTGATAAAGACCATCTTCCTCCTCAACCAAAAAGTGCCGATAGTAGTTTACCGCTTTGATCAAAAAGGGATAAAGAACTCTGTCTCTCAGCTCGGTGTCCTGCCAGTAGCGATACTCCAGATCAACATTGTGCAGCCCCCATAACAAATTCCCACACTCACGACCAATTTTTTTGTCTATGGGTGGTCGTCCGCCGGGCTGACCAGCATGTCCCAGTAAATCCCAACCCGATACAGTCCTGCCAATTGCATAAGAGTCCTCTCGATAAGGCTCCGCAACATTGAGGGCAAGGTTGTCGCGATTGAGCCAAAGCCGATGACTCAGCGCTGAGCCCATCCCGCGACGATTGGCTTGATATACACCAGAATGCGAAACCTGTACGTTCAAGTTCCACCAAGTCGCATTCCAAGCTGTCGGCTGAAGCCACGGCCCCTGGTTGTCAATGATCCAACCTTTGTCACGCGTCACGCAAGCGAGCTTGTATTGCTGGATCCAGTAGAAGGTATCCCAATATGGGTCACCGGTTAAAAGATAACTGGCCGGATAGTAGTCGTGCCACCAATCACGATGCGTCTCGATCCACGAGTCCAGATCTGACTGAGAATTGTTTTGAGAAGCAGACTTGACCGCCTCGACCGCAGCCGACAACGCTTCGTCACCAGGAAAGCTATGCTGAACGCTGAGCCAGAGCCGCGTTGTGTTTTTTTGTTTCGAACTCACCCACGCGACTGCCGTTTGCCCGCCAGAGGCAAGCTGTTGAACTGCTGTTTGGATTCCATCCTTTTCGTTTAACACCGCATCCGGATTAACAGGCGTTCGCGGAAGCTTGTTTCGAACCGCGCGAGGACTTCGAGCTTTCTCGGGAACGTACAAGAGGCTTGCTCCCTCCAAGTCACCGCTACAATCAAGCTCAAAATACATCACCGGCTCGGTCGCGTGGGCCAACGTACGCCAGACAACCGAACCCTTCTCTGAAGCGATCGTCCCGGTGGCTTCAGCATTCCAAAGCGACAGTCGAGATTGAAAACCAGTCAGGTCGGCCGGCGCCTTCAATTTAAGATGACCGATAAAATGCCGCCCACGATTGAGGACTGCGACGCCCTTTTCAGATAGATCATCTTTCTCGAAAGGTCGATGGTCGTGAGCCGCCGAACAACCGACATCCCATCTCAGCTCGCGCTTGCCCGTTCGGTAAAGCAACGTGCCCTGCTCTCCGTTTCCCAAAAAAGGCCCTTTGTCCCATGAAGTGGGAAACTGCCCCCAGACCATGTCGAACTGAGCTAGCATTGCCTGCCAGTCAACATTGGCCGCCGGAGCTTTAGCCTGCGACTGATTCTGCGACTGCCCCCAAGCCGTTAAGGGACCGACCGGACCAAAGGGTAAACAGTAACAAAGGGTTACTATCGCAATCCAAAGGTGCGAAATCGAAGCGTTCTTCAGGTTGCAGCTCATAACTTTATCCATCAACTTTACCCAACAAAAACGAACTTGATTGCCAAACAAACTTGGCAATCTAACTGTAAGCCAGATGGTACTTGGTGCTTTGATCGTTCCCAACGCTAGCAATTCTATTGGAAGTTGAGAGCTTTGCGACCTCGATCGGCTCACCGTTGGATTGCTGTTTACCGGTTTTTGCCACCTAGCTAAAGTCCCACCTGATTTTTCGCGGCCTTTTGCTTGCCTCAGATCCGACGTGCTTGGAGCAGATTTGGCAATTAAACAGCGCTGTCGCCACTTGTTCAAAAATGACTCCCCCCGTCATGAATAAAACTCGAATTCAAATGGTATCTCCGCGACCGATCCAGGCGCGCGGTTTTCTAATGTTGGCACTTGCTGCAGCCGTTCTATTTTCGGGCTGTCGGCAACCCGTGACAAATCAATCCAGTCAGTCACGGCTTTTTGATTTCTCACGGCCAAAATTGTTTGAGGGTGGTAGCTCCAACACTCAGGGTAGTGATTCGCGATACGCATATAATCCCGATCAGCAGCGCTCGTACCTGGGTGAAGATATTTCCAGCGGCGCATCTCGGCAACAGTACGCCGGAGTCTCCAATGAGATTCAACGTTTGAATCAGCGACTGGGCGCCTACGATTCGGACAACCAATTACTCAACACTGAAATTGCTGGTCTTCAACAAAAATTGCAGCTTGCCAATCAGTACAATCAAACGCTCAAAGACCAATTGGGCGATACTTCGAGCCGTGTTCAAACAGCGGAACTGGAAAAGCAAACTGCACTTCAGCAAATGGCGGCCCTGCAGGTGCAAGTCGAGCAGATTCGAACCGCCCAGCAAGAAGCAGAGTCTCGCTCAGCGCGATACGCCTCTTCGTCAGCAGCTCAAACTGAATCGCGAAATCGCTTGGCCAGCTTCAGCAATGGCTCGGGCTCGGCCTTTTCAAGCGGAGCAACCATTCGAGCCAACAATAGTCTGATGCAGCAGCTCTCGGGCATTTCGATTCCCGGCGGACAAGCCCGCATGGATGGCGATGTGATTCGAATTGAGTTTCCTACAGACCGAATGTTTGTCCCGGGAACGTATCAAATCCAGCCGTCGCAGCTTCCTGTGCTACAAAACATAGCTGCCACGATTAGCCGGAATTTTACGAAGCAGATTGTTGGGATCGAAGCCCACTGGGACGGCACTCCACTGACTCCATCTACTACAACTGACCACCAGTTAACAGCGACTCAGGCACTGGCTGTGTTTGACAATCTGGTTCGGCTTGGGTTGCCCAAGGCCCAATTGTTTACAATGGCGATGGCGAGCAACCGTCCCCGACACCCACGCGGGCCTGCTGGTGGCGTAAATCCCAACCGGCGGGTTGAGTTGGTGATCTATCCTGAGACCTATGACGGGTCTTATTAGAAGTAGTTTCGATTTTTGGTTTTGGCTTAGCGATTGCCAGCCCAATCGGCACTCTGCCCGGGCTATGTATGCCCCTGCCAGAGGGCTCTTCGTCAAATTTTGTGGCTTAAACTCCAACTCAAAGTCACCCTCCCCTGGGGGCTCTTCGCACAATTTAGTGGTTATGTACGCATATATGTCGCCGTGAGGGTAAGTTTTCCTTTGATAGGCAAGGCTTTGGGGCTTCGAAAATGGTTTTCGTTGATGTTTTTCAAAGTTAAAAATGAGACTGATTTTACCCTCCCCGGTCACTGCGTTCCCGACCCTCCCAGAGGGAGGGTGGCTTTGATGTATTGGATGTGACCCACTAAAAACGATGAAGAGCCCCCTTGGGGAGGGTCGAACTCGCCATCATTCATGATGGCGCAGGTCGGGGAGGGCACGATCGTTAATCAAACTGACGTAGAACCAAGATTCCTAAACCCTCCCCGTCCAATTCGCAAGCGAATTCTCCGACCCTCCCAAAGGCCCAAAGGGAGGGTAACGTAGTGGACAGGATCGACAGGATCTTGTCTTGTGACTGCCGGGAGCTAAATCCTGTTCATCCTGCGATCCAGTCTTCGTCATACGGCGCAACGGGCATCATCTACGTAGAACCATCCCGTTTCTGACCACAGATTGTTAACCACAGGTTTTCAACACCCTCTTTTTCGCGATCTCCCGCGATTAACGGCTTTTAGTGCGTTTTCGGAATTTGCTTGAAATCCGCGCCTAATCTGCATAAATGTACGCCCGTTCACTAGTGTTCATTTTTACCTTTTTCTGGTCGATCAGGACCAAAGGTGTCCAAGCGTTATTCGAAACTCTGTTTGACACGTCAAACATTGCCAAAGAACGATGGCAACAACTCGGAAAATTTTGGGAGTAACTGCTGGGATGCATAAAAGTAACTCAAAGATGGCGACTCAAAAACCAGCCAGCGATTGTGCGACTGCCCAATCCGGCATCATCAGCCAATTGCGAAACCAGATTCGCTCGGTTGAAACAGCAGGTCGTGTTGGCGGACAAGCTCGTGTTTCAAGCGGCTGCGCAGCGATCGACCGTCTGTTGCCCGAAGGCGGATATCAACGTGGAACGCTGGTGCAGTGGCTAACCGGAGGTGGGCAAGCTGCGGATTACCTCTCGTTGCTGGCAGCCAAGCAAGCCGCCAGCGATGGCGGAGCGATTGTGGTTTTCGACCCACAACATCAGTTCTATCCACCCGCAGCAGCCGCGATTGGAATCAACCTCGACAACTTGATCGTGCTCAAAAATTCTCCCTCAGCAACGCTTTCTCCTAAACATCATTCTCAAAACCAGGAGCTGGATGTGGATTTGCTTTGGTCGATCGATCAAGCACTACGCTGCCCAGCGGTAGCCGCAGTCTGGGGACCACCGGGGCGAATTGGCGAACGTTGGTTCCGCCGGTTTCAGCTTTCAGCCGAATCAAGCGGGTGTCTTGGCTTATTCATCCAACCAGTCGCACAAATCCGACAACCCAGCTGGGCTGACGTTCAGTGGTGGGTTGGTAATCCGGAATCCAAAAATCGACGTTCGCAATTGAGCCACTCTACATTGCGCCCACCCAATTCCGAATTGGAACATTCTGAACTCGAAGTTCAGCTTCAACTGACACGTTGCCGTGGCACGCAAACGGGAAAGCGAATCAACCTTTGGATCAACACCATCACAGGGAACGTGCAATCCGCACGACGTGATCATGAACGAGACATCAAAACCGATTTTGGAACCGGCCAATCCCGTTTGCGCCCGCAACACACATCCCCAGCGAATTCTCGGGCTCTGGTTTCCTAACTGGCCAATCCAACGAATCGTTGTCGCGGAGCCTCAATTGCGGCGGCAACGGGTGGTCTTGTTTCGACGCGACTCGCGGCGCGGGCAAGTCATCTCGGCGGCCAGTCCGCTGGCGATGCAGGACCGCGTCTGTGTTGAAATGCCATTATCAGAAGCCAAATCGTTGCTTCGCTCGGGTGTTGGAACAAGCGGCCAGTTTCATGTCTTGGAACACAACCTTGAGTTAGATCTCCAAGCGATCAAAGAGCTGGCTGATTCGCTTGATTCGTTCAGCCCATTGGTCGGCATTGAAACAATCCCACCAGACCAATTCAAACGTGGACGCAGACCCGAGTCGCTCTTGCTCGACGTGACTGGATTGGCTCACCTTTTTGGCGACGAGAATCGGCTGGCGCAACAGGTCTTAAAGCATTGTGACGGCTTGGGATACTTGCCACGCGCGGCGATTGGCGACACGGTGGGAATTGCCTGGGCAACTGCCAGATATCTCGCTGGGCAACACTTTACGATCCACGAGCAACCGCTCGTCCTGCCAGTTGGTGACCGGGAAACGGTCAAACAAATTCCCGTCGATGGTTTGCGTTTGGATCCCCCAATTGTGGATTCGCTTTACCAGTTGGGCATCGAGACGATCGGCCAGTTGCAACGCTTACCAAGAAACGATCTGGCGATGCGATTTGGAAATTGTATTCATCGGCGGCTGGATCAGTTATCGGGAAAACTTCGGGAAACATTTGTTGTCCGCCGAAAACCGACTGAGTTTGTGGCCGAACAATTGTTGGAGTATCCAACTCACCACCGGGAAACGATTGAAGTCATCATTGCCAGACTGGTAACGGAGCTTTGCTCGCAAATGCGATCCCGCCAACGCGGCGCGCTCCAGTGGACAATCAAACTGGCTTGTCAAACCGGAGATCCGCTTGAGTTTCAAGTCAATCTGTTCCAGCCAACCGCTACGACCGCAGAAGTCATGCCATTGATAGAGATGCAAGTCGAGCAGGCACTCTCGCCTCACACGCGCAAGTCTCGCAAGCGGCGAAAGCGGAAGGTGGCCAGACAAACAAAAAAAGAAAAAAATCAGGCCAAGCAGGATTTGGGATCGAAAAGCAGTTCAGAAAATGATTCAAAAACTAATTCGAGCAAGCGGACCACCTCAGATCAGTTCTATCGCTATACAACGATTCAAGTTCAGGAGATCAGCGTCACCGTGAGCTCCGATGTGTTGCTGGTTCAAAAGCAGCGGCAATTGTTTGATGAGAACCCACGTTTAGATCGACAATCGCTGGCTCATTTAATCAATCGCCTGGCCAGTCGGCTGGGCAATCAAAACGTTGTTTATCCGGTGCTTCAATCGGGCGCCCAGCCCGAATATGCGTACCGACTCAGGCCGCTGGTTGATCCCAGTGGCAAACATCGACGGCGACGAACCAAGCCGCGCAACAAGTCCCATGTGCTCAGCCGTCCCCTGAGATTATTTCGCCCAGCCAAACCCTTGGGGCGATTTGATCGAGAAACGGGGCAACGAAATCAAGCGACTCCCCCTGCCCTGCTGGCATTGCAATCTGGCTCCACCCAACCTCAACGAGTCGTTCGCTCCTGGGGACCAGAGCGCATCGAAACCGGCTGGTGGCGTGGGTTAAGTGTCTGCCGCGATTACTGGCGTGTTGAAACCGAATCAAGTCAGCACTTCTGGGTGTATCGGGATCTGCGAAGTGGCCAATGGTTTTTACATGGGGCGTTTTAACGTGGGCTCGGCTAAAAAATCACAATCCCAACGGGATTGGATCAGCTCCTTTGCTGCGGTGCTCAAACCCCGTTGGGGTTTTGGCTTTTAAAAAAACTAACTAATAACCCAAGGTTCAAGAACCCTGAGCTAATGACCAAACCTCGTTGAGGTTTTGCTGGCGAGATCATTGAATCATAACATGTACTACGAACTTCACTGCAAAACCAACTACTCCTTCCTTACTGGTGGCTCGCACGCGGATGAGTTGGTCCAGCGCGCTATTGAGCTGGGTTATCGTGGCTTGGCCGTGACCGACGAAAACACGCTGGCTGGGGTGGTAAGAGCTTACGCCGCGGCGCGGGAGAATAACAACAAATCCATCACTGGAACTCCGAATTCTGAATTCCGAGTTCCGAATTTCAAACTCACCATCGGCGCCGAAATCATTCCCAATGATGGCCCTCCGGTTCTGCTCTGGGCACCTGACCGCGCGGCCTACGCCGACCTTTCGCGGTTGATCACAACCGGTCGACGGCGTGCCACCAAAGGCGAGTGCTGGTTGTCAATGGAAGACATTTCTCAATACAGCACACGACTGCTGGCCGGCGCGATTCCGTATTTCAAAGGTGATCGCCTGCGAACCGATCATATCGACCAAGAGCATCCGAGCTACCTATGGCATCGAGGAAATGCGGAATTCGGAATGCGGAGTGCGAAATTTGGATTGGCTGGTTCGGAAGCGGAATGGAATCCGAAAATCTGGGAATCGGGAATGCATAAGTATCGTGAGATGTTCGGTGACCGTGCTTACTTGATGGCTTCGCTTTATCGTGGTGTCGATGATGGTTGGCGGATCGAACAACTCAAACGGCTTTCCGCAAATACCAAAATTCCGTTGGTCGCTGCTGGTGATGTGCTGTATCACGCGCGATCCAGATTGCCGTTGCATGATGTCTTGACCGCCATCAAACACCGCACCACCGTGGCTTCGGCTGGCGACCTGCTGCTGCCCAACGCGGACCGACATTTGCAAACCATTGAAGCTCGTCAAACGGCGTTTGCTCGGCTTGCCGGTGCGATCGAGCGAACCAATGAAATTGCCGACCGTTGTAATTTTTGCCTGAGCCAACTTCGGTATGAATATCCAGAGGAGCTCGCGCCCTCGGGCCAGCAACCCATCCAATACCTGCGGGAGCTGACAATCGCAGGAGCCGAGAATCGATACCCAAACGGCGTGCCCACCAAAGTCCAAACGCTGATCAATCACGAATTGAAACTGATCGAGGAGCTACATTACGAAGCCTACTTTCTCACCGTTTGGGATCTGGTACGTTTTGCCCGCAGCCGAGGCATCCTCTGTCAGGGCCGAGGTTCGGCGGCCAACTCAGCCGTTTGCTACAGCCTCGGCGTGACGTCGGTGGATCCCGAGACGACGGATCTACTATTCGAGCGGTTCATCAGCAAGGAACGCAA
The DNA here is from genome assembly GCA_964433035.1 of uncultured Pirellulaceae bacterium. GTDB lineage: Bacteria > Planctomycetota > Planctomycetia > Pirellulales > Pirellulaceae > Mariniblastus. The sequence continues at coordinate 9,506 of CAYSQZ010000089.1, read as the reverse complement.
CGAAGCCCCCGACATCGATGTCGATTTTGAGCACGAACGGCGCGAGGAAGTGCTTCAGTACCTTTATCAAAAGTACGGCCGCGACCGAGCCGGGTTGGCCGCGACGGTAATTACGTATCGCACCCGCAGCGCCGTCCGCGACGTCGGCAAGGCGTTAGGATTGTCGCTGGACCGTGTCGATGCACTGGCCAAACATGTCGAAGGTTATTCTTCAGAAGCTGACCTGAGCGGCAAAATGAAGGATGTTGGGATCGACCCTGATTCAGAAGTTGGCACTCAATTGAATCACTTGGTCGGCGAACTGCTGGGCTTTCCCCGCCATCTTTCCCAGCACGTTGGCGGGATGGTGATCACGCAGAGCCGACTGGATGAACTGGTGCCGATCGAAAACGCGGCGATGGACGATCGAACCGTGATCCAGTGGGACAAGAACGATCTGGAAGAGCTTGGCTTGCTCAAAGTCGATTGTTTGTGCCTGGGAATGTTGTCGGCGATTCGAAAATGTTTTCACATGGTCGAGCAACACTGGGGTCGGGCTTGTACGCTGGCCAATATCCCTCAGGACGACCCGCGCGTTTACGATATGATCTGTGCCGCCGATACCGTTGGGGTGTTTCAAATCGAAAGTCGTGGCCAGATGAGCATGTTACCGCGACTCAAACCGCGTTGTTGGTATGACTTGGTGATCGAAGTCGCGATCGTTCGGCCGGGTCCGATTCAAGGCAACATGGTCCATCCGTATTTGCGGCGTCGCAACGGTGACGAGCCGGTGGTTTATCCCAACGAAGAAATCAAAGCCGTCTTGCATCGGACGCTTGGAATTCCAATCTTTCAAGAGCAGGCGATGAAGCTGGCGGTCGTCGCGGCCGGGTTCACGCCGGGCGAAGCCGATCAGCTGCGACGGGCGATGGGCAAGTGGCGCAAGACGGGCTTGATCAACCAGTTTCATGAAAAGCTGATCAATGGAATGAAGGAGCGTGGTTTGACGGGTGAGTTTGCCGAGCAGGTGTTCCGCCAAATCAGTGGCTTTGGCGAGTACGGTTTTCCTGAATCCCACGCCGCCAGTTTTGCCAAACTCGTTTACGTCTCGGCGTGGTTGAAGCATTACTACCCAGCGGCGTTCTGCGCTTCAATCATCAACAGTCTGCCGATGGGTTTCTACGCTCCGGCGCAGTTGGTGGCCGATGCCAAAGCCCACGGCGTGCAGGTGTTGCCCGTCGACGTTAATCATAGCCAGTGGGACTGCACCATTGAGCATGACGTTACCGATCCGAAATCTGATCCGCAATCGGAGCACTTATTGCGGCTGGGCTTGCGGATGATTTCGGGACTGCGAAACGATGTTGCCGAGTTGATCGTTGAGCAGCGTTGCAGCGGGCAGTACACCAGCGTGTCGGATTTCACGCGTCGAACCCAACTTGGACAAGCCATCGTTGCCCAGCTAAGTAAAGCCGACGCGTTTGGGTCGGTCAATCAGGATCGGCGGGCAGCGCTGTGGCAGGCCCTGGGACAGGAGAAGAAAGCCAAACATCAACCGTTGTTTGCCGGGTTGGAAACTCGGGACGACGATACGCTGGCGCTGCCAACACTTGCGCCACAGGACGAGGTGACCGAAGATTATCGCTCGGTCGGTTTGTCGCTACGGGCTCATCCGATTTCGTTTCAGCGGGAATCGCTTGATCAATTGAACGTCACCTGCTGCGGTCGGTTGACCGAGAAACCCAACAACCGCCAATTGCGAGTGGCCGGCTTGGTAATCTTGAGACAACGGCCTTCAACCGCCAAAGGCATCACCTTTGTAACGCTCGAAGACGAAACCGGAACGGCCAACCTGATCGTGAAGCAAGACGTATGGAAACGGTATTACAAAATCGCTCGCCGCAGTCCGGCCTGGATCGCACACGGCAAACTCGAGATGAAATCCGGAATCACGCACGTCATCGTCAATCGCATCGAAGACATGTCATGCCGACTGGATGAACTGAACATCAAGTCGCGCGATTTTCGATAAAGCTTTCAGCCCTCCAATGACCTGCCCTACAGGTCCCCAGCGAACACCAAGCACAAAGCGTGAATGAGTGGTCATACGAACTCCTCAATCGTTATCGCCCTACAATCCTGGCAAGTTTCTCTTTGATAAACAGGCTTGTAAAATCAAGATAACGGACGCTAGGGACAACCCAGTTTGGTGAGGCAATAAAAGGTTCAGACAAAAAATCAGCGGGAACAGGGACCACGTCCAATCCGTTGAACCTAGCCAACCGCAGAGCACGATTCATGTGGAAGGCCGACGTGATTATTCCAACACGTAAATGTTTGGGCTGATTCACTGCGGAACTGGTATCATCGGTTTGGTTGCCAACATTCTCTTTGTCAGCCAACTCAGCCAAACACTTTCTCAGGCTTTCCATTTCTTCCGACGTATTTTTCCCCTCCATTTCCAACAAGGATTCTCTGGGGACTCCCAGTGACACCAGAATCGCGGTCGCCTCCTCCCTTGGATGGAGATCCAGGGGACTGTTTCGAAACTCTTGAGATCCAGTGCAGACCAGTCGATCAGCAATTCCTGCGTGGAAGAGGCTTGCCGCAACCCTGACTCGATCACCGCCGAATGTGAGTTGAGGTTCTCCATTAATCCGGTTGTTGGTTCCTCCCCCTAAAACGACAACGACGTCCATCGGCTCAAGCTCAAGCGGATTAATGTTTTGATAAGGCGCCTCTATAGATCGGATCAACGTCCCAGCCACCCAAGCGTTACCACCCACGGTCATCACCAACCAACAAAAACATCCGATCAGTGCTGGCCAGAATTGACGCAGCATAAGACAAAAATAAATCATCAGGGTCAGTGCCAACCATATGATACCGATCGGCGCTACCAAACACGTCAGCAAATTTTCCACCATCATCTGGCCATTAATCGCGCCCGCAACTCCAATCAACAGAGCACCGCAAAGCCCCAACCACAGCAGGTGCCGAACAAATCTCAGTCGACCCAGCTCTTTACCTGCTTCAGGACTGCCGTTGTGATCGACATTCTCATCATATTGGCCTTCTCTGTTTTTTACACGATGCCGCAACGCCATTGTTGTTATCTATTGGTTTCAAGGATGCCCGTGCGGATCTTTCTTGCGACCCGACGCGACTGGATTAAATCAGAGTTCAGTCTTATAACTCATGTCGATTATAGCTCAAGCCAATTGCGTTTCTCAATCCTGCCCGATCGTTACCAGACCAACATAGCTCATGAACAGCAACACCATACTAGATGACTCGCACCCCTTGGTTGCACACACCGAACTGATTAATCAACTTCGTCAATGCGGACAACTGTTCCACTCGCGTGGATGGTCCGTAGGAACCAGCAGCAACTATAGTGCAGTTCTGAGTAACGATCCGGTCGAATTAATCGTGACCGCAAGCGGCAAAGATAAAGGGCGGTTGGAGCAAGACGATTTTGTTCACATCGGTGCCGACGGAAGCCCTATCGAAACCAACCAGCCCAAATCCTCCGCTGAAACGATGCTGCATGTTGTGTTGGGAGCGCAAGCGGATGTTGGAAGTATTTTGCACACGCACAGCGTCTGGGGGACGTTGTTGTCGGATCACTTTTTTGAAAAGGGCGGTTTTGAAATCGCGGGCTATGAAATGCTCAAGGGACTTGAAGGGATCAAGACGCACCAGCACAGTCACTGGGTTCCTGTCTTTGAGAACACCCAGGACATCCCTGTTTTGGCCGAGCAGGTTCGCCATCAGCTTGACGACCCACAGTCACGAATGACCCACGGTTTTTTAATTCGAAACCACGGGCTTTACACCTGGGGTAAAGATGTTTTTGCGGCCAGGCGGCATATTGAGATCTATGAATTCTTATTTGAAGTTATCGCGAGGAAGATTCACCTCTAACGCCTTGATGCCTCTTTATCATTTGGAAACCCGAAGCGTGAGCGAGGACGAAGCAGCAATCGACTCCATCCTCGCTGATGCTTGGTGGAACGAGGAATCGAAAAACGCCT
>CAYSQZ010000089.1:0-5390 GCA_964433035.1 uncultured Pirellulaceae bacterium | reverse complement strand
GCAATCGACTCCATCCTCGCTGATGCTTGGTGGAACGAGGAATCGCAAACTCTAGACGCTTGCTTGTTAATGTGAGCGGCAAGGCGCTCAGTCCACATGAAATTGTCAGACGATGCCTAATACGACTTGGCAAACACGCCGCGCGTCTTGGTCGGCTTGCCAGTAAAGATACAGACACCCTCCTCACCCTGCTCTGCCAAGCCCTGGCCTGGAAGCGGAATACATCTAGGCGTGACCTTAAGCGGCTTAAGCACCGCATCGGTCTCTGGACAATCAACGAAGTAGCACTCCGCAAATCCGCCATGAATTTCCGGCTTCTTCTCGTTCTTGGGAGTAAAGAAAGCTTTGAATTCGTCGAGCGAATTGAAAGAGCGCGTGTTGTCAGTGCGCAGTTTTAACGCCCGGTCAAACAAAGACTGCTGAATCTCATCAAGCGTGTTAGCCAACCCGGCGACGAATTCGTCGCGATCAACGCCAGTTGATTTGGGTTGGTCACGGCGGCCAACAAACAATCCGTTTTTCTCGATATCACGAGGGCCGGCTTCGATACGAATTGGAACACCACGTTTGATGTGAAACCATTTTTTCTCGCCGCCGCGCTTGTCACTGTCATCGATGAAGACTTTGACTGGACTGCCATCGTAAATCACCGCAGCGATTTCTTCTTTGAGCGACTGGCAATACTCCATGACCGATTCTCGTTCTTCGTCTTTGCGAATCACCGGACAGATAACTACGTGCTTGGGGGCGATTCTGGGTGGCAATACCAGACCATCATCATCGCTGTGCGTCATAATCATCGCCCCGATCAAACGGGTCGACACACCCCAGGAAGTCGTCCACGCAAAAGACTCACCACCTTCTTTGTTTTGGAACTTAATCTCTTGAGCCTTGGCAAAATTCTGGCCAAGAAAGTGAGAAGTCCCCGATTGTAGAGCTTTGCGATCCTGCATCATCGCTTCGATGGTCAGCGTCATGTCCGCGCCGGGAAATCGTTCACCCTCTGTTTTCTCGCCACGGATCACCGGCATCGCCATGTACTCTTGAGCGAACTTCGCGTACACGTCAAGCATCAAGCGGGTTTCCTCCAGCGCCTCGTCTTTGGTCGCGTGAGCAGTGTGGCCTTCTTGCCAAAGAAACTCTGCAGTTCGCAGAAACAATCGAACTCGCATTTCCCAGCGGACCACGTTACACCACTGGTTGATTTTCAAAGGCAAGTCACGGTACGACTCAACCCACTTGGCAAACATGTGACCGATGATCGTCTCACTGGTCGGCCGCACGATCAATGGTTCTTCAAGTTTTCCAGCAGGAACCAACCCCCCTTCCGGACCAGGCTCCAGCCGATGATGAGTTACCACAGCACATTCCTTGGCAAATCCTTCAACGTGTTCAGCTTCTTTTTCCAAAAAGCTCTTGGGGATAAAAAGCGGAAAGTAAGCGTTCTCGTGCCCGGTGTCTTTGAACATCCTGTCGAGGATGCTTTGCATGTTCTCCCAAATTCCGTAGCCCCAAGGCTTGATCACCATGCAGCCGCGAACCGGGGAGTTCTCGGCTAAATCGGCAGCACGAACAATTTGTTGATACCAGTTGGGGTAGTCTTCTTCTCGAGTCGGGGAGATTCCAGTTTTGGCCATGGGAGCAGAGATCTCTTGATCTGTCATTAAGGGGCGAAATTTGCGAAGCGGTATTGTAGAGCTTGTGCCCACTGGTCGGAAGAGACATCGATGCATCAAGATCAGACGACAACAGGAGCCAAATCCGGCCATACACACCGAGTCAGACCAAGCGAACGACATGGTCAGGGCTTGGGGCAAGCCATCCGGAACTTTGCCCACAAGTCGTGCTTGTGGGTTGGACCAGTCAGCAATAAAATCTCGGATCGTCTGTTCACTTTGGGAGTGCCGCGCACCAACGGAAAATTTATCCGGATCAGGCGATCGTTACGGCAATCCAATTCCAATTCCCATTTTTATCATTCATAAGAAACTGAGTATTTTATGAGTCGTCGTTTTGTCAAAGAGCTTTCCGACGGTGAAACCATCGACCAGGTGTTTCTCGCTTCTGAGAAACAGCTTCGTACCAATCGCAACGGAAACCTGTATTTACAGTTGCGGCTAAGCGATAAATCGGGGTCGATCACTGCGATGTTATGGAACGCCCAGCAAAAGCACTTCGACAGTTTTAACAACGGTGACTTTGTGCGACTCAAAGGCACCTCGCAGTTGTACAACGGTGCCATGCAGGTACTAGCCAAACAGGTCGAAAAATCAGACGGTCAGGGAATCGACGAAGCCGACTTCATCACGCTTTCCAATGAGTCGGTTGAGAAGCTTGTCGCCAGAGTTGCCGAGTTGCTTCGGTCGTTGACGAACGTTCACTTGAGAAATCTCGCCGAGTGTTTTCTGGTCGACGAGACGTTCATGAAGGGACTACGAACCGCACCGGCGGGAGTCAAGAACCATCACGCGTATCACGGTGGGCTGCTTGAACATATCGTTTCGTTGATGGAAGTCTGCCATCTCGTGGCGCCTCGATATCCTCAGCTTGATGCCGAACTGCTTCTCTTTGGAGCCTTCATTCATGACATCGGAAAGATTCGTGAACTGACTTATTCGCCCGATTTGGGCTACAGTGACGCTGGTCAATTGATCGGGCATCTCGTCCAAGGTGTCTCGATGCTTGATGAAATGGTCATTGAAACTGAAAAGCAATCGGGGGAAGACTTTCCGCAGGATCTTGCCAATCAGTTGCGGCACATGATCGTCTCTCATCACGGACAATACGAATATGGCAGCCCCAAACTACCGATGACTCTCGAAGCTATCGCTTTGCACTTTCTTGATTCGCTGGACGCCCGAATCCACAACGTTTCCCAGTTGATCGAAGACGACGTCAACAAAGAAAGCCCATGGACGGTCTACCATCCAGCTCTGGGGGTAAAGATCTACAAAAGTTTATAGAAGAATGTAGCCCTCCTGCTTGCGGAATCGAGAGGTGGCCCGGGAGAGTTTACAAGCGGAAAGCATCGACATGTTACAGTCCTAACCAATAGATTTCAGGCCGGAACGAAAGATCAGATGTTGAAAGAAATTCAGGCCACGAAGAACAAATTTGAGAAGATTCCAGTTCAGGTCTTTGACCACGCCAAGAACGTCTCTGCGGCGATCGCCAATCGAATCGCGGACCTGATCAGAGAGCGCGCCCAACAAGGCAAGTCATGTGTCTTGGGATTGGCCACCGGCAGCACTCCCGTCGGCGTTTACCAGGAGCTGGTGCGAATCCATCAGGAAGAAGGGCTTTCGTTCAAGAATGTCGTCACCTTCAATCTCGACGAATATTATCCCATGCAACCGAACGAACTTCAGAGTTACGTACGGTTCATGAAAGAGCATCTGTTCGATCATGTCGATATACCAGAAGACCAAATCAACATTCCCGATGGAACAATCGAACAGTCAGCGATTCAGGAATACTGTGAAGAGTACGAAACGAAAATCGAGCGGGCGGGCGGGATCGACATTCAGATACTTGGAATCGGCAGGACGGGGCACATTGGATTCAATGAGCCTGGCTCCAGCAAAGACAGTTCAACGCGATTGATCACGCTCGACAAAGTCACATGTGAAGATGCCGCTTCAGACTTTTTTGGCAAAGAGAACGTCCCGCGCAGGGCGATCACAATGGGTGTGGGCACGATCCTCAGTGCCAACGAGATTTTTATCGTTGCCTTTGGTGAGCACAAAGCCGACATCGTCGCCCAGGCAATTGAAGGCGAGATCAGCGCCATCGTTTCAGCGAGCTTCCTGCAAGAACACCCTCGTTCGCGATTCATCATGGATTTTGCTGCGGCACAATCGCTGACTCGATTCCGTTGCCCATGGTTGGTTGACCAAATTGAGTGGACTGCCCCAGTGATTCGAAAAGCCGTCATCTGGCTCTCGCGTAAACTTGGCAAGCCAATCCTGAGTCTGACCGAGGAAGACTACAACGAAGAAGGCATGCAGGATCTCATCGCTGATCATGGAACCGCCTACGAGATCAACCTGGGAGTTTTTCGGGAGCTCAATGCCACGATTACCGGTTGGCCAGGAGGCAAACCAGACAGGTTGAAACAGCCTGGAGATCGCTCCCGGCCTCATGACAATATTTTTCCCAAGAAAATTCTGATCTTTTCGCCCCATCCCGATGACGACGTAATCTCGATGGGGGGCACGTTGATTCGGCTTGTGGATCAAGGTCACGAAGTTCACGTCGCGTATCAAACCTCAGGGAACATCGCGGTTTTTGATGACGATGCAATTACATTTTGTGACTTCATGGCAGAATTCAATCGCGAGTTTGACGTGGCACCCGAATGGACTTCTGAACTTGAGAAACATATCGAAGAGCACGTCAAGAACAAGCAACCGGGGGAAGTTGATAGCCCCAATGTGCAAAAGATCAAAGGCTTGATTCGCAAGGTTGAGGCCAAAGCCGCCACTCGGCTATGCGGCGTACCGGAGTCGAACCTTCACTTTCTCAACATGCCTTTTTATGAGACAGGGAAAGTCAAAAAGAAACCAATCTCACAGGCGGATGTCGATATTATCGTCAACCTTTTGAACGAAATTGAACCTCACCAAATTTATGCCGCCGGCGACTTACGCGACCCGCACGGAACCCATCGGACGTGCCTCAGCGCGATCCTTCAAGCCACCAAATGCGTCAACCACCATGCCTGGTATTCGCGATGTGATGTATTTTTGTATCGAGGAGCATGGCATGAGTGGGAGCCTCACGAAATTACGATGGCAGTTCCGCTGAGCCCAGCAGAGATTTTGCTGAAGCGGAATGCGATCTTCAAACACGAATCCCAAAAAGACAGTGCCGTTTTCCCTGGCCATGACAGGCGGGAGTTTTGGCAGCGAGCTGAAGAGCGAAACGCCGCTACGGCTAAGCTTTACGATACGCTGGGGCTGGCTGAGTTTGGGGCAATCGAAGGATTTTTGCTTTGGGACGGCGACGCGATGTTCCTCTAATCGACACCGCCGGAGTCCCGCTCCAGAAAATTCCCGAAGATCGAAAGCCCGACGAAATTTCGTGAGCGAGCTGCGCGGTGTTGGTTATCGTGCTCAGGCACAGGGTGACGTGGGCTGCATTTTGGTTGGCGAAAACGAAGACACGCCCCATGTTCTAGACTGGCCTGATCTCCTGACACCGAACCTGTTGGACCATTTTTTGTCTTGGTCGTAAACTGCTGCTCAATCAGTGAGCCGAAGCGCTCTCCCAACCAATGGCGCTCGGTTGGAAACCCAAAGCGTAAGCGCGGCAACCGCCTATCCTTGGAAACCCGAAGCGTAAGCGAGGCAGCCGCCTCTATCTCGCTTCTTTGCTTTGCGTCAGGTTTC
>CAYSQZ010000088.1:0-17545 GCA_964433035.1 uncultured Pirellulaceae bacterium | reverse complement strand
ACGCTGGCTTTCGACCAGATGGCCAACTTGAATTGACCGTGTTTGAATGGGACTCCGTCGATCCAGACGATTTCGCCAGTTGGGATGCTGGCGTCAGTGGCCAGTTTGCGACGGGGCACAATGAATTGTTCCGTCAGAGCTTTCCAGTTCTTTCAACAGACAGTTGGGGCAATGGTGACTTGGTTCAGATCACCTTCGATGCTGGGCAACTGCAATTGACCGATGGAACCAGCTACGGCTTTCTATTTCGATACTCGCTTGACAGCCTTTTGGATGCCGCAGGCAATACCCTCAACGAAGATGTCACGATTACATTCGATACAAGGCTGGACAACAACCAACCCGGTGCTCTGCTTAACACGAATCCGGCCAGCAGTTTTGCAATAGCAGACAATGGCCAAAGCGCTAGTCGCGATATGAACTTCTTCTTTACTGCATCTTCAATGGTTGTCATGAAGGGAGATGTCGATATGAACGGCGTCGTTGACTTTTTCGACATCTCACCGTTCATTGAAGCGCTATCCATGCCAGACGCCTTTCAAGCCGAGGCAGATTGTGACTGCAACGGTGTCATTAATTTTTTCGACATCTCGCCGTTCATCGTTTTGCTGAGTAACTAACACAGAGTCAAGACACTGGCTTACGTACCTATAAGCCAGTCGTCAATCGAATCGGACCAGCCGAACTCATAGCCATTCGCTGAGCTCTACTTTTTGTTTAGACAAACATCCAAGCATCTAATTCCAGTGAACTTTTTCTCTTTTCGATTGTCGGTAGAATAGCTGGCACAAGGAAACCTATTTTTTTCGCGATTTAGTCGCGATGATATGTCGAATTCAAAACTGCGACGCCAAATCGCGTACCAAGCCGCCATGTTGATGTACCAACGTCAGGAGTCCGAATACTATCGGGCCAAACTAAAAGCCGCCAAGCAAATCTGCAGGGGTTGGGTCAAGCCCAAGGACCTTCCCAGTAACGCGGAGATTCGCCACGAGATTCTAAACCTCGCCCGGATGCTCGAAGGTGATTCGCGCTACGAAAACTTGAAGGAGATGCGTGTTGAAGCGTTGCGCGTGATGAGAATCCTGGAGAAGTTTAGCCCTCGGCTGATCGGCAGCGTGTTCACCGGCCACGTTCGCAAAGGCTCTGACATCGACATTCACGTATTCTCTGATTCTGTAGAATCAGTCGCAGGTGAACTTGATTATCACGGATTTGTTTTCGACACTGAATTCAAACGCATCGTTAAAAACGGTGAGCGACAAGTCTTCAAACATATCCACGTGTCCGACCGATTCCCAATCGAACTGACCGTTTATCCGACGTCCAGGAAGAGCTATGTTTTCAAAAGTTCGATCACTGGCAAGGCGATCGAGAAAGCAAGCATTCCGCAGCTGGAATCTTTTCTTCTCCAGCAATATCCCGACCTCGATTTGGAACAGGCGGTATCAGAAGCTGAGGAGCAGGTTGATCGGTTCCAAGTTTTCTATTCACTGTTGCTACCGCTTGAAAACGTCAAGCAGCACCCAAAATACCACCCTGAGGGCGACGCTCTTTACCACAGTTTGCAGGTGTTTGATCGCGCCTGCGATTGTTTGCCTTACGACGAGGAGTTTCTTCTGGCGGCGTTGTTGCATGACGTTGGTAAGGGGATCGACCGGGATGACCACGTATACAGTGGGCTCGAAGCGTTGCAGGGCTTTATCACTCAGCGAACGGGCTGGCTCATTGAGCACCACATGGAAGCGCACAAACTGCACGACCGAACCATCGGCGCCCGAGCAAGACGACGACTTGAGCAAAACGAAAGTTACGACGAATTGGTTTTGCTGGGAGAGTGCGACCGAGGGGGCAGGGTGGCTGGCGTCGAAACAACAGAGCTTGAGGAAGCGCTTCAATACGTGCGGCAGATCAGCGACGCTTACTCGTAGCCGTCGGCACTTATCGTCGTCGAAGCGATTGATTAGAATCAGTCCATGATCGAAAAGCTAACAATATTCGGTGTGGGACTTATTGGTGGTTCATTGGCGATGTCTCTGCGCCAAGCTGGCTTTTGCAGGAAAATCGTCGGCTGCAGCCGTAGTGACGAACACCTCCAGCGCGCCGTTGAACTTGGCATTATTGATGAGTTTACGCTCGACCCAGTGGAAGCGGTGGCCGACGCAGACATGGTCCTTCTGGCCGTCCCCTTGGGTGCAATGCAGCCGTTGCTGGAAAAGATCGCTGACCACCTTGCTCCCAATGCCGTCGTTACCGATGCGGGAAGTTCAAAAGCAAGTGTCGTTGCGGCGGCCAAAGCTGCGTTTGGCAAAGTACCCGAATTTTTCGTTCCGGGCCACCCGATCGCTGGCCGCGAAAAAAGTGGCGTCGATGCAGCGCTGGTTGATCTTTACGTGGACCATAAAGTTATCCTGACCCCATTGGAGAACACTTCACCTGCAGCCGTTGAACGCGTGGCCAGGATGTGGAAAGCCACTGGTGCAAAGGTCCATTCACTGGGTGTTGAGCAGCACGACGAGGTTCTCGCGGCGACCAGCCACCTACCACACGTGGTGGCGTACGCTTTAGTTGAGACTGTTTCGGAGACAGACTGTGTCGATCAAATTTTTGAATATGCAGCTGGCGGTTTTCGGGATTCATCCCGGGTTGCGTCGAGTGATCCAGTGATGTGGCGAGATGTGTGCTTGGAAAATCGTGATGCGATCCTGGATTCTCTAAACGAATTTCAAACCAAGCTTGGTGATCTCCGAGATTTGATCGAGAGATCAGATGGAGAGGCCTTGCTTAAGCTCTTTGCGCATGCCAAGAGAGTTCGTGACGAGCATGTGATTAAGAATTAGAGACCAAGGTCAAAGTTTCAGCCCATTCCACAAAACAGCCTGCGGTCAAACAATTGAATTCGGAGAAAAAACGTGTCTTCCAAACAGAAACTCGTTGTTGGCGGTGTACCAGAGCATTTTAACTTGCCTTGGCATCTGTGCCTGGAATCAAACCATTTCAAAGACGCTGGACTTACCGTCGAGTACGTTGACATCCCTGGTGGGACAGGTGCGATGACCAGCGGATTGGAAGAGAAACAGCTCGACATTGCGATCGTTCTGGCCGAAGGCGGCATCGCGTCGGTCTTAAAGGGCAATCCATGCAGCGTTGTGAAAACCTACATTGAATCCCCACTGATCTGGGGAATTCATGTGGCTGCCAAGAGTGAAATTGACTCGATTGAGCAAATTCAAGGTAAGCGATACGCCATCAGCCGTTTTGGATCGGGTTCGCATTTGATGGCGATCGTCGACGCGGCTGAGCGCCAGTGGGAAACTGACGATTTAAAGTTTGAAAAGATCGGCAACCTGGACGGTGCTCGAAAGGCGCTTGCTGATGGCGATGCGGATATCTTTTTTTGGGAACGTTTCACGACAGCTCCTTTCGTTGACTCGGGGGAATTTCGCCGAGTGGGTGAGCGACGGACGTTATGGCCGGCATTCGTGATCCTGGTTCGAGACGAGATCTTGAACCAGCGCGCTTCCGACATCAAGAAATTGCTTGAAATCGTCAACGAATCGGCCAAAGGTTTGATGGGTTCACCCGAGGCATGCGAACTTATTTCTCAGCGATACAAATTAAAGCTGAATCAGGTTGAGGAGTGGTTTGCTCAGACCCAATGGAATACCGGCTTTGATCAACCAACGAAAGCCATCGCGACGGTGACTTCATACTTGCAAAAACTGCACATCGTGACACCGCAACAGGCTGTCTCAAGAGACGTTTGGTTTACTCTTTAAGACAGGCGTAAAGATTCTTCGCGTCACAACTGCAAATCTCGGCGAAGTATTGCAGAATCATCTCGAAGTAGAGTCCTGTGGTGATTCGAAGTAGAGTCCGTGGTGATTCAATCGCCAAACAAAGAAAGCCGAGTTCTCGCGAACTCGGCTTCTTTGATTTTCAATTTTCAGCCTACCAGAAAGGCTTGGTGACACACGGTCACAAAATCGACTAATTTGTTCCAGACAGCATGTCAATGAATGGCTGAATGTCGAAGAAGTCAACTACACCATTGCAGTCAACATCCGCCTCGGCTTGAAAGGCCATTGGAGTGGACAAAACGTCAATGAACGGTTGGATGTCGAAAAAGTCGACCTCACCGCTCCCATCAACATCTCCTTTGATACCCATCATCATCATACCTGCAGGAACACCAGAAACCGAGAATCGCAAATCGCGACTGCCAGACCCAGCCAAGGCAGTTGTGGTGTCTCGAAGCTGAAGACGTCCACCACCATTCTGATTTCCCTCAACCTGCGAGAATGCAAAGTTTGTAAACACAATGACTGTGATGTTCTCACCACCAGGTACAACGGGATCACTAAGTTCAAAAGTAACAAAATCTCTAAGACCGACAGCTCCATCACCTCCATCACCTGTTGCCGAAGTACCCAAGAAGTCCTCTTGATGAATAAGCGTTAGACCGCTGTTAGCATCCAGGAATTCAGGTGTCACATTTTCAGGTGTACCTGGAGACATCATTGGGGCGAAGTTACCACCCGGATCACCTGTGTACAGAGCAATCGTGAATGTATTTCCCTCAACAAACGTAGCCGCCTGGTTTGCCTCTAGCGTAAAGCCCGATAGCGTAAAGCTTTCCCCTACCGCACCGAGCTGGAACATTGCTCCACGAGCACCTGGATTAGCAGTTCCATCAATCAACGTAGCAACTATGCCACCGTCAATCGTATCTAACAAAATGTCCGTCTCAGGTGCGGCATCGCTTGTAACAATTTGGGCAGAAGCTTGCGAGCTCATAACAAAAAGGCATGTTAAGGCTGCAAAACAAAGTTGTTTAAGTCTCATTTGATTTTCCTTATGATTTTTGGAGGAAGCGTAGGAGCGTTAAAATCTGCACAGATTATAATAATCAATGTACGACTAACGAACATACCTCTTGCCAGCATGACAAAGTTTGCCGCGATTGGAAAGGAAAATTTGGTTAAAAAAAAGAGAAAAACGCCTTATTCGAATTCTCATAAAAAAAAACGATATATTTCATTCCAAGATTTTTGGGTCTTGCAAATGCGGCCTTTGCAGCTAGGAGGTTCAGCCTGAATTTTGACGAGTGCTCAGAAGCCACCTGGTCCCGCGATGCACGTATGACTTCTTCCTGAATGTGTATTGTTTCCTTTCCTAGAATGGTATTCTTCGCAGGTTCCGCCGCGACGACAACTATGTTTTAGCTTCACCGCGGTGACGATCAAACCCAGTCGAACGGTTTAGCTCATTTCAAACCTGCGAAACCAGACAGAACCAACACATTGTGAAGTTTTGAAAGACTATCGCTCGTTTTGCCCGACCTTACTCGTAAACAGCTTTTGGGCATATAATCAGGAGCTTTGAATCGATACAGAAAGTTTAAACCTCTACGATGAACCTGAAACGCTCAAACAAGAAACCTCGTATGATGTTGTTTTGCCTGGCAGTCACGACTTTGGTCAGCCCAGGGTGCAAACCTGCCGAAGACGCGAGCGTCCAAAAAAACAATGCGTCAACTCCAAGTGGAAACCAGGTTGTATTGGTTCCTCAAGAAGTTAAAGACGAACCTGCGGTCAAGGAATCTGTGGCCAGTAACTCCTTGGTTTCTGCCACCACGAAATCTGTGCCTGAGGATAATCTGGCCCACGACGCAGTAGCCATTAGCGGCGATCTGGATTCGGTCGATTGGGATTCCCTGATTGGTCGTGAGGTGAGCGTTTCGGGAAATTTGGTAATCGTGGATACTCATGACCTGGTGCGCCGAGGTCAGGTCACCGTTGCGCGAAAACGACTTTACGTTCCGACTGGGCAGATTGATCCCAACGATGCCGATCCTGACGCAACTTCTTTTGAAGGAGGTAGCAACGTCGCCAAAGTTGTGGCCGCGCAAAAATTGAACGATCAGGCCACGTTCATTATTGACGACGGCTCGGCTAACCAAAACATCTTCCCACCCACACTGTTTCCCAAGCTAGGCGAAACTGATCCCACTGTTCGAGTTGGCTCGGTGATCAAAGGTGTTTCAGGAAAAATGGTAAAGGCCGGCAATACTCTTTTGCTCGTGGCCAACCAACCGCTCAATTGGGCACCCGCTCCAAGGCCGAAACGACCTGACGTTGGCGAGACAAACGTTACCGTTTCCAGTTTTAATGTCCTCAATTATTTCACCACGATCGATAATGGCAGCAACGGAGCGCGTGGGGCTAACTCTGAATCCGAATTTAATCGGCAGGAAGCCAAAATTGTGTCGGCGCTAATTGCTCTCAACGCTGATGTGATTGGCTTGATGGAGATCGAAAACAACCTCCGAGCCGAACAGCAGCTGGTTGCCGCATTAAACAAAGAACTGGGTGAGGAAGCTTTTAAAGGTTGTGGACTTCCGACTGATTTTCGCTCAGTGCCCGGTGGTAGCGACGCCATTCGCGTAGCCATGATTTACCGATGCGACCGGGTCACACCCGTAGGTGACGTATCGCTGATCACCGACGAGGCGTTTGAAAATGCGCGAACTCCGATCGTTCAAAAATTCAAATCTAAAACAGCTGGCGATCCCTTTAAAGTTATCGTCAACCATTTTAAGTCTAAGGGCGGCGCCAGCAGAGCCAATGTTGCTAACAAGAATAAGGGCGATGGCCAAGGTGCTTATAATGCCGCGCGTCGCTCTCAAGCCATAGCGATCTGCAACTACGTCGAACAACAAAAACAGGTTGACGCAAAAGCCCGAATTCTTGTGATCGGCGATTTGAACGCTTACGGGCAGGAAGACCCCATCGATGTGATGCGAGCCAAGGGGCTGGTCGATCTGCGGGAGCAGCTCGAAAGAGCATCGGGATCGGAAGATGGCGAAGCGGATTATTCGTTCAACTTCAGAGGACAATCAGGTAATTTGGATCACGCAATGGCCACCCAAGCGATGGCTGCCGACGTAACGGGGATTGCGACTTGGCATATCAACTCCGATGAGCCAAGGTTCCTGGACTACAACCAGGAGTACAACCCAAAGCCGCTTTACCAAGTCAATCCGTTCCGCAGTTCCGACCACGATCCTGTCTTGATCGGAATTCGAAATTAGGTCGCACCGCTCCGGGCGAACCGTGCCTAGCGCGCCGCGACGCTCGCAAACCCCAAAGAGGTTTAATCAAGAGCCCAGCGTTCCTGAACCCTGGGTGAAGACAGACTCTGTCGACTCGATCGAAACTTCTCGAACGGCGGTGTCAACGCCCAGATCTTCGAGTTCGGATGCTCGGGCATCGAGCTGTTTACGGAGAGCCTTTACCTGGCTTCGGCGTTGCTGGAGTGTCTCTTTTTCACGCACGAATAACACTCTTTATTGTCAGTTGTTTGAAATAGTCAGAAGCATCGACTTGGATCCTTTTTGGCCGCAATATCGCTTTCAAAGAATCTGGTTCGCTACGCTAATAGCCTAAGTAGCGACTCCTTTTGTTTTGTTTTGATCTTAAATCAGTCGCTACTCAATCGAGGTTAATTCTAAGCAACTATGGTCTACAATACGCCTTTCTAGGCTGTTCTATGCGCATATTGTTTGATATACTTCCACTTATACTTCCACTTCCCCAGATGACAATCTGTGTTCAATCGCACTAGAATCGGTCGCGCACGTTCAAATAGAATTGTCTCCTTAAAAATACAGGCGAGTTAAATCGCTGTTCTTTCACCTTTAAACACCTAAACACCTGGAGAAATCCTATGACTCGTTTACTTAACTTTGTCCCACTCGCCGTCGGTGCGGTACTGGCTCTAACGTCAGGCGCTCAAGCGCAACAGCTAGCCGATGGCGTGCAGACCACCCCATTCACTGGCAATGTCATTAACCTTCCGGCCGACGCAAATCCTAGTGGCGATATTGGCGACCCAACAGGCGCGACGGAAACTCAGATCAACTTCGAAACTGACCATAATTTTCAATATGGCGCATTTGTTCCGACTGCGGAAGATACCAATGGCGACGGGCATATCTCGGCGGAGGAAGCCGCCCAGGCCGCCGAGGTTCCTGTGCTCGGTCGCACCTATTCTTTCACCGAAGTCAACATTCTTGATGTCAACCTCAACCCCAACCCAGCCGGTGGCGCTAACGTCAGCCCGGTCTATAACAGCTGTGAAGTCAACTTGCTCGTCCCAGAGGTCGCTTTCCCTTTTTCTGACTCTGGTTTCATAGGCAATTGTAGCACCATTGATGTGAATAGTACCCTTAATATGACCGGTGGCCTTGTAGGAAACCTTGCTGCTATTGATGGTGTTGCAAACATTAGTGGCGGTCGGTTGGGGAGCTTTAGCATGATCAGCGGAACAGTAAACCTTACAGGAACTGGTGGGATGGGAAGTAATTCAACCGTCCTCAGCGGTGGTGTCGTCAATATATCGTCCGACGACGCCTTTATTTTTAATGTAACCTTCGAACCGGGCAGCACCGTTAATATGACCGCCGGTGAAATTCAAGCCCCAGTCAATCTTCCCGATGCCACTATCAGCGGCGGTCGGATAAATAACTCTGCGACCATCAATGGAGTTGTAACCCTTTCTGGAGACGCCACAACCCTCAGCGGGTCAACAATAGCCGACGGCGGTGTCCTCAATGTGACCTCCGACGACAACATCATCGATAATTCCTGGACCGTTGAAGCTGGCGGTACCCTTAATATGGAAGCAGGAATCCTTCGTAGTTGGACTGAAATTGCTGGCGTACTTAATATTTCTGGTGGCGGAGACGGTGCATCCAACCAAGCCAGCGGTCCAATTGTTTCAGGCGGCGTACTTAACTTGAGTGGTGGCGTTCTCGGAACCGGTGCGCTCACGATCCAAAGCGGCGCTGTCGTAAATCAAACTGGTGGTGACCTTGGGTTAAATACCGACGTTGAATCAGGTGGCGTCTTAAATATATCTGGTGGAACCTTTGGCACAGCCGTTTTCGATGATGCTGACCTCGACGTCCAAAGCGGCGGCACGGTCAATTTCACCGGAACTGAATTCTCGATCGACGGCAACCCCATCCCCGGTCTGACGCTCGGAACCACGGTCACCATCACTGATCGAGGCATGCTAACTGGAACATTTCTCGATGGCTCGCCGGTTAACTTCAATCTTAATCCCGGCGGGCCTGATTCCTTTAACGCCGGTAGTACCTTGACTGTCACCCTTGGCTCACCATTTCTGCTGGGAGATGTTAACTTGGATGGAATGGTAACCTTTTTTGATATCTCGCCATTCATTGCAATTCTGGCCGATGAAGGATTTCAAGACGAAGCGGATATCGATCGGAATAGCGTTGTTAACTTTTTTGACATCTCACCATTCATCGAAATTTTGGCCGGGCCATAAGAAGACGTTATCACTTTGAGATAATGAAGCATCTGTAGCTCGAATCCTCAGGCAGATGCGGAAGGGCACTTGAACGGATCGTAACGTTCAGCTTGGTTGAACGGTGCGAGTTGTTGTGTCACCAACTCGCATTTAGTTAGACTTGTTGAAGCTGGATGTAGAATTTGGCAAGGACTTGCCACCCGATGGCTTGTCAGATGATTTGCCGGTAGTAGAAATATAAACAGCCCGGAGCTTACCAGCTGCGGGCTGTTTTTTTGCTAGCCTCAACTATCTACTAAGCCGATAATAATAAAGACCGTCAATTCTTTTTTCGTCGATTACACTTCTGCGCGAGGACTAGTACTTGATTCGGTGCTGCAACATCGCGGTTTTGAGAATGGGCCGGCCGGTCTTGGGGCTATTTCTCTCTGCTCTCCTTGCCGCTTCAGTACTAGCCCAAGCGGACGTCGAATTTGCTGACGAAATCCAACCGATTTTGGCCAAGAACTGTTTTGCCTGCCACGGAGAGCAACAACAAAGCGGTGACGTTCGCATTGACGTTTTGGACCCCGACATCGTCTACGGCAAGGACGCTGAAACCTGGCAAGCCGTATTGGACCAGTTAAACGATGGCGAAATGCCCCCCGAGGACGCCGAGCATCAGCCGCAGGACAAAGAGCGCCAGGCGTTGGTTAACTGGCTGACCGAGTCCCTCAGTAACGCTGCTCAGCTCAAACGAAAAGACGCTGGGGTCGTGATGCGCCGGCTTACAAACGACCAATACACCAACTCGCTTCGAGACCTGTTGAAGCTGGACGTCGAATTTGGCCAGGACTTACCACCCGACGGCTTGTCAGATGACGGCTTCAAGAACAACGGAGCCGACCAGGGCATCTCGCTGCTACAGACAGAGTACTACATCAGCCTCGCCCAGCGGGCGTTAAGAAAAGCCATCATTACCGACACCCCGCCGATTTCGTATCGGTATGTTTTCAAATTCGGCAAAGGCATCAACAGTGAACCGGAGAAAAAAGAAGGCAGAAAGAAAGGTGCCCGGGAAATTCCGGTATCAGTCAAAGACCATACGATCGAAACGTTCGAGAATCGAAATGTAGGAACCGAAGCCAGCGAATTTGTTCCCAACGACTTCGGGGGACGCAGTTACCCAGATCTTCGTGCCGCTCGCAACAAGCGTTTCAGCATCGAGAAAGATGGTGTTCTGCTCAAGCCCGCAATCCCACACGTGGAACTGGGTGACTTCATTTGGAATGCCCCCATGCCAAGCCTGAAATTGCACCTGCGAGATTTTCCGATGGAGGGCGATTTTCTGCTGACGGTAAAAGTAGCCCAAGCCGACGCCAACAATGACGCGACCCCTTACCTGCGAGCTTGCATCGGCGAATGGCTCGATCACGGCGAGGACTTCGAAACGCTTGAGCAATCGGTCGAAGTTACCGGCACGCGTGACAATTTTCAAACTATAGAATTTCGCGGTCGTCTGGAGAATTTTCCGGTTCCAGTCTACAAACCCGGAAAAAAAGATATCGCCACGATGATCGTCATCGGTGTTTGGAACGACGCGATGGCAACCGACAAGTCGGTCGACGGTCCGGCCTTGATCGTCAAATCAATGGAGTTCCAATGCGGCCACGTAGGTGACTGGCCACCTGCCAGCCAGAAACACATTCTCTTTACGTCCAAAAACATTGCTTCGGAAACGAGATACAGCCGCGAAGTCATCCAGACTTTTATGGACCGAGCCTTTCGTCGCCCGGCAACCAGCCAAGAGGTTGATTCCTACCATCGACTCTGGAAATCACTCCGCCCGCAATGCGAAAGCTTCGAACAAAGCATCCGCGAAACCCTGGCAAGCGTGCTTTGCTCGCCGCACTTTTTGTATCTGGTTGAGTCGCCTGAATCAGCGTCTACAACTCCAGGCACCATCAGCGAACATGAGCTGGCCAGCCGGCTTTCGTATTTTCTCTGGAACTCGACACCTGACGACCGTCTCTTACAGCTGGCTGGGAATAACCAACTTCGGGCCAATCTTCCGGCCGAGATAGATCGGATGATCAAGGATTCGAATTCGACCAATTTTGTCAATTCGTTCTGCGAACAATGGCTTCAGATGGAGAAGATGACGCACACCAAAGTTGATATTGAAACGTTTCGGGACTTCAATCGCTTCGTACGAGATGACATGCTTAGGGAGACCCGATTGTTCTTTGCTGAAGTCATGAACAAAAACATGAGTATCATGAATCTGGTAGACGCGGATTTCACGATGCTTAACCAGAACCTCGCGCAGTTTTACGGCATCGCTGATGTCAAAGGTGGGCATTTTCGGAAGGTAACCCTCAACGCAGACGCAAAGCGGGGTGGGCTGATTTCCCAAGGGATCTTTCTGACGGGCAACTCAAACGGTAAGCAACCCCACCCAATCAAGCGCGGCGCCTGGTTGGTTAGCCGAATTCTGGACGATCCGCCTCCACCTCCACCGCCAAATGTACCGATAATCGATGAAGACGATCCCGAGGTGGCTAAGCTTTCAATCAAAGAACAATTAGAGCAACACCGCGACAACCCCTCGTGTGCCGATTGCCACGCCAAAATCGATCCGTGGGGACTTTTGCTTGAGAACTATAATGCGGTTGGAATCTGGAAACATCGCCAAGGCGCCGCTGAGGCAACTTTGCCCAAAGACAAAACGCTCGAAGGCGTCGACGAGCTTAAACAATATATCCTTGAGGAGAAAGGCGACCAATTTACTCGGGCGCTGGTCCAGCATCTGCTACGATACGGACTGGGTCGGTCTCTTTCCTTTACCGATCGAGAGGCCATCGATGAAATTGTCCAGCAAGTTAAAAAGGACGACTATAAATTTCAAGGTCTACTTCGGGCGATCATCACCAGCCCTTTGTTCTCCGCGAGATAGGATTCAGTAGAAAGGAAAGTGCTGTGAAAGGTAAGCCGTGGCATCTTGATCGACGAACCATGCTCAAGGGTATGGGCGTGGCCTGCTGTTTGCCTTTCTTCGAAGCCATGGCGGCAACCGCGGTCGCGAGTGAAAAGACGAAACAACCAAGGCGACTGCTGAACTTGTATGTCGGCAATGGTGTCAGCCTGCCTCATGAAAAGTTCACCAAGATACGGGACGACTGGCATTGGTTTCCACACGAAGCTGGTAGCGACTACAAAATGACCAAGGTCATGGAACCGCTGCAAGCGAAGCGAGACCAATTCACAATTTTCGGCGGCTTGTCTCACCCAAAATCGCGCAGTCTGCTGGGCCACACGGCCGGTGACAGCTGGCTAACCGGGGGTGATGTTGGTGGTGAGTATCGAAACACCATTTCTCTCGATCAGGTGGTCGCCAATCATTACAAGAACGAGACACGGCACTCGTTCATGAACCTTTCAACCGACGGCGGCACTGGATATCGAGGTCGGGCTACCACGCTGGCGTTCGACCGAGAGGGCCAGCCCATTCCCGCGGAAAACGATGTGCGGAGGGTCTTCGAGCGTCTATTTCAAGTCGACGATGCCAAGAGTATCAAAGCCCGCAAGATCGAGCTGCAGAAGAAACGCCGCGTGGTGGATTTGGTACTGGAGGATTCCAAACGACTTCAAAAAAATCTTGGCAAGTCAGATCAACAAAAGCTCGGCCAGTACATGGCAACACTGTACGATTTGGAAGCCCGAATCGAGCGGCTTGAAGCGTGGCAGAATATCCCAATGGAAAAGTTCGACTCGTCGCATTTAGACTTGTCAGTTACTCTCAAGTCGCCCAAGGAATATATCCGAAGCATGTGCGATCTGATGGTTTTGGGATTCGAGACGGACATCACGCGAGTGGCAAACTATATGTTGGTGCGCGAGGATAATCTTGGGCTTGGCGCCAAATTTTCAACAGTGCTCTTTGGTTATAAAGACCATCATGCAATGTCGCACCTGAAGACCCAGAAAAACTTCAAAGAATGGGCGCAATACGATCGCTTTTTGATCGAGCAGTTGGACTATTTACTTCAACGTCTAACGGACGCTAAAGACCAACACGGATCGCTACTAGATAACACTTTAGTCTTTTACGGCAGCAGCAACAGCACTTATCACAATGCCCGGAACTATCCGCTGATCCTGGCAGGCGGCAAGAACATGGGTCTCAAGCACGGACGTTATTTGAAGTTTGACGAAAACAAAGAAAATCTGTCCAATTTGTTTGTCAGCATGCTCAACGCTCTGGAAGTTCCCAACGACGGATTCGCCGACAGTAAAGGCAGTATCGACCAGATCTTCAAAAAGTAGGACCACTGCTGGAAACCCGAAGCGTCAGTTTTGAAGTTGCACTAGAAGCAGTTTAGCTCCCTCTGGGAGAGGCGAACTCGCGATCATTCATGATGGCGCAGATCGGGGAGGGCACGCTCGTTAACAAATTGAACCAAGATTCTTAAACCCTCCCCGTCCAATTCGCAAGCGAATTCTCCGACCCTCCCAAAGGGAGGGTGACATTCTATTCTGTTCGCTTACACCCGCACGCGTTCTTCCGTTGACCAGCGTTTTGTCCCCCCAACTTTGCAGCTACATGCTTAAGTAGGCGGCAACTTGCAAGAAGTCGCATTCGTGCTGACGCTTTGAGTCTGAGGTTACAGTTGCTGGCGATTGGCAGCTACGAACCAAACCTACCCCAGCGATTCAACCTGTTCCAACGTGACCGAAGGTTCAGGACGCGCCGTGTAATTCGGATCGACATGTGAATTCTGGACCACGCCACTTGCATCGACCACAAACCGCGACGGGATCGGCAATTCCCACTTCGTGTTGCCGTTGGCTTCATCAAGATTAATACCGAACTGACCGTAGACACCCTTCAGGTCATCAGGAAAACCATGGACCAGATCCAGCGAGCGGGCGTACTGGTTGTCTTCGTCGTAAAGCACATCAAAATTCAGTTTGAATTTACCAACCAATTCACTATTGAGTGATTGGATTTGAGGCGTAACGGCCACCATGGTCGCAGAACAGGCTTTCAAGTCGTCGACAATTTCGTTAAGAGCTTCCAGCTCTATGTTGCAGTATGGTCACCACATGCCACGAAAGAATGTCACGACCAACGGACCATTGGCAAGGAGTTGGTCCGAAGATACCGTCGAGCCACTGGCTCCGACCAAAGAAAATGCCGGCAGCTTCTCCCCTTTAGCAGGCGTTTTTCGGTTAGGCACCGTCTCAGCAAGTGCACTTCCAGCAGCCCCAACAATCGAAAGAATTTCGTCGTTGACCTTGGTTAGGAATACCTTCTTATGTGCTTCGAGTTTTTCTTTAAGCGTCGACATTACGTTTCCTTTTTGAGTTCGAACTTTGTCGCCTTTGACTCCACCAAAGATGAGCAAGGCGAGCTACTTTCTCGGCGAGGCCGCAAGCAGGAGGGTTAAAAAGCTGCTCAGTTTGATTAGCTACTCCACTATTGCAACACGAATCAGCCAAATAGTAAACCACTAGACAATTATTGCCGGCGAACTTCCGAGCTAAACACTTGCAGTCTCCAAGTTGCCTCTGCGAAAAAACGCTTTAGTAAACGTCTTTGACAAGCTTCCAAGTCTTAACTTTAACGACTAAGCCCAACCCGGCGACGCGCGAGCAAGCAATTGTCACCAGCGACTTCAAAATCGGCACAGTTCTCGGGACGATCATCGTAGTGCCGGCAACGATAAGGAGACGAATCACCATCACCATCCAACGCAACACATCTACCGTATATTCTTGGAACGATGTGCTGACCGTTGTGAAGCTGCACCAGTTCTGGATACAAATTCTTGAAAGTATCTTCAGCTGATACGTCCACTGAGTCAAAGCCCTCTCGGCAACAAGCACCACAAGCGCCGCATTGCAAAGCGTCAAACTTGGGCTCCCAACGGTCACAAGCTTGTTCGTCCGCATCAACCGAGGGTGCCGATTCGTCTGACTTATGCTGACGACAAACCAAATTGGTTTTACCGCTGCTGGAACCAGGATCCCGAAAGGACCAAGCACAAGTTCCGCAGCGCAACTCCTCCGAGTTGGATACCAGCGAACCCAGTCGGTGACGGGCACGAGTCAAACTCCACAACGAGGTTGGCTGGCTTGCATTCCGCACCGCATTGGCGATGGCCTCGGTGGCCGAGAGGCTTCGATTTAATACCTGCTTGAAGGGACGCAATCGTGCGAGGTGATAAGCTTCTTGAGCAATCGCAATCGCCGGATCATCCCCGTCTCGCAAAGGATCCTCAGGCAGCGCGTCCCAATACGGTCGCCAATCCGTAGTCACAGCCATAAATTCACGCAACCCAAAGGGAGCCGACAAAGCCGCTTGAACACGATGGGCAGCGTATTCGTAAACCAGATCGCGATCGTCTTCGTTGCTAAGCCCCCAGTCGGGTAGGTCTTTGCCGCGTTTACCTGCCACCAACCAGTGGCATATTTCATGAAAAATCATTTGAGCCAAGGAATCGTCTGCATCAAAATCGCTTTCGTTGGCGATCGTAAGCGTTCCCTTTCCGTCATAAGCAGCAAACGCGTCGGACGATCGCTTGATCTTGAGCCCCAGGTCTTCAGCGGCGCGAAGCCAAATCAAATCGACTGGGTCTTGGTAGTGGTGATCAATAGGGCGGGGCTCGGACATCGAATTGGGCTTGGGGGTAAGTGATTCACGATCGGTCGCGCAGGCAATTCGCTGTTGGTTTCTCAAATATTTTGTACCTGACGAACTTGGATTATTCTGACAGGCAAAGCAAGCTCAGCAAGTAGGTCAGGCGGTGCTGACGGACGGCGTGCTTCGCAAGTAATCTTGCGTCTCTGACTGACGAAAAACAATCCAAAAGCCGCGGCTGTCTCCTAGGCGGTTTTTTCCGTAGCTGGACAAGCCAGAGTTCAGGGTGCCCAGCAGTTCGCCCGAAGTCTGGCGACATCGGCTACGTCACTGGGTTCGCCAGAGTGGTGTTGGGGGTGGGCAGTCGCCCAAACTCTGGCAACCCAGGCTCTTGTTTAGGCCATCAATTCGCGTCAAACGATACCACCGTATCGGCTGAAAATTGTCGTTTTCGGGAAAGCCAAGATGGGGCTTGGCAGGGATGGCGTTTTTGCTAGACTTTCCCTCTTACTTGAGGCGATTTCACTTTGAATGTGAATTCGGCTTACCAAATTTCGGGCCATTTTTTGGCCGGAAAGAGGGCGTAGCTCAGTTGGTAGAGCAACGGACTTTTAATCCGTAGGTCCAGGGTTCGAGCCCCTGCGCCCTCATTATGGTTTTTCTCGTTTTAAATGACGGGAAGATCACGCTTTAAGAAGTTGTGCACAACCGTTGCACAACTGTCGAGCACGGAAGGCAAGCATTAAGGCCAGATCCTTTTTGTCCCTGTAACTTCCCACCGTAGAGACCGGTGCCTTGAGCACCAACGGGCCCGTTTTGCATCGGGTGAGTTTGTTTCGCAGTTTCGGCTGCATCCTACAAACCCTTTACCGGAGGTCTTTTTCAGATGCCCCACTTCAAATTCAGCGCTGCCGTGCGCGAAAAGCCAGCTAAACCCAAGAATTGTCCCCTCACCCCCTCGGGCGGCGGTAGTTGGGTCAAAAAAATCAAGGGCAAGCTCTACACGTTTGGGCCTTGGCATGACCTTGAGGCCGCTCTAAAACGCTACTACTCACAAATCGA
The DNA here is from genome assembly GCA_964433035.1 of uncultured Pirellulaceae bacterium. Classification (GTDB taxonomy): domain Bacteria; phylum Planctomycetota; class Planctomycetia; order Pirellulales; family Pirellulaceae; genus Mariniblastus. The sequence continues at coordinate 522 of CAYSQZ010000088.1, read as the reverse complement.
CTTCATTCTTGCTAATGGCAGCCAGCCAGTTGAGTCTGACGTGAACGAGCGGACCGTCGAAGAACTCGCCAATCGCTTTCTAGAGGAACAGGATAGGCGTGCAAGCCTCGCGGATGATGACGACGACTCGATCACCATCCGACACTACAACGACCTTCTTGCGTCATGCGGTATTTTTGTTGATACGGTTGGGAAAAGCAAAATTGTTGACAGCTTGCTTCCCAAGGACTTCGCAAAGGTCAAGCGCATCTATTCAAAAAAGAATGATGGTACGACGGCTGCACCGGCGACCATCGCTGGTCACGTTCGCAGAGCCAAGGCAATGTTCAACTGGGCTTACGATGAGTTGCTGATCGATAAGAGAAGCACCTGGGATTGGTTGGTCGCGGAATATGTTATACTCAGGGTTTAATACTTTACATCGCTCCGTCGTTCGTCGGCAAACTGGGTTCGCCGCTCGGATAACACGGACGTTATTCGCTCAACTTTCGCAAACACAAGGGGAACGAACAAAATGTCGAG
>CAYSQZ010000087.1:14679-17596 GCA_964433035.1 uncultured Pirellulaceae bacterium | reverse complement strand
CCTTGTAGAGACCTGCTTCGCCACATGCTGATTTCGTTTCTCTTTAATTAGCAGATTGTCTGTTTTTTATGAATTACGTTGCAGTGATTGTAACACGTCGTTTCGTCGCATAGCTATTTACCAGACTTCATTTTGGTAATTATCAGCGACAATGTGCCTTCGACAGGTTTTTCAAATTCGCTTGAGGCTCGCGTCAGATTGACTTACCAAAACAAAAGCCATTCTCATTTTTCCGCCAACCAAACCGATTCCAAAAAACCAATTTGCCTCTGAACGCTGATAAACCTCTTTGCACCAGATCGAGTCACAGAGATCAAGATAGAATTGAGTGAGCAAGACTGGGATCGGATCCGCAGTCAGTCGCGAACGTGGGGAGAAGCGGGCGAGTATGCCCAAGTCCCGTTTTAAAACTGGCAATAATCCAATCCCAGCGGAAGGCGTATTGATACAGCCATGCCGTGACTGGGGATGGCCAACGCAAGGTCTGTGATTACCGGCAAGTAAATGAAAGCGATGCAGATTTCGCTAGCTGTCTTCAGTAGTCTCTAACCAATTCGAATTGCGAGCAGCTCTTCCATGGCTCTCAATATAGCGCCTCTAAGGATATTTAAGCTGGTGACTACTGGGATGTCACTGCACGCTAGCCGGATTATTTTGGAATTTAAGTCGATTTGGCTACCGAAATCCAGTACTACTTGCCGATCAATCCAGCACGGTTAGCTCGACCTAATGATCTCTACTTTCCGTAGATGAGAATTTTCCGATTGAACTATCAATTGTAGAGCAAGCCATAGAAAGCTTACGAGTCACATACACCGCCGAATTGCAGAGAATCATGATTAAAAAAACTACCCACCTTGCTATTCTTGCCGCAGTTGCACTTTCGTGCAGCGTGGCTTCCGCTCAGAACTTTACGTTCATCAACCCACTGACTGACTTGGGGATTGCAACTGGAGGATCCGGTCCTTTCAGCAATACCTTTGACATCAGTAACGAACTCGGTTTGGGCCAAGGCTCAGTCCTTCTTAATGTCTCAAACGGATTCACTAACGCTGGTTCTCCTAGCTCTTCATTCACAGTCAGTGATGACGAAGAGACTACTTTCACACTGCTCGGAACTACAGATGTGTTAGCACAAGTCAGCCACGGAAGTTTCCTCGGTTCACCTGGGTTCCAAACCGGTTCTCAGTCTCGTGATGGTGTCCGCGGTATCCAGAGCTTCAATTTGGTTTCTAACCTTGATGGCGATTACCAGTTTGGTTCTACTCCAAACGGCGACGCTATCCCCGGCGGTGGAAACTTTTTTGTTGACTACGTCGGTCCTGATACAGGTATTCTTGAGCAGAACAGCAGCAGCTTTCTTTTTGAGTCTGTTGCTCCAGTAACGTCGTTCACTGTTTTCTCAAATAACACTAACCAGTTGAACAACAATTTCTCAGTTGGATTTGCTCAGGTTCCAGAGCCTTCAAGTGGAATTCTGTTTGTTTTCGCGACTGGGCTGATTGCGTTGCGTCGCAACCGTCGCTCATAAAAATTAGAGTTGGCATAAGCCAACAACTTCGAAGATATCCAAAAGCCCGGTCAAGTCGACCGGGCTTTTTTTATGGGATCGCAAATTTCAATTGCCATGAGGCGATGGCTGCCGCTGGCCAATTTCACGCGCCAATGAAGCCTCCAAAAGTTTCATACCCTGGGAATTGGAGATGCGGGGGAAATATCCAAAATCGTTTTTGGCTCGGCTGATATCGAAGTAATGGTTTTTGGCTAACTGCGCGGCCAGGAAGCGAGTCATTCTGGGTTCTGACTTAAAGTTACAAAGCTCGTAAAACGATTCTAGCGAATAGCCCAGCCGATAGGCCCAGTAATATGAGATCGATTGTCGCACTCTGGGAAGTCCGGCCAAGCCAAGAATTTCATTGATCCAACCCCAGCAGTTGACCGGATCATCTTGCGATAGAAAATAAGCGCTTCCACAAACCGGTGAACCCGGCTCCATTGCTTCCGCGGCTTGGATGTGTGCCATTGCAGCGTTGTCGATGTAGATCGTATCGACTTGATTGGTCCCGTCGCCAACACGTCGAAGCTGTTTGGCTTTGGCACGCTTGATCAATCGTGGAATCAGGTGTCGATCACCCGGTCCCCAAATTAGGTGTGGTCGCAACGCGCAGGTCATTAAGTCGTCATGTTGATTCGACTCGAGAACATATTTTTCAGCAAGCGCTTTGGAGTGAGGGTAATGGCAAAGCCACTTTTTTGGATATGGTGCTGACTCGTTGACGTTGGTTTGGTGCTCTCCATTGAACGTTACGCTGGGACTGCTGGTGTAGACTAATTTTCGCACTTTGTTTTGAACACAAGCCTCGACAACATTGCGCGTTCCAATCGTGTTGGTTGCATGAAAGAGTTTCCAGGGGCCCCAGATCCCAGATTTCGCGGCAGTGTGAAATACGACTTCCTGACCTTGGCAAGCTGCAAGTACATTTTCAAAACTTCGAATGTCACCGTGAACCGTCGTCACGTTAAGTCCGGACGGAATGTCCTCGCGTCGCCGCGTCATCGCGGTGACCTCATAGCCTTGCTCAAGCAATTGTTGAACTAATTTTGAGCCAAGAAATCCATTGGCTCCGGTGACTAATGCCTTCACTTGTCAATCAATGTCCGAAATCAGTTGTCAATCAAAGTAGATGTCGTCGATGCACGCCCTCAATAACTCATATCGTAGCCGCAATCGTCCTTTATAACGACCCGCTTGACGACCAGATTTGTTATAAGCATCGCGAGTAGGTTATGACTTTATTGTTGGTAACCCGCTCGACGCGTAACCGAGGAATATTGAGCAGCAGTGAGGATCCTCGCTGACGCGTCGGGTTACCATTCGCGCTTATTAGGATCCTCGCTGACGCGTCGGGTTACCATT
>CAYSQZ010000087.1:0-14579 GCA_964433035.1 uncultured Pirellulaceae bacterium | reverse complement strand
CATTTGCGCTTATTGAGGTTCCTCGCTGATGCGTCGGGTTACCATTTGCGCTTATTGTTCCAATCACAGCTTGGAAGCGTTAACGAGGGATCTGTCCCTCACCGACGTTTCGGGTTTCCGTGAGCTCGTTACCACTGGCGACGATCCGTGAAAGTTCCTCTGAAGTGGAGTTAGAAACGGACTCCAATGACAAGCGAAACTTCCAGGCGAAATTTCAGCTTGGTTCGCCAATCGTTTTGAATTCGACCCAGCGCCCATTTATCAACCGCTCGTTGGGCGCGAAACGCGACTTGTACTCCATGTGCCGCGAACCAGCCACGTAGTAGCCAAGGTAAAGATGCTTGAGATTGTTGCTGCGACAATATTCAATCTGTTTGAGAATCGAATATGTCCCCAAGCTGTCAGAGCTGAGATCAGGATCGAAAAAAGTGTAGACCGCCGATAGTGCGTTTTGACCGCGATCACAAACTGCCAAGCAGGCCAACTGGTCGTCGAGCCAATAGGAGATTTCAAACGACTCAAAACAGCTTCTGACAAAGCCCCAGATATACTCTTCGGTATCAATGTCGGAATCCCGCTTGGCCAATCCTCTCAATCGTCGATGCCGATTGAATAGATTCAGTCGTTGCGGATCAGATTGAAGCGGGCCAATCCGCTGAGTGAATTTTTGATTCCCTTTGCTTATTCTTCGACGTTGATTGCGACTGAATTCAAACTTGAAACAATTGAGGCGAATTGCCTGACAGGCATTGCATGTTGGACAATTGGTTTGATAAATGAATTCCCCTGTCCGACGATTCCCTTCGGCGAGTCGTTCATCAACTTGCTTGGGTCTGACTCGCTCAAGCGGCATTCGCAGCGGCATCCGAGCCGTTTGGCCGTCCAGATAAGGACATGCCTCGGTTTCATCGATGATTACGATGTCGTTGGCTTCAGTGGCCTTTATTGACATGCGATTGTTCCAGGCGAATCATTAGGGCAGATGTAGTGCAAAACGCTTAGCGATCCTTGGCAGTGCTAACTTCTATAATCGGTCCTGCTTAAAAGTTGTCAAGTAAACCATGATATAATGGTTGGAAACGTTCTTATTTTTGTTATCTATCGTTCTGGTGAAGCGTTACTTTGTTCAAGCTCTTACGCAAACCTGTGGCGAATAGGTCTCTATCGGTTTGCGGGTGCCTGCGACGATAGAAACAGCCGCCCGATTTCGTCCAGTTAATCTATCCCGTTGCTAAAATGTGGCCTGAGGAAAATCATCAAATTCGGAGTACCGTTCCTGAGCTGGGTTCTCGAAACGTGTAAACTCTCGATGCCAATGCAAATCGACATCGCCGGTTGGTCCATTACGCTGCTTCTCGATAATAATCTGGGCTTCGTGCTGAATGTCTTCGGCCTCGGGATCGCCTTTTCTAAAGTAGGACTCGCGGTGCACAAACATAACGACGTCCGCATCCTGCTCGATCGCTCCCGACTCGCGGAGGTGGCTGAGCTTAGGGCGATGGTCTCTGGAGTCTTCGGCTTGACGATTAAGCTGAGAGAGGCACAGGATTGGGGCTTTTAATTCACGCGCAAGTCCCTTGAGGCGACGGGCGATCTTGGCAACTTGTTCCTGTCGGGCGTCGTTGGAGTTATCCGGCTGAATTAGCTGAAGATAATCAATGACGATCAAGCCAAGCCCACCTTCACGCCGTTTGATTCGTCGAGCCGCACCGGCAATCTCGGAAACGTTTCGGGTAGGCGAATCATCGATGAAAAGCGGAACGTTTGAGAGTTTGGCGGCGCTTTCCTTAACACGTTGCTGGTCGTCCCGCGAAAGCGTTCCTCCACGAAGGCGGTGACCGTTGACCCGGGAAACAGAGCAGAGCATCCGCTCAATCAGCTCGATTGACGCCATTTCAAGGCTGATGAACAAGGTCGGTTTGCGCGACTTCAGCACGACGTTCTCGGCGATGTTCATCGCGAACGCGGTCTTTCCCATACTTGGTCGAGCCGCAAGGATCACAAGTTCCGAAGCATGCAAGCCTCCGGTCATTTGATCGAGCTTGGTGAATCCGGTCTCCACGGTGCCTTCCTGGATCTCGCCAGAAATCCGGGCTTCCAGACGGTCCATCGCGTCAACCAAAATTTCGTCGATCATCGCCAGGTTGTTGGACTGACGGCTCTCACGAATCGCAAAGACCTTTTGCTCCGCATCATTGAGCAACGTGTCAGGGTCACCATCGGGACGATAAGCCTCGGTCAGTAGATCAGAGCAGGTTGTGATCAGGTTTCTTGCCGTGGCTTTACTACGGACGATGGTAGCGTAATAGGTAACGTGCGCGGCATTAGGGACGGACGTGAAAATCTCAGCCAGTCGCGCCGCACCACCAACGGTTTCAAAATCGTTGGATCCAATCAAGCTCTCGCGAAGCAGCAATGGATCAATTTTTTTTCCGGCACCATGCATGTCCATGATATGTCGAAACAGGATCTGATGGGCTTCGTCGTAAAAATCTCCGGGCCGAATCAAGTTGACAATCTCGTCACAGGTATCAGGCATCAGCATGATGCTTCCCAGAACACCCACCTCCGCTTCAAGATTGAACGGAGGCTGGCGGTCGACGAGGTCAGTTGGCTTTTTCTCTCGCTTGGTGTACTTGCGGCGTTTTTTATCGGAGGTTGATGGCTCAAAGCTGTTCGACATTCCGTTGTTCCTAAATTGAGTCCATTTTCAAACTGCGTGTGCTAAACCCAACGGGTTCAACAAATCCCCACGGGTTCAGCAAAACCGATCGGATTCAATCAATAAAACCATTGGATTCAAACAAAAAATCCATTTGATTCAATCAATAAAACCCAATCAGGTTAAATCAACAAAACCCATCAAGTTGAATCAATAAAACCCCATCAGGTTAAATCAACAAAACCCCAAAGGGGTTTGACCAATAGCCCAGGGTTCTTGAACCCTGGGATAAGGATCATCAATCCCTAAACCCCAGCGGGGTTTGATCACGACCACCGCAAGACCTGATCCAATACCGTTGGGATTGTGTGCGCTATGTGTTCATTGTCCCAAGGTTCAAGAACCTTGGGCTATTGATCTAACGCCGTTGGCGTAAAAAATGAAAGGCAGCTAACGTTAAGCAAAAAGCAACTACCGATCAAATCAAAGCTTCGTAAGCTTAATCTTAAGGCAGAGTCAGAGGATCACAAGTCTCAATCGCTTATCATCCAACGCCGCGATAGCTGTTCGTTTTTGCACGGCACTGGCGTACAAATAGCGCACAAAAAAACGGGACCGAGGTAAACTCGATCCCGATTATGAGCTGAAAAGCTGTTGAAGCTTAAGTAGCATCTTCGTCGACTGTTGGAACCACCCAGACTTTCATTTCCGCTTCGATATCCTGATGCAAGTGAACTTTGACCGTATAAAGTCCAAGTTCCTTCAATACGCCTTCGAGGCGGATCTGATCGCTTGTCAAACTGATGTCGCTTTGCTTCAACGCACCAACGATTTCAGCCGCTGTGACGCTACCGTAGAGATGTCCCTCTTCGTTGGCGTTGGCTTCGATCGTGATACTTTGCTTAGCAATCACTTTGGCCAGATCTTTGAGGTCTTTGAGTCGACCTTGCTCGATTTCCTGTAGCTTGGCCTTGTGCTTTTCGACCATTCGCTTGTGGTGATCACTGGCGACGGTAGCCAGACCTTGAGGGAGCAGGTAATTGTTGGCGAAGCCAGCTTTGACTTCAACAACTTCTCCCTGTTTTCCAAGATTATCCACCGACTGGATCAGCAGCAACTCGATCCCGCCATTCTCACCACGTGGCAGGCGAGAAAAATTGACTTTGTTGCGACGTTGTTTTTTAAGTTTAGATGGCATCGAAAATTCTCTTTAATTAAATTCCTGAAGTCGAAATCCGTTCGACAAAAAGGTCATGTGTCAGTGTTTGGTTGTAAGTTGTTAAAAAGGCACTTCGTCATCTGGCGGAGCGGCTTGAGTAGGAGCGGTTTGGGCCGAGGCAGCAACGGGTTGTGGAGCTGAGCTTTGGTTGGCGTTGTTTGGTGACGAACCGCCGCCACCACCTTTGGAGCCAAGCATTTGCATCTTTTCGCCGACGATTTTGATTTTACTTCGCTTTTGTCCGTCCTGCTCCCACCGGTCGTGTTTCAATCGTCCTTCAATCAACACAGGCGAACCCTTGGAAAGGTAATCCTTTGCGATTTCTGCTGTTCGTCCCCAAAGTGTTACATCAAAAAAATGAACCTCATCACTCCATTGGTCATTTCTTTTAACTCGCTCGTTAACAGCCAGTGATATATCAGTAACTGCTGTTCCCGATGGAGTGTACCGAAGTTCGACATCCCGGGTCAGGTTGCCCATCAAAACGACTCGATTGTAACTTGCCATGATCAATCTCCAAAAAACTTTTAAACGCGCCAAATGCATTCTCATGCCCAAATGGGCCGAATCCCTGGCGGAGGTTTAGGCGGTTTCAATCCCTTGTGTCCGCATCAAGAGGATAACCTCTCAATGATTCTATCCAACTGGTTTGACTCGTTAGGTCAAGCCAGTGGCAATGTGTGATTATTCCGCGGCTGCAGCGACAGCTTCAGTTTTTTTTTCTTCGGCTGCAGGCTCAGCGGGTTCTTCAGTAGCAACGGGGACTTCGCCCTTGGCTACAGCAACCATTGGATCGACCAATCGCGGGTCAAGCTTGATTGCCAAGTGCCTCAGGATTGTGTCGTTGAGTTGGCAACTCCGATTGAACTTCGTCATCTTGGACGAATCAATGCGGAAGTAAGTCAACCAGTAAGCACCCTTGCGATGGCCGTTGATTGGATAAGCAAGTTTTTGCTCATTCCAAAGCCGGCTGGCAAGCAGTTCACCACCTACCGATTTAACCATCTCTTCAACAGAGTTGGCCGCACCAGTCGGATTGCGAGCGTACGCGTTGGCGTTAAAGATGAACATGCATTCGTAAACATTCTCTGCCACGTTCGAATTCCCTTTTGAGCTTAGATTAAATTAATCTTCGTTTTGTGTTGTTGATTGAGTTTCGGTAACAATGTTATCAAGACCCGAAGGCTCCGAATCCTGATTTTCACGTTGTTTGTTTTGTTTCTTTTTTGGTTTATTTGGGTCGGCGTTGAAATGGTTCATCGCCCGCTGAATTCCGTCAGCAATCCAAACTTCCACGGCATCGGCGGCTCTGGCAACCGAAACCTCCATTTCACCGGCTTGTTCCGAGGAAAATTTCCCCAGCACATAGTCGGCCACATCCCAGTTGGCAGGCGGACGACCAACACCAACTCTCAGCCTCCCAAAGTCCTGTGAACCAAGGCGATTGATGATGTCTTTAAGTCCGTTTTGCCCACCAGCGGAGCCACCGGGTCGAAATCTCAACCGTCCGGCATCCAAATTTATATCGTCGCAGATGACCAAAATGTCAGTCAAAGGCAACTTGTAGAAATCGACTGCGGCCCCAACGCTTTGACCACTGAGGTTCATAAACGTAAGCGGACTGAGCAGAATCGTTTTCTGATTGTTGATTATTGTTTCGGCGACTTCGGCGTTAAACTTTGCCTTGGGTCTTCCGACGTCATAACGTTGAGCCAAACAAGCCAGGACTTCAAAGCCAATGTTATGCCGAGTTTCGTGATATTTTTTTCCAGGGTTACCCAGCCCAACGACTAGTTTCATTGAATCTGTTTACCCTCTGACCTCGCTAAACACGAGAGCTAACCCGTGTCCACTCAAGATCATTCTTCTTCGTCTTTCTTGCCAATGACTTCTGGCTCAGCGGCAGCACCATCGGTATCTTCTTCTGCAGTCTCGGTAACCACAGAGCAAGAAACGATCGGAGTGTTTCCGTCTTCGGCCAGTTCCGCGCCCGGAGGCAATGCCACCTCAGCAGCAGTGATCGCTTGATCTACTTCGAGATCGCCAATTTTGATCTCAAGCTTATCCGGCAGAACGTTGGCAGGACACAAGATTGTAAGTTGGTGTTGGTGGAAGTTAAGCGTTCCACCCTGACGGGTCCCTGCAGCGTCACCTTTGAGTTCGATTGGCAGCGTGACTTCGACCGCTTCGTTGGCGTCGACGCGGGTCAAGTCCAAGTGCAAAACTTTGACTCCAAAAGCGTCCCATTGAACTTCTTTGATCAAAGCACTTTCGTTGGCTCCGCCTTTAAGGTCAACGATGTGACTTCCGTGGTCGATCGCCTTGCTCAGATCACGTTCGCTGACCGAAAGCATGACGCCCTCTTCTCCGTGACCATAAAGGACAGCAGGAATCTGGCCAGACTGACGCAACCGTTTCATCCGCAGCGATCCGGTTTGCTCTCGTTTAGTTACGTTAAGTACTTCTGCCACTTGAATGACCTAAAAAAATGTCTCATTTATTGTTTGTGATTGCAGACAGGTATCCCAAAGGAAGATCGGGAAACTGTTGCGGCCCAAGATCCGTTCGGGCCTCTTTCAAACGATTCCGCACAGATCTGAAAATCTGAATCGGACCATTCTTAGAAATGCGATTTCTTGGATTACGAATTTTGGCAGAATTTGTGGCTTTTACAAGCCCAAGTTGATTTTTTACCAAGCTTTTGCCCGCTTGGGAGGAGTCCTGTTGAGGCCGACAACCGACGGCTCAGGCTGCTAGGCCAAGTCACAGCCGAGTTGACCAACGAACGTTGGCAGATCACATTAGTAGATCAACTTCCTTGACGCTACCGGCTTGGCCAGATTGGGGAGGTAGATGTGATTGGGTGATCTGTCCCAGCGAATTCACTTCGGACTCTTTAGACCTCGACTTACAGCCAAAACAAGCAATAATGCGTCTCGATTATCAGCTAGGCCGTTTGAGGAATGACGGCTAACATCGTTTGGAGAGGATACGGGGAATGGCAAAAAAAGAGCCAAGCAAAAGTGCTCGTGCTCAGAAGTTCGAATATGTCGAGCCAATAGGTTTGCGTGTACTGGTGCGAAAGGATGAGCCCAAGAAAAAAACCAAGGGCGGCATCGCTCTTCCTGATTCGGCTGAGATCCCCACCATAACGGGACGAATCGTCACCGTTTCGGCGGCCATCGAGCACGATGAGGATCTTCCGCTGCGGCAATACAATAAAGTGCTTTTCCACCCTGGGAATGCGATTCCGGTTGATTTCGAATCAGATAACCAGCTTTTTGTGGTACCGGCTGAGGATATTGTTGCCGTTTTCCGTAGGGATGAGCCAGCGCGGGACTAAGATCAATCCCAAAACATATGTGTGGACTCACCAAAGTCCTTTTCCTTTGGAAGGCCACTTGGATCGATTGGAACAATACTCGGCTGCCGGGAATCAATCTTGGTTCATCTTGATCCCGTCTTTGTCATGCCAGCGCGTGCCGACCGACTTATTGGTCCAATAAGCGAATAAGTTAAGCCCAAGACGCTGAATCCAATTTAGAGCCTATCCCAGAACATCAAAACCCGAAGCGTGAGCGAGGGACGACCCCACGAATTCCCTCGCTCACGCGTCGGGTTAGGATTTTACGCCGAAGGTTTTAGGATAGGCTCTTAGCCACGCAAGCCAACGCGTACGATTCAACTACTTGTGTCAGATCCTGAATCACCAAAGATTGCACTGATCGACTGGTGCTGATGGATTCGTTTGATTGCCTCGGCCAAAATCGGAGCGATCGGCAGCACTTTCATGTTGGGTAGTCGTTTTTCTTCGGGGATCGGGTTACTGTCGGTCACAACAATACTGTCGATCGGCGCGTTGCGAAGCCGTTCGATTGCCGGACCAGCAAAGATACCGTGGGACGCGGCGACATGAATCTCTCTGGCACCCTGTTTCTTGACAAGCTCCGCGGCCCCGCAAATGGATCCAGCGGTGCTGATCATGTCGTCAAACATCAAAGCGACTTTTCCTTCAATCGGACCGCCAATAATATTTTCCTGAGAGACTTCTTCGGCCGAGAGACGACGCTTGTCGATGATCGCAATATTTCCTCCCAGTCGCTTGGCGTGCCCGACGGCCCGCTTGATACTGCCCTCGTCGGGGCTGACGATCACAAGGTTTTCCTGGCCGATATTCATTTCACGAAAGTGATTGTTAAGGACGCTCGCCGCATACATGTGATCGACGGGGATATCAAAAAATCCCTGGATCTGAGCCGCATGCAGGTCCATCGTCAGAACTCGATCAGCACCTGCCCGAGTCAGCAAGTTGGCAACCAGCTTGGCCGTGATCGGAACGCGCCCCTCGTCTTTACGATCCTGGCGAGCGTAACCGTAGTACGGAATGACTGCTGTGATCCGCTCGGCGCTGGCCCGCAGGCAAGTATCGATCATGATTAGCAACTCCATCAACGTATCGTTGACCGGCGGAGAGGTTGGCTGAATCAAAAACACGTCGCGCCCTCGGACGTCTTCGATTTTGCAATGGAATTCACCGTCAGGAAACGTCGAAAATCGACACTGACCAATATCAAGATTCAGCTCATCGGCGATGCTCTTGGCGAGTTCCGGATGGGCACGACCGCTAAAAATCTTCAGTTCACGCATTGGTTTGCTTGGGCTGGAACCGGGCTAGATGAAATTAAACGTGGCGTCGGGAATTGTTTTTGGGGTCGGTAGTCGCAGCTAGAGATGTAGATGTCAGTTTGACATTTCCTTCATCGCCTTTTCAACGTCGGCCAGATGTTCAACCGTGTTGACGCTAAGTGCTTCGATCGGCTTCAGGACAGGCAATGCTCTGACGTCTTCATTGTTGCCCAACATGATTTTTGGCAAGTCGGTAATGTAGTATTCTTTTTGCTTGTTGTCGTCGGTCAAGCTATCCAGTGCCCCAAGCATCTTCTGACAGTCGAACACATAAGTGCTCATGTTGACTTCAGCGATTTTCCGCTGCTCCTCAGTCGCATCTTTGTGTTCTACGATTCCGGTGAATTTTCCGTCAGCATCACGAACAATTCTGCCTAGGCCTTCAGGATTCTCGTGGACCAAAGTTCCCAGAATGCATGCTGGCTCGGTTTTCTGGAAATCCTCAATCAAGGCTTTGATTGAGGAGGCTTGCATCATTGGCGAGTCACCGGCAACGACAACAACTGGACCATTGTGATCAGCAAGTTGTTCACGGCACATCATGACGGCGTGCCCGGTTCCCAGTTGTTCAGTCTGAAGCGCAAACTCAATTGCTTCGTCGCCACCAAGTTCTTCCTTAACCAAGTCGGCTTTGTAACCAACAACGACAACCATTTTGGCAACACCGGCAGTCCGCAAGGCATCAAGCACGTAAGCGACTAAAGGACGCCCGTTGGCTTGACAGAGCACTTTGGGAAGCTCCGACTTCATCCGGGTTCCTTTGCCGGCAGCCATTACAATCGCGATCGGTGCGTCCATCTTTTATCTTCTTCCGATAAGTATATTTTTAAAAACTGGTAGTTACTTCAGCCAAGCGGTGCGACTGCAGTGATTCGTGCTATGTGTAACCCGAAGCGTGATAGTATTTTGCATCAAGCGATACAAACCGTTTGTAGTACCGGCTTTAGCCGGCTGGATACTATTCCGCCTAAAGGCGGTACTACGAACATCACATTCAAGTTGATGCAAAATCCTAGTGAGCGAGGTGAGTTTTGTTGGTTCCCATTATTCCTCGCATACCGTCTAAGTTGTGATTTTATCAAACGCTTGGAACAAATGGTAACCCGATGCGTTAGCGAGGCCGAAGTCGGTTACTGCTTCGCCCTCGCTAACGCGTCGGGTTACAATAAAAAAAACCAAACCCGAATGAACGAGTGGCAATCAATCGTTGACGCTTTGGGTTTCCAAACAAATAAAGGGACAACGCTTAAGCCAACATCAAAACCTATCGGCGGATTTTTTTCCAGACCCCTGCCTATTTGATCGGTTCAACAACTAGAGAATGGTCCGTTTTTGGCGATCGACAGTAGTATCCTGATCATCGGTAATGATGAAATTGACGTATTGGCGACAGACAAGAAAAATTCGCAATTAGCTTGCGTGCTTTGGTTCGTTAAACAGATTCAAGATCTCTTTGTCGTCCAGCCTCCGGGCCACGTGATCGACATGTGAAAAATCCATTTCCTGACTGTGCTTGGTCGGGACCGCGATCGTGTATGCGCCGGCGGCCGCTGCGGCGGTGCTTCCGGTGAAGCTGTCTTCGAGCACGAGCATTGACTTGGGATCAACACTGAATCGCGAGGCCGCAGAGAGATACACCTCGGGGTGAGGCTTGCCGTTGGTTACATCGTCGGCCGTCAAAACAAATTCGAACCTTGGCTGGAGATTGAACGCTCCCAGTGCTCGGGTGGCAAATTGCCGATGGCTGCTGGTTGCCACGCATTTGGGTATCTTTCTTTCCTCAAGAAGGGCCAGAAGTGACTCCAGGCCGGGCATGGTCTGGATTCGGGCCGGAAGCATCTCTGAAAAGATTTCGTCGCACTCAGCTTGAAGTTGATCAATTGTCTCATTCAGGCCACAACGCTGCTTCATGATCTCAAACGCTTGAGGGCCCGGTAAGCCCATCATCGCCAATTTCAACTCGCGGGCGAAACTTTGACCGCGCCGGCCCAGCAGAATCTCACCGACTTCATCGTAGAGGTCCTCGGTATTAAACATTAAGCCGTCCATATCGAAGGCCACGGCTTTGATCGAGTTGGCAAGCATTGAGAGATAAGTGGTTGGGGAAAGAAAGATGGTTTTTGTGAGTCAGCATAAAAAAATGCAGGAAATGCCATAAATGGCGTTTCCTGCATCATGGGGTTGATTCGACGAACCGGAGTCTTCGTCGACACAAAATCCCTCGGCCTCGTTGTTAGACATTTTCATCAATGGAGCCAAAAAGTCAACAATGTTTAATCGAAAGGCGTACTTTCAGGGCGCTCAGAACCCGTCCAGAAAGACAGTTTTGTCGGGAAAAAATTGGCGAATTGACAATTCAAGCTACCATTTTCTATTCGCTATTTTTTGCTTCTGGATTAAGTCATTTACTGACCGTTTTCAACGGGCACGAGTCAAATGAATTTTCCGATTCAGAAATTTTGGTTTGCCCAAGTGCCTTTGACCGCAGCTAGCCAATGGGAGAATATTGGGTCATCCACAGAAATAAAGATGTGTGAATTCATACATCTTCTGATCGTTTTTCATTGTCGTTTGTAAAATCGTTGCGGCACGCGAACAATTCTGTGGCCCATTTAAAGGTAGGTTCATGAACGAGGAATCGATTGCGATTATTGTCGGATTTGCCCTTGTTCTGGTCCCCTTCGGCTACGCGATATTTATCTTGAAGAAGCTCGATGCCGCAGCAAAGCAGCAGCTCGCAATCCGCAGCGCAGATCCAGAACAAGCCGGCCGTATTGGAGCTGGAAAACCCCAGTTCCGGTTTATGATCGTGGACTTTTTTAGTTTGATCTTGCTGATTCAGTTGCCATTCAATTTTGTAACCTTCCGTCGTGGCGATGGAACCGTGATATTCATCATCGTTATCTCGTTGGTTGCGGTTTTGTTGGTCTGGTTCACTACGATCAAAACCGTGTCTCAAGCTGGAATCAATTCTTTTGGTTGGCGAGCTTTGGTATCCATGATTTTGATTCCCACGATGTATGTAGGTAGTTTTTATGTTGGAATCGCTTCGTTGAACCTGATTTGGGGCAATGGTTCGTCCGGCAAAGCCGTCGTGTGGTTGGTGGTTACATTGATCGGGATGGTTCTTTCCTGGTGGATCGTCAATGGCGCGCTTGGGGCCGCAGATGCCCCAGTTCCCGAGGAAGCGGAGATAGTTTCTTCTGACCCGGATCCATTTGCAGATTAGAGCGCATCCAATTTATGCGTAGTGTCATTTCCAGATTTTCTTCTGGGATCCACCGCCATGGTCGCTAAAGGTCTGCCAGTCGGCTTTTTGCTATGATAGTTTAATGGTCGCTGGCGCGGTGATCCCGATGAAACCAACTTAATTCAACAAGTGCCCGATGTTATCGGACCAAACTCAACATCAATCGAGCGAAGAACAACAAGCTGCGCGCCAGCTGAGCGTGGACTCGAGTCAGCCGCCAGCTCAAATTCCCGGTTACAAACTGGAAAAATTTATTGGCAGCGGAGCTTATGGCGAAGTTTGGACTGCGACCGATTTGAAGACCAGCCGTCGCGTCGCGGTTAAGTTTTACACGCGGCGATCTGGGGCCGGCGTGCAGCAGTTGATGCGGGAAGTTGAAAAGTTACTCGCTGTTACTTCGGACGCCCGTTACGTTGTTCAGCTTTTCGATGTTGGCTGGGATGCTGATCCGCCCTACTACGTGATGGACTATATCGAAAACGGTTCATTGGAAGACCGTTTGAAATCGGGCAATCGAATTCCTGCTTCCGAAGCGATCGAGCTTTTTCAGGAAGTCGCCACGGGAATGCAGCATTTGCATAGCAAAGGTATTTTGCATTGCGACCTCAAACCTGGAAACGTTTTGCTTGACCAGGAAAATAATCCTCGCGTGGCTGATTTTGGTCAATCAAGACTCAAAACCGACCAGACGCCGGCGCTGGGAACCTTGTTTTATATGGCGCCGGAACAAGCCGACATGGACGCGGCGCCTGATGCGGGATGGGATGTTTATGGGTTGGGGGCGTTGCTGTACAGCATGTTGACTGGAAAGCCGCCTTACTACACGCAGGAGTTGGCGACAGAAATCGAATCCACCGACGCGATTGACCAGCGGCTTGAAGTTTATCGAAAAACATTGGCCGCCGCTCCCAAGCCAACCGACCACCGGC
This sequence comes from uncultured Pirellulaceae bacterium, assembly GCA_964433035.1. Lineage (GTDB taxonomy): Bacteria > Planctomycetota > Planctomycetia > Pirellulales > Pirellulaceae > Mariniblastus. Next base: position 1,833 of record CAYSQZ010000087.1, on the reverse strand, counting down.
AGATCCCGGGCGTCGACCGAATGCTCGCCGACTTGATCGACCGTTGCATTGCACCTGACCCCAAGCATCGATTTAGAAATGTTCACAGTGTGCTAACGGCCCTCAAACAACGAGAGCTTGCCCAGGCTCGCAAGCCGCTGATGATGCTGGGGCTGATACTGCCGCTGCTGTTGTTGGGAATTATTTCCCTGTTTGGCTGGTGGGCGTTCAATCAAGCCATCGACGATACGAAGTCGGCGGTGGTCGCCAAAGCCGAAGAGGGCAACCGCTACGCCGCTCGATTGGCGGCTCGATCGGCAGCAGGAAAAGTCGAAGAATATTTGCGGGTTGTGCGTCAGTTGGCCAAGTACAAACCATTTGTAGCGGCTTATGAGGAGTTCGATCAGAACCAGGCGATGCTCGAGGTGAGAATGAAAATCGCCGATCCACGGAAGAATACGCAGTCCGGCGTTGAACAGGATCCTGAGCTTCGACCGATGAGACAAGCCTTAAAAGACAATCCGTTGAGGAAAAAGCTGGAGGATTTTTTGGCCGAACGAATGATTGATCTCGACAATGAGTACCCTGATGCTGCGAGTTGGTTTGTCTGCGATCGGTTTGGCAATCAAATCGCTTCGGTGTTTGAGAGTACGATCGATGAGAAAACGGGCCTAATCGCTCAGAACAAGAACCTGACTCTGGGAAACAACTACGCTTATCGAAATTATTTTGTGGGGACGACTCGAACGGAGACCCAGCTTAGCGAAGTCGACTTGGATCTGGATGATTCGTCGCTGGCTCAAAACGGATCGCTTGAAGCCTTGATGGCTCGAAAGATCATCAGCAAGCCCCATCTTTCGGGGGCGTTTCAAAGTAAGCAATCCAAGACTTGGAAGGTCGCGTTTTCGGCACCGATTTACAGTGGCAGTGATAAAAAAGTTCTCGGGATCGTTGCCGTGACGGTCGACTTGGGGAGCTTGACCGAGTTGGATTTGCAAAGAAACGAGGCCGACAATTTGATCCAGTACAACATGCTTGTTGACGGACGTAAGATCGAGCTGCCCATCGATGGTGAGAAGAGAGAAACCTCCGGGATTATCCTCGAGCATCCGCTCTACAGAAAATTATCGAGTGAAACAGAGGGTGGGCGTTTGCCCGATGAATTGTTCAATGGTGTTTTCGTTGATTTGGACGCTGCTGCAATGCAGCATCGTACCGGGGCGGTATTTCAGGATCCCGTTAGCAAAACCTCAGTCGGCGAGCAGGCCAACTATGGAGCTGATTCGATTGTTTCGATTTATCATGTCGAAGTCGAAATTGAATCCAGCGGCGAACCTTCGCACCGGTCCGAAGCCGAAGCAACCGGGCTACAGGTCCTGGCGGTGCGCGACCAGGAAAATGTATTGTCGGACGTGCGGCAGTTGAGTTCGCGTTTGGCTTGGCTGGCACTGTTGGCCTTGGCTTCGATGTTGTTGATGGCGTTGTTGATGTGGGCGTTTGTTAATCGCTTAATGCGTGAATCTCGTGAGCGACTGGCTCGGTCGTTTTCTCCAGCCAGCGAATCGTCGGCAATCTCAGAGATGAATACGTTACTCGCTCCTGCGGCAATGGTAACGTCAACATTCAAGGGCGATGACGCTACCGGCAAGGATTCCAAAACGCTTTGATCCCAATGTTATGATTCCAATGTTCTGATCCCAACGCTTTGATCCCCATGCTTTGTATTGTTAGGCTTTATCCCAAAGCCGTCACAGTCGCCTTTTGCTCAGCGAAAGTCGCGCCGAACGCATCCTAGCGCGGAACGCATCCTTTGGCAGCTAGTAGGTCAGGCTGTGCCTGACAGTTGACCGACAA
>CAYSQZ010000086.1:0-17677 GCA_964433035.1 uncultured Pirellulaceae bacterium | reverse complement strand
ACTTCGTGTTGTTGGTCCAAACATTGTCTCTCCGATCAGTTTCCTGAATCTGTGTGTTGAAATCCGCGTGAAATTGCCCCAGCCGACTTCCTGAAACTTAGAATATATTCACCCTAATACTAGTTATCGCCTACTGAATTGACAACAATTTCTCGGGTTTTCGAGACTTTTGAAGCTACCCCCAAACGGCGGTCCGAAAATAACGGTTTTGCCGAATCGCCTTGTCGCGGGAGGCAAATTGCGATTGGAAATCAGTTTCAGCGATACAGCCTCCTGCGAGCGGAAAGCCTCCTCTTATTTCGACAGTTCAATCCCCATCTCTTTCATCAGGAACTGCATATCCTCCCAAACATGCTTTTTTGCCGAGGGCGTGCGAAGCAAATAAGCCGGATGGTAAGTAACCAAGACCCGACTCCCCCGATAGGCATGGAATTGTCGGCGTAGTTTGCCGATCGAAAGGGTTGTTTTGAGCAGCGTCCTGGCTGCGACACTTCCGAGGCAGCAGATGAACTCTGGTTGAATAATCTCCAGCTGACGCTCGGCATAACCCCAGCAGTTGGCCAGTTCGTTCTGGCTGGGATTGCGATTGCCCGGAGGGCGGCACTTGACCGTGTTGAGAATGTAAAGATCGGACCTTGATAAATTGCAAGCCGCGATGATCTTGTCCAGTAACTGACCAGCGGCTCCAACAAACGGCTCGCCAAGCCGATCCTCATCTGCCCCCGGCCCTTCACCCAGCATCACGAGCCGAGTCGAAGGACTACCAACGCCAAACACGGTTTGCGATCGTGTACTGCACAGTTCATCACATTGTGTGCACCGAGCGACCTGTTCCTGAAGCACTTTCAATGCTGACGCACGCTCTTCCGTCGCCAGACTCGGGCCGTAACCATCGCTGGCCAGCTCGGTGGTTAAATCCGTCTTGCTATTGGAAGCGGAAGCTCCCAAAACTTGGTGCGAAACCACTGGACTGGAAGTCGCATTGGCGCTGGGAGAGACGTAGCCCGGAGTGGATTCTTTGACAACGTCTAGCGAAGGAGCGACCGATTGGCCAGTTGTCGCAGCTGTCGTTCGATTGTCAGGTTCGGGCTGGGTAGCTTTTGTGGATTCGGTTCTCAATTCCGTTTTTGATTCGCCCTGGAGTTCAGGTTCCTCACTTGGCTCAAAACAATATTCGCCAGTGCCTTTGGGCAAGTGAGTCAGTCCCGCGCGACGTAGACTTTCAAGCCGCTGCTGGACCAATTGGGCCATCTCATGGTGGCTAAGCGGATGCCGCTGATCAGTGGGCAGCGAATCGGACTTGGATTCTTTTTCAAGATTTGGCATCGTTTGAGCGTTTCCATCTTCGTAAAAGCTGACATTCGGCTATCATTTGACGTAATCTTTGGACTCGGTAAAAGGGTCCATGTCATTCGGAGTTCTTCCGAACCAGGCTTTCCCGCAGTTGCCCCGGTAGCAGACACGAAATTTTTACCCGCCAGCAACTGGCATCGTCAACCAAGTTCAAGTTTTTCCCATGGCGCTTCCACAAGTCTCAATCGTCGGCCGACCTAACGTTGGCAAATCGAGCATTTTCAATTGGCTCGCTGGCCGCCGCTTGGCCATTGTCGACAATATGGCTGGAGTGACTCGCGATCGCATGTCTTACATGCTTGAAGACGAAGGGAGATATTTTGAGATTGTTGACACTGGTGGAATCGGAATCAACGACGTTGACGAGCTGGATGAAGAGATCGAGCAGCAGATCGAAATCGGGATTCAAAACGCCGATTTGTTGATGTTTGTTGTCGATGTCAAAGATGGCAAGACGGGCTTGGACGAGCGAGTTGCTCGGAGGCTTCGCTCTGGCGGGAAACCTGTGCTACTGGTTGCCAATAAATGCGATGGTGAGAACTGGGAAGTCGAAGCCAATGATTTCTTTTCTCTTGGGTTTGGCGAGCCAGTCGTTTGTAGTGCTAAAAATAACCGCCGTCGACAGGATCTCGTGGATGCGATGTTAGAGCGATTGCCCACGCAAGAGGAAATCGATCAGCGTGACACCGAAGCTCCCGTTATGAAATTCGCTTTGGTCGGACGACGCAACGTCGGCAAGAGCACGTTTATCAATTCACTGGTCAACGAAGAGCGGATGATCGTCAGCGAAGTGGCAGGGACCACGCGCGACAGTGTCGATGTCCGTTTCGAGCTTGATAACCAGACGATGGTTGCAATTGATACACCAGGATTGCGGCGTGGCAAAAGCGTTCGCACTGATATTGATTTTTATGGCACGCACCGAGCACACCGAACGATCCGTCATGCAGACGTGATTTTAATGATGTTTGATTGCAGCAAACGAATCAGCAAAGTCGATCGCCAATTGGTCGGGTACATTGAACAGTATTACAAGCCCGTCGTTTTTGTTGTCAACAAATGGGACCTGATGGCCCAGCACATGGAAACCTCGCGCTGGGCAGACTATGTGTACGATAACTTTTCCACGATGTGGAATTCTCCCGTTGCTTTTATCACTGGCCAGACGGGACAGAACTGCAAGCGCTTGCTCAATCACGCTCAGATGTTATTCAAACAATCACGATCCCGGGTTGGAACTCCGAAACTAAATCGCATCATCAAGCAGGCGTTGATCAAGGCTCCGCCGCCGATGGGTCACAATAAGAAACGCCCAAAGATCTATTATGCGGCACAAATTGGAATCCAGCCCCCGACGATTATGCTCAAGTGCAATAACCCGGACTCGTTTTCCAAGACCTACCAACGCTATTTATTGGGCGTGCTTCGTGACTCGCTTGATTTTGGCGAAGTCCCGATTCGTCTGGTTTTGGAGAAGCGGTCTTCCAATGATCCTCATGCTTCGATTGAAGAATCGGTTCGGTAAGTAGGGAGAAAAAACACTGGCCCTTCTTAAAAAGGCCGCGACCGCCAAGATCGTTCCAGTCGACCTCTTTGGCCTCTGGTCGTGGTCGGTTACGCCTGCGAAAAATCTGCTCGAAGATCGACTTCAAACGTAGTGTCAGAACGCCGAGCTTTGATTAGGTCAGCAAGTTCGTCCAGATGTCGCGCGTAACGCTTGGAAAATAGCAGCTTGCCTGACTCACCGCCTGAAACGCTAATGCTGTTGAGGAGCATTCCGGATTGAATCTCCATTTGGTGCGAGGTCTTCGAAAGCTGCGCGACTTTCGAAGGCAGGAACCAACGCGGTTGCACTAGTTGCCAGCCGTCGTCAGTCGGCTGAAGCAGGAGTTTTGATTTGGCTGGAAATCCGGCGAACCCAGTTTGTGGGAACACGACCAGTTCCGGCTTGGATGGAATTCCATGACTTGAGTTGATTAAATTCCAGATTGGATCGCAGAGAACAGACCTCATGTACTGTACACGTCGGTTGATCCATCGAAATGCAAACAGGCAACCAATGAAAATAACCAGATTGATGATCGTGGCGACGGTTGGGTTCCAGGCATAAACAGCCATCAAGCCAGCGCACAATGACTTATTGGTTACTTCGAGCGCTGCGTCGACCAATGGAAAGGGAATCAGCCACACCATCACTTCGAAAAAGAATTTCACGGTGTTGATCACAAAGATGTTCACGATCGCGGCCAAGCTCAAAAGAATGTCGGCCCCCATGGTAAACACACCCATTTCGACAACCATCATGGCAGTGTTTGCTCCCAGATCGCCCGCCCCTGATTCGCTCATCGACGTTACCAGACGGATCAAGACGATCGTAATGATGCCGGCGTAAGCTTCGACTTGATCGATCGCTTGCGCTGCTGGTTTGGAGACTTTGGTGAACCGGGGCAGCGACGTCATAATCGTCAAGCACAGAAACACCCAGAACACGGCTGGATTACTGAGAACCGGATTGTTACTAATAAACGAGTTCTCAACCCAGCTGCCGCCGAACTGAGAAATTCCAGCCAGAATCGTAATCCCAAAAAATGGGCTGATCGCGATTGGAGCCAGCGGGCCCAACCACTCAGCCCAGTTGAGTGAAGATGTAATGTTGTCAATCTTAGCCGCATCGGAAGAAGTCAGCGGATCATCGGTCAAGTTGTCGGGCAACTCGATGGGAAGGTCTTTGAGATTGATCGGTAAGTCGATCTGAGAAGAAGCCGGTGTCCCGACAAGTATGACAAGGCCAATGAGAGAAAAAGCCAGTATTCGCAGGGAGAGTGGTTTCATTGAGTTGCTTCACTTGGAAAGAGACTAATCCGAATCCTATTGCTTAAGTCCCAGCAACAGGATCCTGCCATAAATATAACGCTGCCCACCTTTGGAGCCAGAGCGAACTCAATTGCAGGTAAATTGCTCATCGAAGTAAGGTTGGACAGCAAGGCATGACAGGTTTTGGACTTTGTTTATTTGTCCCCAATAGCCTTGAGATTCATCAATAGTCTTCGGGAATCCCGCTGGATTTTTCCTCGCTGACGCTTGGGCTTTACAATCCTCGGTAGTGGATGAGGTTACGAGTCCCCGTGGAGTCCCTTCGCCTGAACTGAACTCTGGCTTCGTTTTGAAATGGGTTATACAAAATAACAATTGCGACTCAAGCACAACCATAGGCCTCCAATGTCTTCAGAAACAGATGAACAGGTTGCAAATCCCGCAGAAATTCTCATGTGGCACGATACGGGCAATTCGAATTTTAATTCCTGATTTCCATCGTCTTTTCTCGACATCAAGTTTATACCGTTATGATACAAATTGATGAAATACGGATACCAAAAAAAAATCATCTATCGTTGATCGCCTTATGAGACAGCACCTTCGATTTCGGTTACGGTCAATCTTCGTTCTTGTTGCGCTCGCAAGTTGCTTACTCGCTGCTTACATTCAGTGGAAGAAAATTGATTTCCATTTCGAAACCTTTGACGACTATTACGTTGAGATGATCGAGAGGATCGACTTTCTTGGAGAACGGGAATGCGACGTCAGGGTGATTCTCGAAGAAGGTCAAACGGCGCCCACGCTTCGTCAAAAATGGCTGATCTACAAGCTACAAAATTATGACCCATCGCTCAGAAGTATTGTGGACGATTCGGCCAATGAGAATCGGATCGAATACGAGTACGCTGTTGGAGACTTGACCGAGTACGGGTTGCCTGTCATGAATCGAGAGAACATCGACAAACATTTTGGGTATGGAATCGTAATTCCCAGACTGGCAGATTCAAAAGATGACTTTGTGGTTCTCAGTTGCTATTGCACTTGGGACAACGAACATGGAATGCAAATCCTTATTAAGAACGGCCAAGAAGCACCGTGGCAAGGGATGGCGGGGCCTTGGGAGTGGAAGACGCCAACCGAGTTCCTGTCAACAAAGCGCGACTAACGAACGACATTCGGTTGGCTTAGGATCAGTCAGTGGTTACCTGGTACTACAAAGCATTTCAAAACCTATTCGAAGGATCCAAGCATTAAAAGAAATATTCGGGTTTCAATGAAACCTGAACGGGTTTGAAGTGCGCTCTATTAACACGCCTTGCATTGAGCTACTTTTTCGTCGCAGTAATGCCGCAGGACTCGTAACCTCGTCCACTACGAAAAACGTGACGTCATAGTGTTGAAGCCCACTAGCCCTTCTTCGACCCGCAACCGCCAGAAAGCGCGCACGAACCACACCCGCCCGACGAGCACTTGCTGTCTCCAGTTCCACAATCCGGACCGCAACCCTCGGCGAGCGTCTGGGCAAATTTTTTGAAACGAACTTTCCGCTCGTAGGTTTCAGCCAGTTCATTGGTTAGCGCCTCAGTGCGAGGATCAACTTCACCCAGGAAGTAAAAGAAAACTGACTCACCGTCAAACAAGTGTTCAACATCGACCAAGACACCGGGAAGACGCCGCTCCTGGATCAAGTTCTGGCAGGCCTCAAATGCTTTGTCCCGATGCCGCTCCAAGCGCTCAAGAATCAGTTGGTCTTCGGATCCAACTCGTCGCAGTATCTCACCGACAGGATTTAAATCCTCATCAGACCCCTGATCCAGCGAGCAGATGACTTCGCCGAACTCCAAGCCTCGACTGGTTCGGCAAATCACTTGAGCATCGCGCGCAAAGATGCTGAAGTCGGGGGACTGGTATTGTCCTACAACTCCCATCAATCCAACTTTTACGAGATGCGGTGCACCCAATGGTAAATCTCAATCACTAAAACCTGAAATCGCCTAATCAAGCCTTCTGCCCCAATGTGGCTGGGCCGGTAGCAACTGCTCGCGCTGAAAGTTTGCGCCTTACAGTTGCCGGACAGACTTCAATTCAAAATCATATTTTAACGTACTGGGCGAGGCAGCGAGTCTACTTTTTTGGGATATCGGTAAAGGCAAGGATTCGAGCTAACCTGCTCAGGATCGGGAGCTACTCAGATTTTCTGGGGGCGACGTCGAGTCTTCGTATCATTACGAGTTGACCATCGGGCTCTTTGTTGCCGTCGGCAGTCGTACCGGCAAGAGTAATGAATGCGTCGCCATCACTATTGAACGCCAGCGCCGTGGGCTTTTTCAAAGACACGATCTGCTTGGCAGTGCAACCGTTTTTGTTTCTGGCTCTGACGATTTTGTACAGGCCGCCATTGCCAGGGTCGCGCCAATTGAAATCCGTGCAAAACAACCGCTCCCTAATCGGACTGTAAGCAAGTGCCGTGATGTCGTTGAGTCCGAGCGTGAAATTGTCAAGCTTTTTTTTACCTTCGCTGTAGAAAGTCAACTGGCTGTCACCGACCTCGTCGGTCTCACCCATCTGACCGACAACGATGTGACGATCTGGACTGATTGTGATTGCCACGGGAGCGTCGACACCGATCGCTTCTTTGGTCGCGATCGCGCGTTCGAAGTGTTTGAGTTTGTAGTCTTCATCAAGCGTTGCCAGAGCAACCCATCCTTTGTCGTCATCACCATTGCAAGTCACGTAGACGCCCTTGCTTCCCTTGGCCATCGCGTAGAAATTGCCTTCGCCCTGGAATTCGATATTGCCAGCGAGCACCTTCGCTTCGCCGTGCAACTGGTCAGCCTTGATTGGCCCTTGACCGGCTGCGGGTAGTTTGAAAACGCGAAGCATCTCCTCGCCATCTGGCAATCCACCGCCTCCGACCATCAACGTATCTTTGTCGAGAAACAATAACCCTAATGGCCCGATATCGTAAAACGGCCCTTTGCCGTAAACGTCTCTGGGAAAATCGGTGATGACATCTTCGGCTTGCCCATCAACGACTCGAATCACGCGCAGATGACCGCTGTCGGCAACAAAAACGTGGCCCGTTTCAGGTTGAATCGCAACTCCACTGGGATTGTTCAAGCCGTCAAGCACCGTTTCGACGACGGCATCCTGGGCGTTAATAGCGCCGGCGGAGATTATTATCAATGAGAAAAAACAAACCAGGTAGATCAGGTTTTTCATCTTTCATTCCCTCGAATCAATTTAGCAGTTTTGGCTTCCAGATATTATCTTCATTGTGATGGCTCAGGAAACTGGAGCATAGCCCCGACCCTGTTCAAATTTTTCAATCTTGTCGACTTGCTGAAGTGTCAACGCGATATGGTCCAATCCTTCGAGAAAGCATTTGCGACGAAATTCATCGATTTCAAAACTTGCAGAAAATCCATCAGCGTCAGTAACGGATAACGATTCCAGATCGATCGTTAATTCGTAACTGTCGTGCTTGGCGACTTGCTGGTGAATGGTCTCGACCTGATCGACCGTCAAGCGGACTGGCAAGACACCGTTCTTGGAGCAGTTGTTGTAGAAAATGTCAGCGAATGATTCAGCAATCACGCAGCGAAATCCAAAATCATCCAGAGCCCAAACGGCATGTTCACGGCTTGAGCCATTGCCGAAATTTTTGCGGGCCACAAGCACCGATGTTCCCTGGAATTTTGGCAGGTTCAGTTCGAAATCAGGAATTTCGTTTCCATCTTCGTCGAATCGCCAATCGTAAAACAGAAACTGGCCAAATCCAGTTCGCTCGATTCGCTTGAGGAATTGCTTGGGAATGATCTGGTCGGTGTCAACATTGGAGCGGTCCATCGCAGCGACAGTACCGGTGTGTTTGGTGAATGATTTCATGATTCAAATTTTGGATGTGTTCTTTGGTGAGCAGTTTTAATTTACAACGACCGGCGAGGGGCAAACAAGAAACAACAGCAAATTGGCATCCAACAGGACGCCCAATTCAAATTGTACATTTTTGGTTGTTTACTTCTTCAACTTTCTTGAAACGCAAACAAAAAACTCTACCGCAGCTATAAATATTAAGCTGTAACCGAATAATTCAACTCCTTCTTGCACAGCATTTTTTACCCAATTCTGGGTTGAATCCAGCTCTTGAACCTCAAATAAAGCGATCCATACATTCTTGGTTCCAAACAAGCGAGAGAAAACAAGCACGCTAACGAAACCTGAAAGAAAGGTCCCGAATGCTGGTGTTGAGAAAAACTCTTCCAGGTTTTCCCATATTTGCCCTTGCTGACGATAAGCAAGAAAAACAGCCGATGCTAAAACTACCATTGCAAATGGAAACCAAGCGCCGTGATAAATATGATCGAAATAGATATCCAATTCTCTAATCAAAGCAACCAGGGCGCCACCTCCAAAGAGGAAAGCAATCGCCTTATGAGATTTCGAACGGACGCCAAGCAATATAAAAGTCAAACTGGTCAGCAACAGAAATAATTGTTGCATCCACTCGGTTGCAGATCCTTCTGCAAATTTCTCCTCGCACACAATTCCCGCATCCATTTTTATTACTAGTGCGGATGCTACTACAGGAAGCGGATACAATACTGCTCGAACTGAAGCGTAAGCAATCGGTTTAAGATTCATTCCAGTAATGTATGCATGTGGTCGTTTTTTCCCAATATGTTTTGAGGTTCTCCGCAGATTTTTCCTTCCCTATGGGCACGGCAGGAAATTAGTTTTAAACAAAAACCATCTTGCGACGGTAAAGCAACGGTTTTCTCCGCTTAATTTCCCAGTTGCCGAACATCTACAAAATGACCTTCAATTGCCGCAGCGGCAGCCATGGCGGGAGAAACGAGATGTGTTCGACCACCGCGCCCCTGTCGCCCTTCGAAATTTCGGTTACTTGTTGAAGCACAACGTTCGCCAGGTTCAAGTTTGTCGGGATTCATCGCCAGGCACATGCTGCAACCGGCTTCACGCCATTCAAAACCGGCTTCAAGAAAAACTTTATCCAGCCCTTCGGATTGAGCCTGTTGCTTAATCACTCCACTACCGGGCACGACCATCGCACTTACGTTGTCACTGACTTTTTTGTTTTTTACGATCGACGCTGCGGCTCGTAAGTCCTCAATCCTTGAGTTGGTGCAAGAGCCAATGAACACCCGGTCGATCGCAACGTCGGTGATTGGCGTACCTGCCTTGAGGTCCATGTACTCTAACGCCAGTTCACAGGACTTTCGCTCGGTCGCGTCTTCGAAGTCGTCTGGGCTTGGGACGGCCGAGTCCACTGCCGTGACTTGTCCAGGGTTGGTCCCCCAAGTGACCTGTGGGGCAATGTCGGCTGCGTTAAAAATATCAACGCGATCGTAAGTAGCCCCTTCGTCAGTCGTGAGTTGCTTCCATCGTTCAACCGCTGCATCGAATTGGCTTGAGTCCTCTGAACCACCGGGGGCAAACTGCTTCCCTCTGAGATACTCAAAAGTCGTTTCGTCAGGAGCGATCATGCCTGCGCGGGCTCCGGCTTCGATTGACATGTTGCAGATCGTCATTCGCTCTTCCATCGAGAGATTCCGGATCGCTTCGCCGGTGTACTCCAAAACGTAGCCCGTCCCGCCAGCGGTAGAGATTTTTCCGATCAAATACAGAACCAAATCTTTGGACGTCACGCCGTTGCCCAGTTTTCCGTCGAAACGAAGTTCACAGGTCTGGGGTCTGGTTTGAACCAGCGTCTGAGTCGCCATCACGTGTTCGACTTCGCTGGTTCCGATTCCAAACGCTAGCGCCCCAAAAGCTCCGTGAGTTGAAGTGTGAGAGTCGCCGCAGACAATCGTCATCCCCGGCTGAGTGAACCCAAGTTCCGGGCCGATTACATGCACAATTCCCTGATTGATACTGTCGAGATCATAGAGCCGCACACCGAAATCTTTACAGTTTTGGCGTAGCGTTTGAATTTGCTGTTTCGAGATCAGGTCGACGATCGGCAAGCTGCGGTCAGTTGTCGGAACATTGTGGTCCTGAGTCGCAACGGTCAACTCGGGACGACGCAGCTTGCGGCCCGCTAATCTGAGTCCCTCGAACGCTTGTGGGCTGGTGACCTCGTGGACTAGGTGCAGATCAACGTACAATAGCGTTTGCCCAGGCTGATCATGAACAATATGTTGGTCCCATATTTTCTCAAACATCGTTCGAGGAGTCGACGAAATCATCTTCGCACCTTGTTTCTTGAGCTAAACTGGCTTTCGCGTGCCTGCTCTCCGCAGCCCACCAAAGAGGCAAATATTTGCTGCCTGCATTCTAAAAGGGTGAGGTCTTTTCGGAAAGCTTAACCCGGCATTCGTACGCTGGTAAACCTGAAATGCAACTCCGATTTCAACCCTTGGGCTTTGTCTACGACCAATACAACAGCATTAATCCGAGTGATCTGGTTGGGAGGCAATAAACCAGCTAAAACGTTGGCCAAGTGGCGGCGGGTTGAGATAAGAGTGTAGTAAGCTTTTGAACAAAATGACTTGATCGTCGCTTCCGGAAAAATTATCAGACTATGACAGAAATTACTCGATCTATCGTACTGGGTGTTGTGCAGGGACTCACTGAGTTTCTACCAGTGAGCAGTAGCGGACATTTGGAAATCGCCAAATACGTGATGAAGGACCCAAGCGTCGGCCAGCAGAGCATGTTGATGACGGTGGTGTTGCATTTCGCAACCGCCCTGAGCACGATCTTGGTGTTCCGCAAAGAGGTCTTTGAGATCTTCCAGGGATTGTTTCAGTTCAAGATCAACGATGAGTTCTGGTTCTGTACCAAAATCGTAGTGTCGATGGTTCCGGCGGCGATTATCGGTTTGATGTTTGAGTCCGAAATTGAATCACTGTTCAACCAGCAGTTGCTTTTGGTTGGCCTGATGCTGATCGTCACTGCAGTGCTCTTATTGTTGGCTGATCGAGCAAAGAGTACTGACAAAAACGTCAGTATCATGGATTCGATCATTATTGGAATCTCACAAGCAGTTGCCATACTTCCGGGGATTTCCCGATCTGGTGCGACGATTTCGACTTCGGTTTTGTTAGGAATTGACAGAGAGAAAGCCGCCCGGTTTTCGTTCCTGATGGTTGTACCTTTGATCTTCGGTAAGATCGCCAAAGACTTATTGAGTGCTTTCAAAGATGACGTCCCCTTGGGCGCTGCGGGGCAAGAACTGTCTTTGGCTGTCGGGTTTGTCGCCGCATTTGTCACCGGGGTGATCGCTTGTACGTGGATGATTCGATTGGTCAAAGGAAGCAAGCTTTCTTATTTTTCAATCTACTGCCTCGTCCTGGCCGTTCTTTGCATCATTCAGCATTTTATGACCTCGGGTGGGGCGGTTTCCAGTTAACCGGGAATCTTGGCCCCAACACGCTGCTTAATGACTGATAGCATTCTATCTATCGGTCGAGATGGCAATTTCGGCGTCGACCAAGCGATATCGGGCTCCCAACGGTGGACGGGACTTGCTCGATTCGCAGAGCGACACGCGGTTTTGAACGTTTTCCTATTGGGTTTGACCGCAGTTTGCCGTTTTCCTACTCTCCGCCATGCGCGTAACGTCTTCTCCAGCAACAATTATCGTCCTTGGGATCTGTCTGCTTTGCCAGACGACCATGGGGCAATTGATTGGTAGCAACTATGTACCAACGCAGCAGCTGGTAGTGCTGCGGAACGGTGAAGTGCTAACGGGTCAGATCACCGAAACCGATACAAACACAATTGTCGAAACGGTGCAGGGCAGTCGCCTCGTTCTTGATAACGATCGAGTTGATTTTGTTTGTGATTCGATTCAGGATGCGTATTGGGGCAAGTGTGCCAGGACTAAGGCCAGCGATGTCGCCGGTCAAAAGTCACTTTTTTATTGGTGCTTAAAGCACGGCATGCATGCACAGGCGCAAAATCAAATTCTGTTGATCGTCGAGTCCAAAAAAGCCAAGGCGTCGGAAATTGAGTTTCTCGATCGGCAACTCAGTGTCTCGATTGATCAACTGCAAAAACGAAATAAAGCAAAAGCCCTTGCGCAGCAGTCGTTGCCGCCCAAATCCTTGGGCCAGGATCGTGTTGCCCAACCATCTAGTGCCACCGGCGAGGTAAACGCTGTTTTCCCAAGCCGACGCCAGCAGTCGCTTGACATCTCAATCGATAGTTCTCTAGGTACGGGGCAACTTGCGGGCAATGAAATCGACTACAACACGTTCCGTCCGCTGCCACCTCTCAATGCTTTGGCAGGCAATGCCTCGCCATCGCCTGAGATGACTGATTCAACATGGGTGAGTCCTGTTGAAGCGTCTTCAAGCGGCCAGCATATGATTCGGCAAGTCGGATTCGAAGGAGAAATCGAATCGGATCAGCTCATTCAAAAACACAAAACGAATTCTTTGGATCACGAGCTTCCCAATCCAGTCAAGCCTCAGCCTGCTTCGACGGAACTCGTGGCGCCAACCGTTGCAGAACTTGACCGCATGACCCGTTCGATGCCAAAGGGCACGCTTGGTCCTTATCGTTCCAAGCTCGAACGGGTGTTGATTAACGGTTGTAGCGCGGCCAAGTGTCACGACTCACGTTCGGAAGTCATGCCGCTGATGGACTTGGGCCGATCCAAGCCAATTCCGAGGCGCATGAGTCAACGAAATCTCCACGAAACGTTGAAGTTCGTCGACCGCTCCAACCCGTTTGCCAGTCCGCTTCTTTTGGCGGCATCTCAACCGCACGCTGGTGTCGACAAACCTGTTCTGCCCAGCGGCTCCAAGCATTTTGAGCAACTCAAGCTCTGGGTCATTATGTTGAGCGACGATCCTGATGAGAATTATCAAGCTTATCTTAATCCATCGCTCCAGGAGAAGCTTGCTGTTGAGCCAATCGAAGAAGACTATACCTCACAAGAAGAGATCGTTCCGGTTGAACCTGAGAGAATTGGGCTTCAGCCGTTGGACCCGATCAGTGAGCACTCTCAAACGATCGGGGAAATTCCGAAGCTTGACAACCAAGCCGATACCTACCAGCCGGTCGATCCGTTTGATCCGGAAGTCTTCAACCGACGCTTTGGTGAGCAGTAGCGGTCGCTGGAGGTAACCAAGCCATCGGCACTGACTCATATCCGACAGAGCGCGCGGATTTGGAACAGGATCACAGGATTGACAAGAACTTGTCTTGCGGCTGCCGAGAGCTTAATCCTTTGATCCCGTCTTTCTCAGGCGATGACACTGCCATCATCCCTGATCGCAGTTGCAGTCAAAGCGTTTGATTCTGCGTGGAGCAGCCGAAAAATTCTGGCTTAGGAATTCGCGTCAAATACGCGAACCTGTTCCCAGTTAGCCTCGTTCCGATCGACAAAGGTCTGATGGTCTTCAACGGTCTGATAAGCATCGTGGGATTGGCGGTCCTGAAAGATAACAATCAATGCCACATGAAAGTCGGAATCGTTGACGTCGCGGTCCAACTCTGCAACTCGAGGTCCCGCGTGCAGACTGATGATTCCCTCTGCACCACCCAGATATCTGTAGCAGTCGTCTATCAGGCTTTGAGTCTTGTCCTGAGACGAATCTTTCAACGTGAAGAAAACAGAGTGAATCAGGTGGCCTTTTGACATGGAGTCTCAATAGTTCTGCCAATGAAAAGAAATCACCCCAATTTATGCAGGGCGAGCAAACGTGAGCGGCTGCGTTGGAAACTCCAACAGCCCTTGGGCGCGGTTTGGTCTGCGCCGCCCGGGCTGGCCAAATGAGCGGTCACTTTCAGATCGGTAAATCGCCCGACCAACATTGTCCAGTGAGCCAATCACCTCGAATTTGGCATTTTGATATCGGTCCATTCAAATTTGGACATACCCGCGATGGCTCTGAAGGAAATGACGAAACGTCAGCAACCGAGCTACTTCTTGAGACCCAATGAAGCGATTAGCTGCTCGGCTCCTGGAGTCATCCTGCGAATTTTCGCTGCGATCACTTCCTTCTCTGAGGAGCTGGCTTTTTTTAGTCGATTCTTGATCAAGCCCATCTTTTTTTTACGCTTACGTCGACGTCGTAGTTCTCGTTCTCTTTCGCTTCCCATTGTGTTTCCTGAAACTGCTGGTTGTCGTCGAGCCGATAGCTCGATCCGATAGGATAAGTTGTAGTCCAGAGATCCTAGCCGATATGGCTTGGGGGATCAACGCTTTCCCTCGAAAAGCCGGCTTTTGGTGAATGATTTAAGCTACGAAAAAAGGCCCTCTGATTGTTCCTATCGGAGGGCCTTTGAATCGTATCGTGATTTTCAACCTGAGTGGTTAGTTGGTCATCGCTCCTTCAATGGCGCCTTGAACGGCTTGATTGACGATGCCCTGGACTTCAGGGCCCGCTGGCTGGGCCGCTCCATAAGCTTGGCCAGCCCCGGCGTCCTGCGCGTAACCGCCGCCATATCCTGCGTCGTAGCTGCCGCCATATTCGCCGCCGTAGCTGGCTGCCGGAGCAGCGCCACCGCATGCGCCTGTCGCACATCCTGAAACACTGCTTTGCAAACCAGCGTTTCCATACTCGGGACCGACAAATCCATCAAAGTATCCGCCTGGAGCTCCACACTGCGAAACGCTTGGAGCAGCAACAGTTACCGGAACATAGTCAACCGTATAACTTGGTGCGCTTCGTTTGCAGCCTAAGCATCCGCCACCACCCTTGTTGAGAAATGCAGACGCCAAGCCTGTCCCTCGGCCGCGTAGGGGGCAACCACCACCGCCACCGCCAAGTGCGCAACCGCCGCCACCGCCAAGTCCGTATCCGCCACCGCCACCATATCCATACGATGGAGCAACTTCGACGACTCCGCCACCACAACTTCCGCCACCACAACTTCCGCCACCACAACTTCCGCCACCACAATCTGATGGATAGCCAAATCCGCCTTGGTGACATCCTCCGCCACATCCTCCATGTCCGCATCCACCGCCGCCGCATCCACCGCCGCCGAATCCACCGCCGCCGAAGCTCGGAGCTACGCTAATGGCAGGTTGATAAGCACAAGACTCAGTACAATATCCGGCCCAAAGCGATTCGGCTTGACCCTGAGTGATTGCTCGGCCACAGCTATTGTCAGTGATTCCTGCTCCGCCCAAGGCTCCATAAGAAGAGTAGCCACCGAATCCGCCGCCACCGAATCCGCCGCCACCGCCAAACGCTGATGAAGCGTAGCCGCCACCAAATCCTCCGCCTCCGCCAAATCCTCCGCCTCCGCCAAAACCACCAAAGGTGGAACCGCTTTGTGCTGAAACATTACCGCAGATTGCAACCGCAGCGACCAATCCAACGATTAGTTTAATTGAATTAAGTATCATCCTGTCTTACTCCTGATTTTTTCTATTCGATGAAACGCCACGGAGGATCTGCAATCCGAGCAACAGTTCGCTTCAACAAAAGCTAAAACTGCCAGTTGGCTCAGGCTGATTCTCAACATCAACGCGTACTTGCCGAGTTGCAAATTGAATTGATGACGCAGCGACTCGTCGCGCAACGCATCCATAGACGGTAATCGTATCGGCGATACTGGTTGCACTACCAAATCGCAAAAATCTGGGCCGAGTTGAGACTTCTTGAATCATATTGTTCGGGACAAGTGATCGTGTTGGCTCAGGTCATGAAATTGCTTCGAGAGACATTCGAGCTTTTTTCGTTCGGTGCTGATCGTCAGGAATAAGCACCCGCAAAACTCTACTTGAAGCTCAAAGTTTGAAACGAGATTTGAATTTCGCTGATCAAAACCCGATTCAGCGATACAACCCGACTTTGAAATCGGAAGTATTTTTGATTCTCGTCCGCCCAGTCTGGGCGTTAAATAGTCCTTCAATCGTCACGCGCCCGCTAACCGGCGCGATATGCGGCAGCTCAAAACAATCGTGTCGAATTTACCGTTGATCGCAACTTGTTGGGACTCGGTAAGATTTACCAGCGCTTTTGGACGAGGAAACTAAAACGCGATGGACCGTGTGTTAAGCCGATGGAGCAGCGAATCACTTTCTGCAAGCCGTGATTGTGAGTGTCCTTCCTATGAGTCGAATTCCTCAAGCCACAATTCTCGTGGTCGATACTGATCCCGAGTCTTTATTCTCGATTGCCTCGCTTTTGATTGCCCATGAGCATCACGTGTTGACGGCAAACTCACATTTCACCGCGATGGCGGTAGCCAGTCAAACAACGCTTGACCTGGTGATTACCGACACGCGTCTGGGAGATTCCAGTGGCATCGAATTGACGAGCTTGATTCGCCAACACGACGAGAAAAGCGATCTTCCCGTGATGTACGTTTCATCAGCCCAAACTTCAGGCGTGATTCGGCGCACCCATGATTTTGGTGCGGCGTTTCACCTCAAAAAGCCGATCGACGGCCCGGTCATGATTGAACTGGTTGAACGAGCGTTGTGGATGCCGCATCTTGTTCGAAACCAAATAGAACAGCGAACGATGAAGCAACCACATGTGTCGTTCGCCCAGAATCCACTGGCCAGTCCATTTGAAGTCAACACTTCGATTCCCGGTACGCCGATTTCGTTTTGAACGGTTTTTGATACAATCGATGCCGGCCACACCGATTACTAATCTCGGCTCCAATTGAAGATTAAAATGATAGAGGATACCACTCGGCGGGCACTCGATTTGGTCGAGGAGTTACGCGCCGAGATCGATTTTGAGATCGATGACGTTATAGCAGACATCCTACGTGACTTGCCCGATGAGTATTTCCAACGGTTGCGCCGCAGTGATCAGCTTAAGCACTTGAAAACTTTGTTGGCCATTAGTATCTGCCAACTCGATAATCAAATCAGTTTGAGAAGCAAAGACGATCGGCACATTGCCGTCATCGGTCGTCAAGATTATCCAGGACTGCTGGCCAAAATTGTCAAACGACTTCCATCGGAGCAGCCGTTGATCGCCGCTCAGATTTTCACATCCAAAGCACACACGTTCATCATCGACCTGTTCGAATTCGAAGTCCCAAATCCAGACGGGATCAACGATAGTGCGATGGTCGATCGCCATGAAATTGAATCGGCAGTGGACCAAGTAGCAACTGAGTTGGGAGTCGACCGCGAGCGGATCGCCGAGTTTGTGGACCAGTATCCTCGAACGAGCCAAGTGCTCACCTCTGCGACCATGATCAGAGTTCACTTTCAGGCCTATGTGAAATTTCAGGAACGAAACGAGTCCTACATCAACTGGTATGTCAGTGAAGGGACGGCAAGATTGACTGTCGCCACCGACAAAATGCCAGCGCGTGAGGTGTTCCGGAGGTCTGCAGAATTTCTGGCTGAGAAATCTCTCGACATTGATTCGGCGTTTCTAAACGATCTTGTCGGCAGCCATTCAGGTCAAAATGACCGAGCCGCGATCGCCAGTTTTGCAGTTTCCAATTCTAATGGTCCGCTGACCGAATTGACGATCGAGCCAGATGGATTGGCGAGCTATTTGGCTGAAAAATCTTGAGGTTAAAACGCGGCGCAACTGTTATACGACTG